>CAYWFO010000198.1:0-2522 GCA_964457485.1 uncultured Haloferacaceae archaeon | reverse complement strand
AATATCGCCACAGTCGCAATGCGGAATCTGTTTACTTACCGACCGCGAGGACTCACGCAATGAGTGAGACGGTTGCGGTCGCCGTGCCGAGAAAAGGCCGACCGCTCGAAGCGGTGCTCGACCGGGTGGCACGGGTCGGCGGCGAGCGGGCGGCGGCACTCGCTGATTCGGTGAGTTCAACGCTTCGATACGAAAAGGCGATTACGAAAACCCGACAGGAGACCGAGGCGGGTCCCTACGAGCGGCTGGCCGCCTACAGCGACCCACAGGATCCACACGCTCCCGAGTACACGCTGCTTCGCGACGACCGCGACGGATATCCGCGACGGATCGTCTTCGACAGCGCGACCGTCTCGCTGGACGGCTACGACCTCCGGCTCATCGGTCGCGAGGAGCCGTTTCGCGCGCTGCGAACCCACGAGTTTGCGCTCGGCTTCGACAGCGCCGACCTTGTTCTCGAGGAGGTCGTCGACCTCGACCCCGACGGGCTTGGGTCGCTCTCGGAAATCAACAGCCGAATCGACCCGAAAAACACCGACGTTCGCGTCGTTACCGGCCTCGGCGACACCGTCTATCACACGCTGTTGGCAACCCCCGACCAACTCGCCGAACACGACGGGCTCGACCGCGAATTCGTTGCGGCGCACGACGGCTCGCTGTGTATCTCGCCGCGGTACGAACGGCTGGTACAGGCGGTACTCGGCACACGAGCAGTCGCAGATATCGAGTTCGTCTATCCGAGCGGGGAACGTGAAGAAGAAGCCGATATCGCCGCCGTCGGCGTCGGCGTCTATCTGACGATGACGGGCTCGACCGCCCGCGAGTACGGGCTGTTGGTTGGGGAAACGCTTTTTCCGAGCGAAACGGTGCTGATGGAGAATCACGCCGAAACAACGACCGCCGCCGACGCGATCAAACGGAAACTGACCGATCCGGCGGTCGAAACGGCGCTGTCGGTTCGGTAAGCCCGACACGACCACGCTCGCCGTTGAGAAAACCCAAATTCCTATACGCTGCGGTGGAGTCACTCAGGCTGTGACGCGCGTCTGTCTCGTTGGAAGCGACGATGTCGACCTCCGCTACGAACTCCTCTCGCGAGAGACCTCGCGGGCGGCGCTGTCGACCTACGATCTCAGCCAGCCGTTCGACAACAGCGTTGCGCTCGACACTGTCAGCCTCGGCGCGGCCGTCTCGCTGCTCAACGACCTCAACTGGTATCTGGTTCGGTTCACCGATGCGCAACTCATCAGCGAGCCGAGCATCAGCGAAACCGAATGGCTGTCGCGAGCGCTTGCCACCGACGTTCGAGACCGCGAACTCCCGCCCGAGGAAACCGACCAACTGGTGCAGGTGTTTGGGGTCGAAGACGGCCGCCTCGTCGAGCCGATGTATGCCCGGCGCGTGGGCGATGAGATTCCCGACTACGACCTCCGCGAAGTCGACGAAACCGTCGTCGTCCGGGTTTCCGCCGCGGAGTTTTCGGGCTGAGTACGGTCGAAAACGCCTCTTATTCGCGGTCGAACATGCCCGTCGAGAGATACCGCTCGCCACTGTCCCAAAACACCGTGATTACGAGCGGGCCGTCGGCTGGCTCTCGATCGGCGTCGGCCGTTGCGGCCAGCCGCTCGGCAACCCGCCGCGCGGCGAGGTTTGACGCGCCGCTCGATTGGCCGACGAAGATGCCCTCCTCGCTGACGAGTCGGCGACACTCGGCTTCGGCGTTCTCGGCGGAAACGACCTCGATCGAATCCAGCAGGTCGGTGTCGAGATTCGGGCTGATAAAGCCCGGCCCCATCCCCTGAAAACTGTCGCCCGTCGGTTCCTCGCCCGAGAGCACCGCCGAATCGTCGGGCTCGACGGCGACAATCTCCATCTCGGGAAACTCCTCGCGGAGTCGCCGGCCGATGCCGGTGATCGTCCCGCCGGTGCCGACGCCGGCGACGAGCGCGTCCACGGTTCGGTCGCCGATCTGGTCGAGGATTTCGGGGGCCGTCGTCTCGTAGTGTGCCTGCGGATTCGCGCTGTTTTCGAACTGCCGCAGCTGAATGAATCCCCGTTCGGCTTCGAGTTCGTCAGCGCGGTCTTTGGCCGTCGAGATGTCGCCCTCGACGAGTTCGAGTTCCGCGCCGTATGCCCGCATGATCCGGCGGCGCTCGGGAGATTTCGATGCGGGCATGACGATCTGGACGTCGTAGCCTTTTGCCGCGCCAACCATCGCGATACCGATTCCCGTGTTCCCGCTCGTTGGCTCGACGATCGTGTCGCCGTCGGTGAGTTCGCCGGCCCGCTCGGCGGCTTCGATCATCCAGAGCGCGGCGCGGTCTTTGGCCGATCCGCCGGGGTTGCGCGATTCGAGTTTGGCCGCGATCGTCGAACCCGCCGGTGCGTCGACGTTTACCAGCGGCGAGCCGACGGTGTCGAGAATGCTGTCGTTCATATGGCTGTGTTTCGACCTCCGGGGCTAAACGCATGGCGAACCGCGTTGCCGACGCGGATCGGTCGCGACGTGCGGATCGGACGCG
>CAYWFO010000197.1:0-2523 GCA_964457485.1 uncultured Haloferacaceae archaeon | reverse complement strand
ACGGCGACGGCTGGCTCCACGTCGCCGGCTGGAGCCCCGACGACAGCCGGTTGCTCGTCGTGCGCTCGTACTCGGGGTACGATCAGGAACTCTCGGTCGTCGATGTCGACTCCGGCGAGCGAACCCAACTGACCGACCGCGCGCGCGACGTTCGCTACCGCAGCGCCAGTTGGGGCCCCGACGGCGAGCACCTCTATTTCGTCACCGACCGCGCGACCGACACGCTTCGGCTCGAACGCCTGTCGGTCGAGACGGGCGAGGTTTCGGTCGTCGAAACCGCCGACCGCGACCACCACACCGACGACGAGTGGAACGTCGGCGGCGTCACCATCGACCACGACAGCCGGCGGATCGTCTACGGCCGAAACGTCGCGGGAACCACCGAGTTTACCGCGGGTGAACTCGTTTCGCCCGACCGAATCGAGCCGTTTCCCGCGCCCGACCTACCCGAGAGCGTCGCCGGCGGCATCAGCTTCGATCCCGATGGCGAGCGAATGGCGGTCACGGTGACGAGTCGAACCCGAAACGCGAACGTCTGGGTCGTCGATCTCGCGTCGGGCGAGGCCGAACAGTGGACCCGCGCGGGAACCGCCGGCATCGACCCCGAGACGTTCATCCAACCCGAACTGGTGGCGTATCCGACGTTCGACGGCCGAGAGATTCCGGCGTTCTTTTCGCTGCCCGACGACGAGACCGGCGACCACGACACACCGGTCGTCGTCGACATTCACGGCGGCCCCGAATCGCAGCGCCGGCCGTCGTTCAGCGGTGTCAAACAGTTCCTTCTCAGCCACGGCTACGGCGTGTTCGAGCCGAACGTCCGTGGCTCGTCGGGCTACGGACGGGCGTACGCCGCGCTCGACGACGTTGAAAACCGGATGGATTCGGTTCGCGACATCGAGAGTGCAGTCGACTGGCTCGCCGACCATCCCGCGGTCGACCCCGACCGAATCGTCGCGATGGGTGCCTCTTACGGCGGCTTCATGGTGTTGGCCGCGATGACGGAGTATCCCGACCGCTGGGCGGCCGGTGTTGACATCGTCGGCATCGCCAACTTCGTCACGTTCCTCGAAAACACCGGCGAGTGGCGGCGCGCGCTCCGCGAGGCAGAGTACGGTTCGCTAGCCGACGACCGCGCATTCCTCGAATCGATTTCCCCGATCAACAGCGTCGACCAGCTGTCGGCCCCGCTGTTCGTGCTGCACGGCGAAAACGACCCACGGGTACCAGTCGCGGAGGCCAAACAGATCGCCGACAAAGCGAGCGAACAGGTACCCGTGCGGAAACTGATTTTCGATGACGAGGGCCACGGAATTAGCAAACTCGACAACCGAATCGAGGCCTACCGCGAGATCGTGACGTTTCTCGACGAACACGTGTAGCGCGGTTCAAGCCACCGGGTCGACATCAACAGCTAACACGTCGCAAGAAAAAGAGCGCCTATGGTCGCCGATGCCGCCGTCGACGCAATCCTGCCGGTCGTGCTCGCGGTTGGCGTTCCGCTGTTGGTCGCGTTGTTCTATTTCGAGGGCGTTATCGTCGGCAAACTGCTCCAGCCAACGGCGGTGTTCGTCGCCTACATCGCCATCATTCGGCCGTCGGGGGTCGTGCTCGTCGCGATCGCGCTGGTCTGCACCCTCGCCGCAACCGTCGGCCAGTGGACGCTCTACCGCGGCTTCGACGAGGACGCTCCCGAGTTTTTCGGGCTTCGACGGCGGGTTCCCGCGCTCGCGCGGTTTCCCGAACAGATCGAAAAGCGGGTTGGCAAACGGCGACTCCGCGTTGTCGACCGCGCGTTCGAGCGCTACGGCGGTGTCAGCATCGTTGTCTGCAACCTCGTTCCGGGAATTCGTGGCCTTCCGTCGATTCCCGCCGGCTTGAGCGAGTATCCCCGCAGCCGATTTCTCGTCGCGGCGACTGTCGGCAATGGGGGCCACATCGCGCTGCTCGTTGGCGTCGCGTTCGGCGTGTTGGAGGTGGTGACGCTGATTCGGTAGGCCGGTTTCGGTCGGAAACAGGTGGCCCGGATCAGCAAAATCGCCGGTAGAATGAAGCCGGAGTCGGCCGATAATTCACTCATGAGCGCGGACTCGACACAGCGGGCAATCCGGTGTCTGGTGGCCAAAGTTGGCCTCGACGGGCACGACCGCGGCGCACACGTAATCGCGCGCGCCTTCCGGGATGCGGGCTTCGAGGTGATCTACTCGGGGTTACACCGCGCACCCGAGGAAGTCGTCCAGGCGGCCGTCCAGGAGGACGTTGACGTGCTCGGTATCTCGATTCTCTCGGGCGCACACAACACGTTGATTCCGCGGATCATCGAGGGGCTCGAATCGTATGGCGCACGCGACGACACGCTGATTCTCGTCGGCGGGATCATTCCCGAGGAAGACAAACCCGCGCTCAAAGACCAGGGCGTCGCCGAGATTTTCGGGCCGGGAACGCCGATGGCCGACACCGTCGAGTTCGTCCGCGAAAACGCACCGAGACGAACCGACCAATGAACGATCCGAGCGAGGAGCA
>CAYWFO010000196.1:0-2523 GCA_964457485.1 uncultured Haloferacaceae archaeon | reverse complement strand
TCGGCGAGCACCTCGCGTTCGCGTTCGTCGGTCCACACACAGTGTGCCAAGACGACATCGTCGCCCGTGAGGCCAACCTCGTCGAGCCAGTGGATGTTCCGTAGTCCAGTGTCGGCCTCGACCGTCTCGATTTCGCTTCGGTTCTCGCTGGCGTGGGTGTGAATTCTGACGCCGTCATATTTGTCAGCCAACTCGCGAACACCGCGTAGACACTCCTCGGTACACGAAACCGCAAACCGTGGCGTCACCGCATACTGGATTCTGTCGTCGAAACTGCCGTGGTACTGCCGGATCAGCCGTTCGGACTCGTCGAGCGCCGCCTGGGTTTCTTCGAGCAATCCGTCCGGGGATCGCCGATCCATCAGTACCTTTCCGAGCACACCGCGGATACCCATCTCGCCGGCCGCCTCGAAGGCTCGGTCGGCGTGGGCGACCGAGAGGTGATCGATGCACGTCGTCGTTCCGTTTTCGATGAGTTCGAGGTAGCCGAGTTTTGCGGCGATTTCCATTTCGTCGGCCGACAGCGACGCCTCCATCGGGAGCACGTAGTCGAACAGCCAGTCGAGCAGTTCGGTGTCGTCGGCAATGCCGCGGCCCAGACTCTGGACCGAGTGGATGTGACCGCCGACGAAGCCCGGAAGCAACAGGTCGTACGCGTGTGTGTCGCGATTGGCGTACCGGTCGACGAGTTCGTCTCGCTGCCCGATGGCTTCGATGTGCGATCCGTCGACGGCGACCGCTCCGTCCTCAATGACGGTCTGTGCGTCGACGACGACGGTCCCAGTGAGTAACATTCCACTCGCAGGTACCGGGCCGCAGTCTAAAGCTTTCCTCTGCCATCCATGTGTTGTCTGCCCCACACGCTTCGCACACACCGACGTTTTCGACGCCCTCCGGTTGTGCCTCCACCCCCACCGATACGTCTAGGGCCATACGGATCACTCGTTCTCGCCGCTCAGGCGGTCCAGTCAGGGATCTCGCGGGTGAGACGCCGTCCATGGCCGGGGTCGGCGACGATTTCACCCTCGTCGGCGACGAGCGTACCTCGAACGAACGTCCGCTTTACCCGTCCGGTGACTTCGCGGCCCTCGTATATCGAATATGTTGCATTCGAGTGGTTGTCCTCAGCGCTGATCGTGTACGTCTCGTCGGGATCGAACACGACCAGGTCGGCGTCGAAACCGGGTTCGATTCGGCCCTTTGTGGGGAGTCCGAACGTCCGCGCCGGATTCTCACAGCACAGTCGGACGAGCGAGGGATACGAGAGTCCCCGCCGATTGACGGCCTCGTCGTGAAACACCGGCAGGCTCGTCTGCAGGCTGTTGACGCCGAACGCGCTCTCCCACCAGGGGCCGCCCTCCTTTCGCTCGGTCGGCAGCGCCACGTGATCCGTCGAGACAACCGACAGCGTCTCGCCAAGTTGAGCGAACAGGGCGTCGATATCGGCCTGACTCCGAAGCGGTGGGGCCATGATCGCCCGGTTTCCCAGCCTGTCGAGTGCCGTGCGGTCGAGTGCGGTGTAGTGCGTACACGTTTCGGCCCGCACGTTCGAGCCATCGGTTTGTACCGCGGCAATCGCGTCGACAGCGGCTTCCGAGGTGGTGTGAACCCCGTAGTACTTTCCATCCACCGCGCTGGCGAGCCGTGCAACCGCGCCTGCGGACATCGCCTCGGCGTACGCCGGCCTCGACGCGGGATAGGCTGTCGCGGACGCCCCCGACGGAGACTTTTTCACGCTTTTCGCCTGTTCGACACAGACCGAATACTCCTCGGTGTGTACCATTCCGACGGCTCCGAGGTCGGCGAGTTGCTCAAACACGCGCCCGATGAACCCGTGTGAGAGCCGGATGTCGTCGGTCGTAAACATCTTGAACGAGGTGATGCCCGCGGCAACGAGCGCGTCGAGTTCGGCGAGCGTGCCGTCGGTTTCCTGCGTTATAACGGGATGGACGCCGACATCGATGAGTGGCGACGCGGCCGTTCGATGTCGTTCGACAGCGCCCGCGAGGGTTCCTGAATCGTCCCACTCGCCGTCGTCCCACCCCTGCCACGCAAACGTGAGGAGGCTGGTGATTCCACCGACTGCGGCCGCCGCGGTTCCCGTTTCGTACGAATCGATCGTGTTGTACCCCGCAATGTGCGTGTGTGGGTCGACAACGCCGGGCAGAACGAGATTGCCGTCGACATCGATTTCTTCGGCCGCCGCTGGCAGTGCCCCTTCGTCGCCAACCGCGACAATCGTTCCGTCGTCGACGCCGACTGCCGCCTCGAACATCGACGAACCGGTGACGACTGTGCCGCCGGTGAGCAGTAACTCAATCTCCGTCATCCGCGTTGCCCCCGCGTTGTTCGTCCACCCCGCCCGCTCGCTGCGGGATGCACAGACCGACTTGGTTCCCGAATGCGCTCATGATACATCGGTTCGCTCCGTACATATGTATCCTCCCACCCGAATCCCCTACCGTCCGATCGCACATGTGTCGCCCCGTGAACCCATGTCGCGTGTGAATTAGTTGCACACTT
>CAYWFO010000195.1:0-2542 GCA_964457485.1 uncultured Haloferacaceae archaeon | reverse complement strand
GATCAAACGAAGAGAGCGAGGTCCGGCGGAGTTCATCGCGGTCGAGTCGGGTGATGATCTGAAACGCACCGGGTTCGGCCGACCAGTCGGGCTCGATATCGGTTCCCTCCGACCCGTCGAGTTCGTGGGTCGACCAGTGTTCGACCTCGCTGTCACGCTGGACGATAACGTCGACAGTGTGGGTCGTTGAGTCGAGATTTTCGATCGAAATCGAACCGAGCGTTGTTCCCGACGGTTCCTCGTCAACGTCCGCATCGATCCCATCAACACAGCCTGCGACCGCACCGACGCCCGCGACGCCGACACCCGCAAGCACTCGCCGTCGTGTATACTGACTCATTGCTACTGGATGACCAACGGAGGTAGTTAACTGTTCGCGACACGGTTCGCGCTGGCTCGGTGTGTGCGTGGTCGCCGGAGTCTCACTCCTCGAACTCGATGCCCGTGATCTCGAAGCGTGCGCCACCGTCGGCTCCCTCGACGAGCCGAATGTCCCAGCCGTGGGCCTCGACGATTTCGGCGACGATTGCCAGCCCGAAGCCGGTTCCCGTCGCCGAGGTCGAGTAGCCCGCCTCGAACACCGACCCGCGCTCGTTTTCGGGAACGCCGGGTCCGGTGTCTTCGATGTAGAGGCCGGTCTCGTCATCGAGCAGGCCGACGGTGATAACGACGTGTCCGTCGCCGTCGCCGCCACTGTCGCTCTCGGCTGAATCGCTCGGCACACCGTGTTCGACCGCGTTCGCAACGAGATTTTCGATCAGCTGTTTGAGCCGGCCGGGATCCGCCCGAATTCGTGGGCAGTCGGAGCCACACGCAAGCCGGAGCGAGGCACCGTCGGTCTCGACGGTGCTCCAACACCCCTTGACGATGTCGTCGATGGCGATGATCTCCGGATCGGCGACGTGTTCGCCTTCGCGCGCGAGTGTGAGCAGGTCGTCGATCATCGTCCGCATCCGCGTGTGTGCACGCTCGATGGCCGCCGCGTGCTCGTCATCACCCGTTTCACGAAGCAGTTCGAGTCGCCCCTCGGCCACGTTGAGCGGGTTTCGAAGGTCGTGTGAGAGAATGCTCGCGAACTGTTCGAGTTGGTTGTTCTGTCGGGTGAGTTCGGCCTCGCGCTCGCGGAGCTGTTCGGTGCGGTCGACTTGGGCAAACGCGGCTGTGAGGTTGCCGGCCAGTATCTCAGCCAACAGCATCTCGTGTCCGTCGAAGGTTGTGGCTTCGGTCGAGGTGGCGATGAGAATACCGTCCTCGCCGAGCGGAACGTGGAGTTCGCTTTCGACCGGCGAATTCGGGTTGAGAATGTCCTCATCGTCGTGGACGGTATCAATGGCAAGCGTCTCGCCGGATTTGTAAACGCGCCACGCGATACCCTCACCCGGCGAGAACGTCGGTGGCTCACCAATGATTTCGTGCACCTTCTCGGAAATCGCAACCGGAACCAACGCGCCCGTGTCGTCGTCGGCGAGGTGAATGGCGTTGGCCTCAAGGCCGATGACTGTTTTCGCCGTTTCGACACCGATCTCGGCAACGTCTTCCCGTGATTCGGCGTTGATCAATCGCTGCATGCTCTCGTTGAGCGCTTCGAGTTGTGTTTCGCGTTCGACCTGCTCGGTGATGTCGCGAACCGTACAGACAACTTCGCCGTTTGCGGTCGTCGAGAGCGTGTGATCCTCGACGAAGGTGCTGCCGTCGGCCCGGAGACCGGTCGTCGTGCCGTGCCATCTGCCCTCGTTTTCGAGTGCGGGCGTGATTTCGCGTTCGACAGTCGGCAAGTCCTCATCGAGATAGAGCAGTTCGTAGTGCTCGCCGATCAGCTCCTCAGGTTCGTAGCCATAGAGGTCGGCGTAGGCTCTGTTGACGTAGACAAAATGGTCGTCATCGAGAATGCTCACCCCCTCTTGGGCGGTCTCGATGGCATCGAGCTGTCGTTGCCGCTCGCGCTGTGCGCGCATGCTTTCGACGGCATTGGTGATCCGGTTTGCCAGAACGGTGTACTGGCTGGTGCCGGTTTCCTTCTGAAGGTAGTCGGTCACTCCTGCGGAGATGGCCTCGCTGGCGACGTCCTCGCTGCCCCGACCGGTGTAGAGGATAAACGGGAGCAACTCGTCGGTTTCTCGAACGATTTCGAGAAACTCGAGCCCGTCTTGGTTCGCCATTTCGTAGTCACTGATAACGCAGTCGACCGGCTCGGTTGCGAGGATGTCGAGCCCCTCGTCGACATCCGTTGTGGTAATAACCCGAAACCGCTCGTCGGTTCGTTCGAGGACGGTTGCGGTTAGCTCCGCAAACGTGGCTTCGTCATCGACATGGAGCACGGTGATCTCCTCGGTCTGTGTCCTCATAGTGGCGACCAGTTACTCGGAAGACGGGTGGGAAACATATAACTCTACGTGAGTGTTGCCGTGCGTTGACTGTCGTAAAAAATGGACTCGCCGGGATTTGAACCCGATGGCGAGACTCGCAATGCTCGTCTCGCGTGATTCAAATCCAGTCTCGACCATTCTCGCTCGTAAAAGCTCGCTTCGATGGACTCGGCGGG
>CAYWFO010000194.1:0-2549 GCA_964457485.1 uncultured Haloferacaceae archaeon | reverse complement strand
GTTTGCTCGGTTTGCCGCCAGTCAGCCAGCCGTTCGGCCGGCACCGCTGGCGGCGCGAGCGTCATCTCAGTGGTCGTCCTCGCGCCACTTGTGTTCGCAGTCTGTGCAGATGAAAAACCGCGTTTCGCTCTCGTCGGCCGCACGGATCTGTTGCATATACCAGTACGCCCGGTCGTTTTCGCAGGCGGGACACCGTGCATTCGTCGTCGGCAACCCGTTGTCTTCGGCGTCGCTCACGTCGATGATTTCCGTGTCTTGTTGGCCCTGTGTTGTCGTCATCGCCGCCTCCTGTTGTTGGTTCCGTGGTTTCGAAAACGAACACGACCCACAGACCCACAAATCACCCTGCGTCTTCATCATCGAACCGCAGTCGTCACAAAATTCCATTAGCAAAACCCACGCCCTGTGAGTTACTTAAACGACGGGATTCGGTGTGCGTTTGGATCGACCGAACGGCCAGTTCAGGCGTCGCCATCGGACTGCCCGGGTTCGCCGACCGCCTCGATCGGCATGACGTTGTTGAGTTCGGTTGCGAGGTCGTCAGCCGACTCGAAGCGCTCACGGCCGGCTTTCGCAATGAGCGCACCCAGATTGGCTTCGCCATCAGCCAGCGTCAGCGTCACCGAGTCGAATGCGGTTGCGGCCGCATCACGGCCCACTGGGTAGTCGATCTCCGCAAGAACGGGTTTGACACGGGCGATTTTAACACGATCAGTCATGATGGTTCTCCGCGCCCAGTCGATGTAGCTCTTTCTGTCGGTGAGTCGGACGGCTATCGGCGCGAACGAGCAGCGAAACCCGGAACCCGGATATGTAATGGCGCTCAACCGGTCGGTATGAGTCTGACCGACGAGGAACTCGAGCGGCTGGGAGACATCGTTGAGCTCCAGCCGACAAAAAACAGGGAGCTCCAACAGCGCTGGGGGCTCGATAGCGGCAGCGAGGTTCACCGGTATCTCGAAAGCCACCTCAAGGAGTACTACTTTCGCGACGACAACAGCCTCATCCGATCGACCGCCGAGGCCGTCGAACTCACCGGCGTCGAACCGGGTGTTGAGCCACCGACCGAGGGCGAGGGCAGCGACGTTGCGCCGAGCGAAATCCGCGTACCGACGCTCGAATCACAGGTGTTTTCGGTTGTTGCCGGCCCCGACGAGCGCTCCGAAAGCGTCGTCAGCGTGCTGAACAAACTCCGCGAGCGCTACGACATCGATCCCGAGGCCGGCGAGATTCGACGCGCACTCCAGAGTCTCAAACGCAAAAACGTCGTCGAGGTCATCTACCGGACGGTTCCGACCTTCCGACTCGCCGTCGAGCGCGACGCGGTCGCCGTCAGCACCATCGAGGAGTGAGAATCAGGAATTGTCGCGATCGGCACGGTCGGCGAGCAGTCTACGGCTCGCGGCTCCCGGTCCACCCGCAATCGGCCACCCTCGCATCCGCCACGCGGGCGGTTCGGGCGAAAAGTCGGCGCACGATCCGGCACACATCGAAGCCGACTGGTGACAGCCTTTGGCTCGACACCACGGCACCAACGCCCGGCCGTGGCGACGGAGTTCGAACGCCCGGCAGTCGGGGCGCATTGTTTCGTGATAGCCGCGCCAGCCACGACCGTACGCGCGTTCGGCGAGTTCAAGCCGGCGCGCGGTTCGGTGGGCCGCGTCGTGCGTCGGCGTCAACACAGTTGGATGCCAGTCGATCTGCGCGCTTTCGGCGTCGACTCCGTCGTCGAACTCGGTCGTAAGAATGCCTGCTTCGACGGGCAGCGCTTCGAGCAACGCCGGTTCGACCAACTCGCCGGTTCGCCGTGTCGCAACCCAGACCTCGTCGGCGAGTCCAACGCCCACATCGTGTCTGAGTTGGTCGCCGAGTCGCCGGGCCGCGCTCGCGTCGAGATCGGGCTTGTTCTCGATGGCGACGAGACGGACGAGCCAGTCGGGATACGGTGCAATACGCTTGATTTCAATCCGGTTGCCCGCGCGGCGCGTGTGGAGGATGTCGCGGTCGGCCGCGCGGTGAACCGCCTCACGGACGTAGCGCCATGGATAGTCGGGTTTCGGAAGTGCCTCGCGGTACCACGCCCACTCGGCGGGCGCGTTGCGAACGATATGAAGCAGGTCGCTGTCGAGTTCGGCGTCGCCAAAGGCGGCGCGTTTTTCGAGTTCCGCGGGATCGACTTCGACGACGACGGTGTCCCAGCGTCGCTTGTGCGTGCCGAGTTGTCGGGCGACAATGTGGGTCGTGGCCGCGGTGCTGTCGGGATCACCAACGGGCTCGCCGGGAGGCCATGCTAACTCGGCCCATCGGCAGACACACAGCTCGTAGCTGAACTCGGAATCGAAACCGGCCGATTGGGACACGCGTTACCGGCGACTAAATGTAGTCGCCCTCTTCTTCGAGTTTTTGATCGAGAAACTCGTGAGCCTCTTCGAGAATCTCGCGCGGGCCGTCTTGGGTGATCGTATTAAGCGCCTGTTCGTAGTCGCGCCACTGCAGGTCGCGGTGTTCTTTCGAAATCTCCGCGCTCGCCTCGAACGAGTGGGCGATAA
>CAYWFO010000193.1:0-2593 GCA_964457485.1 uncultured Haloferacaceae archaeon | reverse complement strand
GTGTCGCTGTCGATGCGGTGGTGTCGCTGTCGACAAACCCATCGACACACCGCTCATCGGGACACGCCAGACGAGCCGTAGGTCACCCGTCGCCAGAGCCACTCAACGGGCCCGTAGCGGTAGTACCGGAGCCAGAGAACCGAGAGGGCGATCTGGACACCCCAGATTGCGAGGACGATCCCGAACTGTTCAACCCGACTTACGCTGCCGAACAACCCGAGGCCGTGGCCGTAAAAAATCGAGGTCGCGATGATTGTTTGCAAAAGATAGTTGCTGAAGGCAGTGCGACCGACCGCCGACAACGCAGTGGTGACGAGCGTCACGCCGCGGAACCGACAGTACAGCATGACCGCCGCGATGTACGCCCCGGCGAGCAGAAGGCTGCCCCAGTAGTTGAACTGGCGGGCGAAAAAAAGCGATTCGCGGGCGGCCCAGTCGACCGATTCGGTGTACCAAACGCCGGTGAGAACGAGCGCGAGGCCACCGACGCCGCCGACGCAAAGCCAATAATAAAATCGGGTTGAGCGGCGGTTCGAGAGCACACCCCATTTGAACAACGCCATTCCCCACAGCATCAGCCCCGCGGTGCGCCAGCCGATTTCGACGAGAAAGCCGCTGGTGTGCTGTGAGAACGCCGTCGGTGCGCGGTGATCCATCTGGTCGAGCCAGCCGCCGCGGTAGGCCTCGATTTCGCTCGCGAGCGCCGCCTGCGAGGGGTTCCAACTCGCCACCGCGGCGTTCGTCCCCAGCGAAAGGCCGGCCAGCAGCGAGAACACCGCGGGTACGGCGACGAGCACCGTGCCGACAACGGCCAGTCGGCGCGGCTCCCAGTGGCGGACGAACACCACGCCCAGCGCACACAACGCGTAGGCGACGAGGATGTCGCCGTACCACAGCAGGTAGGCGTGTGCGAGGCCGACAAAAAGCAAGAACACGGTTCGCCGGTAGTGGAGTCGGAGCACCGTTTCGGGCGGTTTCGATCGGGTGAACAGGATGATTCCCGCGCCGAACATAACGGTGAACAGCGTGATGAATTTGAGCTCGAAAAACACGTGACCGACGAACCAGACGGCGTAGTTTGCGCCCGAAAAGTCGCCGTAGGCTGTCGGGTTGTTGAGCGTCACAAACGGCATGGCGAACACCTGGATGTTGATAATGAGAATGCCGAGAAGGGCGAAGCCACGGAGCACGTCGAGTCCGAGAATACGGTCATCCGGCGGCGTCGGACTGGGCGACGTCGTCACTGGTGGGAGTACCAGTGGCATGGCGATAAACGCTCCGCCCGAACAGACGGGATCGGTGGCGACGAAGGAGTAGATGCACACAAAGCGAGAACTCCGCCGGCGCTTTTCATCTCTTCATTCCGCTGCCGTCTCTTCGGTTTCACCACTGCTCGCATCCGCATCGTCGGTGTCGGCGCGTTCCCCATCGCCGTTGGCAGCGTAGCCACCGCTCTCACGTGGGTCGGGCGGGTCGGGTCGAGTTGTTTGATCGGGGTCTTGAATCCACAGGTCATCGAAGAAGTCGTCCTGGCGGAGTCGAAGGTGGCCCCGGTGTGAGAGAAACAACAGCGCGAGATACGTCATGAACGGCCGCCCGCCGGCAGTCTTGATTTCAGCGAACAACACCTCGCTGCGGCCGTTGTCGAACTGTGGGGCGAGCGCGGCTTCGACCTGCTCGATAACGTGGTCGATGTCTTCAGTGTGGGTGTTGCCCGTCACGTCGCCCTCAGTTGGTTCGTCCTCCTCTCGAATGTCGTCGACACCGCGGTAATCAAGCGTCTGGGTGCCGCGGCGAAACCCACGCGGCGAGTCGCTGGTGTCGTACTCGCGGCGGCGTTTCCACCAGTTGTCGCGTTCGGCCTCGCGGAGTTCGCGAACCAGTTCGTCCAGCGTTTCGGGCGAACCGCGGGTGTTTTTCCGTTCGAGCCGCCGATCCATTTCGGCTTCGAGCGCATCGACCGGGTCGAACCCGGGTTCGTCCCCGCCGTGAGCGTCCATGTCCATCCGGCCGTCTTCGAGTGCGACCTCCCACGGTTCGGGCTCGTCGGGTTCGGGTTCGGCGGGATCGAGCAGTTCGTCGCCCTTCATTCGCAACAGGACGCTCGCATAGAACAGCGCTCGCGCGGAGGTTCGCAAGTCGGTTGTTTCGAGCTTCGAGAGAAAGGCGTCGGTGACCGCGACGATGTCGATATCCCACGGCTCGATCTCGCCCTCCTCGGCGAGTTGCACCAACAGTTCGACGGGCTCGACCTCGTCGTCGTCAGCGGTCGACTCGGGCGGCCGGCCACCGTTCCCGCCGGGATGGTCGCCGCCGAGTTCGACACGGCCCGTCGATTCTGAAACGTCGGCAAGCCCGCTCACGCCGGCCGTTTCGGCGAGATCAGTCATCGGCACCCTCCATTAGTCATCGGCTGGCACCTCCGGTTCCGACGCGTCGTCAGCGTCGTCACCGAACTGAATGCCGGTGACCGCGCTGTAGTTGTCGTCCTGCATCGTGACGCCGATCGCCCGCTCGGAGCGTTCGAGCAGCGCCGAACGGTGTGAGACGACGACGAACTGGGCGTCGCCGGCGAGTTCGTCGACCATCTCGC
>CAYWFO010000192.1:0-2604 GCA_964457485.1 uncultured Haloferacaceae archaeon | reverse complement strand
GTTCTCACGGGCTGTGATCCACCTTGAGACTCGGTTTTGAGCAGACGACCACGGCAGAGACCCAATCTGTGGCAGTAGTGCGACGCTAACACTCGCGTTGAACGAATAAAACCAGCTTCAGTGACCATAGAGTGGGAACTATGTGCAGCTTTTTTACAACCCTGCAATATAATTTTCCGCAGTGCGCGCAATGAAACACTCACTCGCGCCGCAAACGATGGCGCGAAGACGAACTGGGCAAAGAGACACCGACTACCGCTGCGAACAGCCGTCGACGTTATAGGAGACAGACAGATCAGATGAGCAATACACAGACGCGGCAGCCGGAGGCCGAACTCGGCCTGTTGGATGCGACGATGATCGGCATGGGGGCGATGATCGGTGCTGGCGTGTTCGTTCTGACCGGACTCGCGGCGGAGATCACTGGCCCGGCAGTTATTCTCGTGTTTTTCCTCAACGGCATTGTGACGGGGTTCACGGGGTTGGCCTACGCGGAGCTGTCGAGTGCGATTCCGAAAAGCGGCGGCGGCTACGCGTTCGTCGAAGAGATCTTTTCGGATGTTGCAGCCTTCCAGATGGGGTGGATGCTCTGGTTCGGATACATGATTGCGGGCGCGCTGTACGCACTGGGCTTTGCCGCGAACCTCATCGAGTGGCTGCAGATCTACTGGGCTGGCTTTCCCGCCGGCACGGTGCTCGGCGGGCTGACGAGCTGGACCGTCGTGTATGCGTTCAGCGTCGTCGCCATGCTGATCGTGTTGAACGTGCTGTCGACGGCCGCAAGCGGTGCGGCCGAGACAGTCGGGACGATCATCAAGGTCGCCATCCTGGTGATCTTCTCGGCGTTCGGCGCGTTCGCCATCGACACCGGCGAGTACACCCCGGTGTTTCCGGAGGGCGTTGGCGCGATCATCCCCGCGATGGGGTTGACGTTCATCGCGTTCCAGGGGTACGACCTCATCTCCACGGTGACCGAAGAGGTCGAAAACCCACGGGAGAACATCCCCAAAGCGATCTTTCTGTCACTTGCGGGCACCATCATCGTCTATCTCGCAGTTGTCGTGGTCGCGGTTGGCACGCTCAGTGCTGAACGGCTCGGCGCGCAAGGCGAGACGGCCATCGCCAGCGCGGCAGGCGAGTTCATGCCAGTGATACCGGTTCTCGGGCCAGGGTCGACGCTGATCTGGTTCGGGGCGGTGTTCTCAACGCTGACGGCACTGAATGCGGTCGTGATCGCCTCGAGCCGTGTCGCCTTCGCGATGGGTCGAGATCGGCTCTTTCCGTCGCGTGTCGGCCAGATTCACCACAAGTTCGGGACGCCAGCGGTCGGCGTCACGCTCAGTGCGGCCGTCATGTTGCTGTCGGTGGTGTTTCTGCCGATTCAGATGGTCGGCAACCTTTCGAGTTTGTTTTTCCTGCTGGCGTTCGTTGCGGTGAACGCCGCGGTGATCAAACTCCGCCGGGAGCGACCGAACATGAACCGCCCCTACGAGATGCCGCTCTACCCGTTGCCGCCGATTTTGGGGATCGTGTTCAACATCGGCATTGCTGGCTTCCTGGTCGTTCGAGACCCGGTAACCGGCGTCCTCGCAGTGGGGTGGCTCACACTCGGTATCGTCGCCTACTATCTGCTGAAACGAACCGGCTACGGCGGCGGTACGATCGAACAGAGCGATGTCGAGACAGATCCAACGACAGCGACTGACTAACACGGACGACAATCCATGAGCAAGCAAGACCTACGAATCGTGATCGTCGGTGGAGGCCGCGTCGGTCTCCGAACAGCACAGACACTCGACAACCGTGGCCACAACATCACGGTTATCGAACAGAACCCTACCCGGAGCGATCAGGTCGCAGACGAACACATCGCGACGGTTATCGAGGGTGATGCAACGCGCCCATCGATTCTCAGACAGGCGAATCTCGAAAAAACCGATGTGCTCGCCGCACTGACAGCCGATATCGGCACGAATCTCGCGGTGTGCTTGACTGCCGAACGGTACGGCTCGCCGATCCGGACGGTGATGCGCCGCTCCGAGACCGACGACGCCGAGTACGCGGATCTCGTCGACGACACCGTCTTTCCCGAACAGGCCGGCGCGCAGCTCGCGACCAACGCAATCGATCCCGGTGTCCGCGCGCTCGCCGATATGGTCGGCGATCTCGAAATTCTGGTTGTTTCGGTGACAGAGAACGCCCCCGTCGCCGGCCGAACGCTCTCCGAGATCGCGCTGCCGGAGGGGAGTCTCATCGTCTCCGGCTCGGACGGCGATTCGATTGCCGGCGCGGAGACGGTGCTCAAACCGGGTCGCTCCTACGTTGTTGCGACCGAGCCTGATGTCGAAACCGAGGTCGTCCGACTGCTGCGTGGCTGAAAGCGACATCGGCCAGCAGTGGTCGACCAATCGAGTTCGACGGCGAACACAAACGCAGTTGGGCTCGCGCTACTGATCGGCAGTTCAGTATGGACTAATAGAAGACAACAGCGGTGTGATCAGTGACCGCCGCAGCCGCCTGACCCGCCGGGGCCACCCTGTCCACCAGGGGCCGTGGGATCACCCATATCCATCGACTGCTGTGGAGCCGGCACCAGCGGCGAGT
>CAYWFO010000191.1:0-2633 GCA_964457485.1 uncultured Haloferacaceae archaeon | reverse complement strand
GGCGATGCCACGTCGCTCCCGCTGTGCGACGGCTGTGCGGACGCGGTCGTTTTCGACGCCCCCTACGGTCGGCAGTCGAAAATCGCCAACCACGATCTCGCGGCGCTGGTCGGGGGCGCGCTCGCCGAAGCCGGACGGATCGCCCCACGAGCCGTCGTCGTCGCCGACCGATCGTGGGAAACGGCGGCCGAGGCCGCCGGCTGGACGGTCGACGCCCGGTTTGAACGTCGGGTGCACGGCACGCTGGTTCGACACGTCCACGTGTTGTCGGCGGTCGACTCCCCGGACACCGACGCGTAGATCCCGCCCGTTTAAGCCGACGGCTCGCCGACTGCGACCAATGACGAACCAGCGACTCATCGCGGCGCTTCGCGCGGCCGACGCCGTTCAGTACGGCGAGTTCGAACTCTCACACGGCGGCACCAGCGACTACTACGTCGACAAGTATCTCTTTGAGACCGATCCACACTGTCTGGGGCTTATCGCCGACGCCTTCGCCGAGAGCATCGACGAACCGAAACTCGCCGGCGTCGCCCTCGGCGCGGTTCCACTTGTCGCGGTGACGGCCGTCGAAACCGGCCGCCCCTACGTCATCGCCCGTAAGAAGGCCAAAGCGTACGGCACAGCCAACCGGATCGAGGGTCGACTCGACGGGGGCGAGGAGGTCGTCGTCCTCGAAGACATCGCCACGACCGGCAACTCGGCGATCGATGCGGTCGAGGCCCTCCGTGACGCGGGCGCGACGGTCGACCGCGTGTTGGTCGTCGTCGACCGCGAGGAGGGGGCGAGCGAGCGGTTGGCCGAACACGGTCTCGAACTCGACGCGCTCGTGACCGCGAGTGAGTTGCTCGCCGACCGGTAGCAACGCGTCTCAGGCCGGCTCACCCTGTGAGGGGTATCGTGATTCGACCACCGCGAACGTCAGCGTGCTGAGCACGCCGATCAGCGTCCCGATCGTCAGCGCAATCGCCAGATCCGTCAGCGAGAGCGCGATCACGCCCTCGGCGTTCGGCAGGAAGAACCCCGAAAGCCCGAAGAGCACGATCGCGATGGCGACGACGTAAAACGGCGCGTTCAGATAGCGCCAGCGGAACCGCCCGGCGAGATACTCGTCGGTGACCTGTCCGAGGCTGCTGGTGACGCCTGCGGCGGCAAACCACTGGACTGCGCCGTGGACGAACGCCGCACCCGCGGTCACGATTGCGGCCGCGTCAGCGGTCGAGGCGTCGACGGTGTCGATCATGGCGACGCCCTGCACGCCGCCGATGATGATGAGCGCGATGGCGACGATGTAGGTAATGAGCGTCACCCGGCCGGCGTACAGCCCGTTGCGAATCCGCTCGACGCCCGTGTCGATCGTTTCTTCGAGGCCGAGGCCACGAAACAACGAGTAGAGCCCCAACAGCGCCGAGAGCAACCCGAGAACGACCGCGCCCGCAATGTCGAACGCGCCCGCGATGACGACGAACGGGTAGATGAGCAACACCACCCCAAGCGGCACCAAAACTGTCCCGCGGGTTTCGGGGTCGGCGAGCACCTGTTTCATCGTGTAGTACATCGATTCGAGGTTCTGTGCCTGGCGGACGACAACGCGCTGGACGCCGTCGATCGGCATTCGCGACCGGATAATCGGAATGACCGACTCGTCCTGTGCGCCGTCGGTGATGACGATGGCGTGGACCTCCTCGCCCGTCTGCAGGCTCGCCAGCACGGTGTCGATTTCGTCACCGATTTTTCGGTTGGCCTTCATGTCGCTTCCCTCAAGCCCGGTGACGACGGCGACTTCGACCTCTTCGCTCCCCTCCTCGCGCAGTTCGGTGTAGGTCGACACCCCCTGGAACATCACGTTGAGATCCGAGTCCTCGGGGTCGGCGGTGGCGAGTTCGACGGCGGCCTCGCGGACCGAGTCGACACCGATGACGGGCGTCGAAAAGCCGGTCTTGCGACCAACGTCGTCGTCGAGGTCGACACAGAGGACGAGCAGCATTCGTTCACCCTACGTGAGCGTTCGGTTAAGGCTTTTCTGGGCGGTGGCCCACTCGTGTTGCGCTGCTTTCGGTCAGTTGCCGCGCTGGCACCCGCTCAGTTGTCTCACTCAGCGTCAGCCGTGGTGTTCGACGCCGGCCAGTAGCGTGTCAATCGCGTCGGAATCGTCGATCTCGCGGGGGTGAATCCCGACACAGAGCACGAAGTCGTCGCCGACGGCGACCGCCTCGGTGATGTGGACGGTGAGATCGACGAGACTCACCGGCAGCGATGTCGGCAGAAACTCGCCGTCGGCGCGGTAGGTCACGACTTCTCGCGACTCGTCGAGGAGTTCGGCTTCGCGCTCGTCCTCGCGGGTGACATCGCCGATTTCGTCGTACCGCTCTTGAATCATCTCGATGAGTTCGTCGGTATCCATATCTCCGACCGGGTTGAACGTTCGATCGAACAGGTCGACCTGTGGCGTCGAGAGTACGATGAACAGCGCGCCGCGGAACCGCTGGCCGAACACCGTGATGCCACGGTCGTACTCGGCTATTTGATTCGTGACCTCGACCTCGCGGCGCTGACCGCCTGCGGCGAACTCCCGGACAATGGTGTCGGAATCCGTTCGCGACTCGGTGTAGCCGCTGTCGGCGACGGCGCTG
>CAYWFO010000190.1:0-2650 GCA_964457485.1 uncultured Haloferacaceae archaeon | reverse complement strand
GGCGGTTCGCCAGACAACCTGCAGCTGGAGGGAGGCCAATGAGTGGCGCGACCGGTGGCGTTTCGGGGCTACTCGACGACGTCCCGAGCAGTCGACGCTACTACGCGTGGCTGGCCTTTGTCGCCGTTGGTCTCCTGATCGGAGCCTACGGTGTGCTGACTACGCTCATCCAGGGCACGACAACGCTCGGACTAACCGACCAGGTGCCGTGGGGGATTCTCATCTCCACGTACGTGTTCTTCGCGCTGTTGAGCACGGGCATCTGTATCGGCATCACGTCACTGTCGAGCGTTTTCGGCCTGAGCAAGTACGATCCGCTGGTTAAACGGGGGATCTTCCTGTCGCTGATCACGCTGGCCGCCGGTGGCCTGGTGATCATGGCCGGACTCGGTCAGCCGTTCCGCGCAATTCCGCAGATGCTGCTGTCGCCGAACCCCGCCGCCCCGATGTGGTGGATGATCGTGCTGTACTCGATCTACGGCGGCGCGCTGGTCGCCGAGTTCGCACTGATCGACCGCTTCGAAGATCCCTCGGAGACGGTCTCGAAAACCGTGGCGGTCGTCGCGCTGGTCGCGCCGATCCTCGCGGGCGCAATGCTGGGGGCGATCTTCGGCACCGCCGAAGCCCGACCCTACTACGGCGGGATGTTCGCGTCGGTGTTCCTGCTGGTGACTGCAGTGGCCTCAGGTGTCGCCCTGATCGCTGCGGTCACCATTGTCGAACGGAAGTTCTCGTCGGCGACCCAAGCGGTCGTTAGCGAGGAACTGATCACCAACACGCTCGGCAAATACCTGGGCGTGATGGCCGCAGCCGTACTGCTGTTGACCGCACTGCGACACGTCTTCGGGCTTGTCGCAACCAGCGATTCGCTCGCGTTGGCCCACCAGGAGATGCTGTTCGGCGGCATGGGACTCTGGTCGGTCGGCGTCGGCATGCTGTTGGGACTGCTGGTCCCGATGGCGTTGATGGCCTACCCGAAAACCCGGACCGTCAACGGCGTTCTGGCGGCGTCGACGCTCGTGCTGGTTGGTATGTTCGCCAGCCGCTTCGAGTTCGTCGTCGGTGGACAGGTCGCCGCGCTGACCGCGGACAACTTCCATGAGTTCCCGGTTGCGAGCTACGTGCCGTCGGCAACCGAGTTCGCCATCGTCATCGCCGGCATCGCGCTGTTCGCGATGCTGTACACGGTCGGCCGGGAGCTGTTCGATCTGAACGAGCTTCCACACCACGAGGAAGAGACAATGACACACACTGAGGCAGTCACCGACGGAGGACAGGACGATGAGTAGCGAACCGGAATCGCTCGACGCCCAGATGACCGCCGAACTCGAAAACGGCGATCTCGACGATGAGGGCGTCGACCTGAGTATGGTGATCGACCTCCAGCGGTGTACCGGCTGTGCGGCCTGTAACATGGGCTGTGCCTCCGAGAACAACCTGCAGGAGGGGATGGCCTACTCGAGTCGGATCATCAAAACCGAGGGGCAGTTCCCCAACGTGAGCTACGAGTACACGCCCACGCTCTGCAATCAGTGTGAGGACGCACCGTGTGCCGAAGGCTGTCCGACGAAGGCGCTGTACAAAGGAAAGGGCAACATCACGATGCACGACCACGAGAAGTGTATCGGCTGTAAGGCCTGTATGGTCAACTGCCCGTACGACGAGATCTACCTCAACAAGGAGGACCCACACCCAACGTGGGAGATCGAAGAAGCAGCGATCGAAAACGGCACGGCGACCCCCAAACAGGTCAAAGAACGCGCCGGCGTCGACGAAGAAAACGCCCCGGCGTACTACAATCCGAACCGCGAAGTCAGCGACAGCGAACATCCGACCCGGTACAAAGGGGTTGTCGAGAAATGCAACTTCTGTGTCCACCGCCTCGAAGCAAACGAACTCCCACGCTGTGTCGAGGAGTGTCCGTGTGAGGCCCGGATCTTCGGTGACCTGAACGATCCCGACAGCAAGGTCAACGAGATCCTCGGCCAGTACAACGAGGATGTGCTCAAGGAAGACGAGGGGACGCAGCCGAAGGTAAAGTACGTCAGAGACTACAACGGTGGCAGCTACGAGGCTGGCGTCGGCGAGCCAGGACTGAGTGACTAACAATGAGCCAACGTGATACAACACCCAGCGACGACGGCGGGAAGCTCGGCTTCTCGTTTGGACGCAGAGACTTCATGAAAGCGGGTGCGGTCGGCGCGGTCGCCGCCGGACTCGGTAGCAGCCTGACCAGCTTGCGGTCGGTCGCCCAGGCCGACGACTACCGCGACGCGCTGGTCGACCACACCGGGACGTACAAACCCAGCACCTGTGCGGGCTGTACGTCGTGGTGTTCGGCCCAGATCCTCGTCGACGACCGGACGCGCCGCGTGATCCGCACGCGGGGCCACGAGGACTCGGAGATCCACGGCACACACGACTGTCCGCGACAGGATCTCGGCATCCAGCAGCTGTACGACCCCGACCGGGTCACCCAGCCAATGCGCCGAACCAACCCCGAGAAAGGCAAGGGCGTCGACCCCGAGTTCGAGCCCATCTCGTGGGAGGAGGCCATCGGCATGCTGGCCGACGAGATCATGGAGCTCCGTGAGAACGACGAAACGGAGAAGTTCATGGTCACGCGCGGCCGCTACACCTACCTGCGGCC
>CAYWFO010000189.1:0-2663 GCA_964457485.1 uncultured Haloferacaceae archaeon | reverse complement strand
GTGTCGGTCTGTTCTTCGAGGAGATGGCGGCCGGCTTCGAACCCCTTTCGCGAGAGCGTTTCGGGCGGCCCCGAGAGGATCAACAGTCCGCGGTCGGCGCTGTCGACCGAACAGGGCAGCGTGAGCGTCGATTCGATCGTCCGACTCACGAGCCCCTTGATTGCTGCGGCGTCGATCGATTCGACACGCTCCTCATCGCGCCCGTTGCCGAACAGCTGCCGGAGCCACGCGAGAAGGCCGCTGTCGTCACTCGTGAGATCAATCTCGGCGTAGCCGATCGAAGCGAGACCGCCGACGGCGAGCGTTCGGCGGATGTCGCTTGGATCCATGTGAACCTCCGAGGCGGCGCTTTTATCCGATTCGCTTGCACCGAACAACGACACAACACGCGTGGCGATCCGTTCGTTGATCGCGTCGTACTGGTCGGCAACGGGGCCGTCGCCCGTTTTCCACTCCTCGTTGTCGACGGCGATGACGGCGTCGGCCATCGGAACCAACGTCCGGACGGCGCGAGCGGCATTCAGCTGTCGGTGCGCCGATTCGTTGGCCGCAGGGAGAATGCCGAGAACATAAACTGGTGACTCGTAGATCGTGTTGAGTTCCTCGACGAGAATGCTTCCAATGCCGGCACCGGTTCCGCCACCGAGGCCGACCACGACCAACGAGGCGTCGATCTCGGTTTCGTCAATGCGGTCGATTTCACGGCGCATTTCGGGGAGTTCCTCGCGGCCGACCGTCACCGCGAGTTCGGGATCGCCGGCGACACCGGGTTTGATCTGCCGGCGAGCCTCGTCGTCATCGGCCGCCGGCGACTCGGTAATGATGTTCGGATGGGTGTCGCCAAGCAGAAGATGCCGGTCGGCTGGGATATGAGTCGCGTTTCGGGCCGCAGCGGAGGCGGTGTTGAATGCGGCGACGTGCTCTCCCGTGAAGTCGATTCCCTGTTGGTGTTGGACGGCACAGATCGCGTTGGCCAGCCGAATGCCCGCATTGCCGACACCAAAGAGCGCGAGTTTCATCGCTCCTCCGGCGCACCAACAAAAATCCGCTGTCGATCCGAGCAGGGCGAAACGCGTGAGACCGCGTGGCGATCCTGCCGCTGAACCAGCGGCGAGGCGTGTCCACACGCCGTCGGGCGATCGGCCACTGGATTAGATAATGGGGTCGAGCTCATTGTTGTCGTCAGTGATGAGCGAGGCAATCTCCTCCTCACGAACCGCATCGAGCTCGCGGATCTTGTTCTGCGCGTCAACGGCCTGTGACTGGATCTCCTTGATACGCGGCGTGTCGGTGACGTTCGAGAGCAAGACGACGGCCGCAAGCGTGTCGCTGTGTTCGCGCGGGTCGTCGCCGGCGAGCACCTCGACGGTGTCGGCACGGTCTTCGAGCCACTCGCGAGAGGCCTCGATCCCCTTTCGCGAGATCATCGACGGCGGGCCCGCAAAGACGATCAGCGCGCGATCGGCACTCGAAACGTCACACGGAATGGTCAGCCGGGAGTTGACCGCCCGGCGGACGAGCCCCTTGATCTGGGCGGCGTTCGTCGAGTTGATCTCGGGTGCCTTGTCGCCGCTGAACCGCGAGAGCAACCCACCACCCTCACGATCGATGCCCGAGGAGGCGTAGCCGATCGAGGAGACGCCACCGACGTCAAGTGTTCGCATGATGTCGCTGGAGTCCATGGCGTTTTCGCCGATGTCGCTGTCGTCGACCTCGCCGGCGGCAAGCAGCGTGACGATCCGGGTGGCGAGCTCCTTGTTCATCTCCTCGTAACCCTGTTCGACCGACTGTCCGCGCGAGCGCCACGCGTCGTTGTCGAACGCGATGAAGTTGTCCACCTTGGTGACGAACGACTGCAGCGAGCGGGCGGCGTTGAGCGCGGGGCGACCGCCCTCGTACTCGCCGGGGAGAATGCCGAGCCCGTAGACGGGTTCGTCGTACATTTTCTGGAGTTCGTCGATCACGACCGGGCCCGCCCCGCTACCGGTGCCCCCGCCGAGGCCGGCAGCGACGAGAATGGCGTCGACCTCGTGGATTTCGACGTCGTCGAAAATCCGGCGAATCTCGTCGATGTCGTTCTGGGCGACCTCCGCGCCGACCTCGCCGTCGCCGCCGACGCCGTGGCCCTTGGCCTTCTGATGGGTGTCGCCGATGAGGATTCGCCGGTCGGCGGGAACGTGTTCTGGTTTGGCGAGGTCGGTACGGGCGGTGTTGATGACCAACACGTGCCGACAGAGGTTCCTTCCTGTGTCGGCCTCGAACTCCAACATCCGGTCGATGACTTTGCTTCCGGCGTTGCCAACGCCGATGGTGGCGAGTTTCATCGGGCCACCTCCGTCGAACGGAGCAGTACTGTACGTGGCGCGGACAACAATCGAGCCGATGGCATGACGGTGACCATAACTACGAAGGGCTTTGTATTCGAGCTATAAGAAGGTGTGTCAGACTCCGAACCGTCGGTGCGTCGCCGCCGAACCGGCGGCTGTTTCAAAACACCCTTGTAACCACCAGCCGTTTTTTCGGTACCGACTCCCGGGTCGCGATCGAACGTGTTCGTGACCCGAACCCATCACGCACCATGCAGCAGTATCTCGACCTCGTCGATTCGACGCTCACCGCGGGCCAGTACAAACCGAACCGAACCGGTGTCGACACCATTTCGT
>CAYWFO010000188.1:0-2678 GCA_964457485.1 uncultured Haloferacaceae archaeon | reverse complement strand
ACATCATCCATACTCGAAGGGAGTTTTCGCGTGTATATCAAAACGGTGGTCCTGTGCGCCGCGGTGGACTGGCCTATTCGGTCTCCAATCCAGCCTCGACAACCGTCGACATGCCGGTATGGGCTGCACAGGCCGCCCGATACGTGCTCACTGCGAGCGCCCCACCGGTTCCCTCGCCGAGCCGCATTTGGTAGTCGAACAGCGGATCGATTCCGAGCGCGTCCACCTGCACGTCGTGGCCGGGTTCGACCGATTCGTGCGAGCCGAGCAGATAGTCGGCTACGCGTGGCTCACTCTTGACGGCGAGCAGCGCTGCCGCCCCCGCAATAAAGCCGTCGACGACGACCGGGATACGCCGGCTGGCGGCTTCGATTGTCACCCCGACTAAACCGCCGATTTCAAAGCCACCGACACAGCGAAGTACGTCGATCGGGTCGCTCACGTCGGGACTGTTCACGGCAATCGCCCGCTCGATCGTCTCGACTTTGTTCGCTCTCGTTTCCGGGTCGATGCCGGTTCCGTGGCCGGTGACGGCGTCGACCGCGCTCTCGGTGAGCAGTGCGGTGATCGCCGCACTCGCGGTCGTGTTGCCGATGCCCATCTCGCCGAGGCCGATCATGTTCGCGTCGTCTGCGTGTGTACGAACGACCTCGCGCCCTGCAGCGATCGATTCGATCGCCTGTTCGCGTGTCATCGCCGCCCCACGAACCATGGTGTTCGTTCCGGCGGCGATGCGGTGATCGACGACGCCGGACGGAACCTCGCTGGCGACCCCCATATCCACAATGACGTTCTCGACGCCACCTGCCGCACACAGTGCACTGACGGCCGCGCCTTCGTCGAGGAAGTTTGCGACCATCGCGGCGGTGACCGACTGTGGATAGGCGCTGACCCCCTCGGCGACAACGCCGTGGTCGGCGGCCATCGTTACCACAACCGCGGGATCGACCTGTGGCTCGGTCGTCGACTGCATCGCCGCAATGTCGCTTGCCAGCGTTTCGAGCCGTCCGAGGCTGCCGGGCGGTTTCGTCAGGTGGCGCTGTCGCTCGACTGCGGCCTCGCGCGCGTCACTATCGAGTACCGGAACCGACGCTGAGATCGGCAAGTTGTCTCTTTTATTGTCCGCGTTCATTCCCCGAAGTCCGGCAGGTCGTCGGGCGCTTCGTACTCGGACTCCCACTCGATGTACTCGTCCAACAGCGTGTCACAGACCTGCTGGCCGAGTTCGGTGAGTCCGGCGTTGATCGACGAGACCGTCGACCAACTCGCAAGGCCTGGATGGAGGTCGCGTTCCCTCCAGTCTTCGGGCAGTCCCGGTGCGTGGTAGCCGACCCGGCCGGCGAAATCGTCCCAAAAAAAGTCGAACCGCGAGATGAGTTCGAGATCCTCAACGATCGTCCACTCCTCGTCCGTCATCTTGGCATCCACCCGCCAGTGTTCGAACGCCTCGCGCCACGCGCCGTCGGTCAGCAACTCGTTGAGTTCGTCGCGGCGGTAGTCGGTCTGGCCGACGACCTCGGCGTCGTCGTACTCGTTGGGATCCACATCGCTGAGTTCGGGCGGCCGCGGCGGATCGACAGTCAGGCTCATACTGACTCCTCTCGGCGGGAGAACTAAACACCCTCGGGCGGGCCGCGTTCGTAGCTACTCATCGTACTCTTCGAACGGCGACTCAGCCGAGTCGTCGACGGGCGCGATATCGAACTCATCGGGATCTCTCCCGGCCGCATCGAGGATTTCATCGGAGACGGTGATCGGACACTCAGAGCGAACCGCCAGCGCGATTGCATCGCTCGGTCGGGCATCGAACACCATCCGTTCGGCCTCGCCGTTGTCGTATCGCTCGGCGTCGACTTTGGCGTAGAACGTCCCGTCGGCCAGATCGTCGATCCGAATGCCGTCTACCGCGCCACCGAACTCGGTGAGCATTTCGACGAGCAGATCGTGGGTCAGCGGCCGCTCGAATGGCTCGCCCGAAAGCGCCAGTTGGATCGACTGCGCCTGGTCGGCGGTAATGAAAATCGGGAGATACGACTCGCGGGCGGCCAAAATGACCGCCGGAACGTTGGTTCCGTCCGCGCCGACACCCATGCCGATGCCCGCAACCTCGGCGGTGTTTGTCATACCTTGATGTTTGGGCGGCACGTATGAATAGCTGTTCCCGTCGTGGCGCGTTCGCGGCGATTTCGAGTCCGATACTGGTAAACCCGACGGCCATCTATCGCCGCCAATGAGCGACCCCGGCGACCGGTCGGCAGGCCCCACAGCGGACGGTCAGCCCGACAGCCGCGATGTGGGGGCCGCCGCTGACGGTCAGCCCGACAGCCGCGATGTGGGGGCCGCCGCTGACGGTCAGCCCGACAGCCGCGATGTGGGGGCCGCCGCTGACGACCCCGACGCGCCCAACATGGTCACCGCGACCAATGCGGATCGCGCGGCCGACGCGCCGGGGGAGGTCACCGTCGTCGGAACGGCGCACGTTTCGTCGGCCAGCGTCGACGAGGTCGAAGAGCGAATCGCCGAGGTCCGACCCGATGTGGTTGCGGTCGAACTCGACGACAGTCGCTACCGCCAGCTAAAAGGTGAGGAACCCGACGATCTCGACGCGAGCGACCTGCTTCGCGGCAACACGGTGTTTCAGTTTCTGGCCTACTGGATGCTCTCGTACGTCCAGACCC
>CAYWFO010000187.1:0-2694 GCA_964457485.1 uncultured Haloferacaceae archaeon | reverse complement strand
ATGACAGCGATTCGAACTCGTCAAACACACGTGTACACGACAAGAAGTCCGTAATTGGCATCATCCGTCTTCGCTACCGCCTACGTCATGCTCCTACTTCAACGTTCAAAGCTGAGTTAGTAGGTCAATAACTTGGTCGCTCATTACACATTTCTCTAACGTCTGTGTACGTAACACTCTTTTGAGATAGGTGTTCGGCACGTTCTGTTGGGTACACTTAGAGTGAATTTTAGTTTGAGATTGGGCGAGAGATACGCGCGCTGTATTCAGCAGCGCCTCTGAGATCTCCTTAGTTTCTGTCAGAAGCTGTGTGCGAGATACATACAGAAGAAACTGGGTTGGATGACCCTGTCATTGGCCGGGGCGGTGTGTGCGAGGCTGTTGAAGCCACCTAGCTCGGCCGAGGCTGCCGCACTGCCCTCGTCACAGCCGTACCCGGCTACCCGTCCGAGGCGAGATCGCTGTCGGACAGCGGCCGGGCCGCATCCCAGTGGCGATCATGCAGTTCGGTCGCCCACGACTTGACCGCGGGGTCGTCGGTGTCGACAGACGCCTGCAGGCGGCCCTGCTCGTCGCGCAACAGCAGGCTCACCGTGTCGTCGGCGACGGTCACCGCCAGCGGGACCGACTCCTCGGCGACCCGGATCGTCGCGCGCTCGCTGGACTGCAGCTGTCTGAGCTGCTCGCACAGCGCCGCCTCGTCGGCGACGGCCTCTATAGCGGCGGCGGAAAACACGCCCTCGAAGCTGCCGCCATCGGCGACCCACGCGACGACGACCGACAGCGTCGCCTCGTTGAACGCATGCGAGAGGATGCGAACGTGGTCGGCAGCCTTGATGAGGTCGATCACGCGGCCGACCGGCGCGCTCGGGCGGGTCTGTGTGGGCGTAGTGATCGTCGCCTCGCCGAGTCGCTGGAGGTCGAAACCGAGATCGTTGGCCGGCAACCACTCGCTGATCTCACGGAGGTGAAGTTCGGCAGCCAGCGAGTCCGAGAGTTCGGTCAGCCCCGCGGCGACAAGCCGGCCCGTCGCGGTTGCGGTGTAGCCGTCGTCAGTCTCCCTGACCCAGTCGCGGTCCTCAAAATCCCGCAGAATCCGGCCGAGCGTCGGCTGTGAGGCACCCGTCTCCGCTGCCAGCGCCTGCCGGTCGTGTGTGGCGTCGGTCAGGGCCGTCAGCACGTCACCGCGGTTGGCCGACCGTGCGAGGAACTCCATCTCCTCCAGAACCCGATCCATAGCCCCCGTTGCGGGCCGGAGTGGAAGTCGGTTTCGACCGCTTTCACGGTGTGAAAGCCAGTCGCCAAACGGGACTGATTCACGGCGCGAACGACGATCATGAACCGACCGATTGTCTCGCAGTGCAGCGATTTCTGGATTGGCTTATGCCCCTTCGGCCCCTCCATATAGATATGACTGAGACCGCTTTTCCCGCGATATATTTCGGTGTTAGTGTCGCCTTGGAGGCCCAATGAGTCTGCGCGAGCACCGCTGGACGGCGGCCTTCCTCGCGGTGAGCGTCCTGTTCGGTGGGACGTTCGTCGCGGCGAAAGCCGGCCTCGCGGACGTGCCGCCGCTACTGTTGGTCGCGGTCCGGTTCGATCTCGCGGCGCTCGTCCTCGGTGGGTACGTCCTCTACACGAACGACTGGGCTGATCTCGTCCCGCGAACGCGCGGCGACATCGCAGGGATTCTCGCAGCCGGCGTCTTCGCTATCGGCCTCGCCAACGGGCTGTTGTTCCTCGGACAGGGGTCGGTCACCAGCGGCGTCGGCGCGATCCTCTTCGCACTCGTGCCGATCTTCACGCCGCTGCTGGCGGGCGGCCTGCTCAGCGACGAAGAACTCTCGGCGACCGGCGCGGTCGGCACGCTCGTCGGCCTCGTCGGCGTCGGCATGGTCATCGAACTGACGCCGGCGACGCTACGGGCGACACTGTCGGGCGGCGCGGCAATCGTCCTTGTGGGCGCGGTCAGCCTCGCGCTCGGGACCGTGTTGATCCGCCGGTCGGGGGCGACGCTGTCGAGTACGGCCCGTACTTCGTGGGCGCTCCCGGTCAGCGCGGCCCTGTTGCACGCGCTCAGCATGGCGACCGGCGAATCGGTCGCCGGAGCAACGTGGACGCCCTCGGCGCTCCTCTCGGTTGGCTACCTCGGCGTCTTCGCCGGCGCGCTCGCCTACATCCTCCACTTCAATCTGCTAGATGCGGTCGGCGCGACCCGGTCGAGTCTGGTCTTCTACGTCAGCCCGGTCGTCGCCACGCTCGGCGGCTGGCTCCTGCTCGGGGAGTCGCTGTCGGCGATGACAGTCGTCGGCTTCGGCGTGATCGTCGTCGGCTTCGGGATCATCGGCGCGCCGGAGTTGGCCCCGCTGGCCCGCCGGAGTCGCCACCGCCTGCGCGCGTGGGTGCGACAGCATAGCCGCGACGGTGGTGACGTACTGCGGTCTGGGCACTGATCGCGTGAGGTGGCATACGATGCCATCTGTGCCGCACAAGACACGCGAATCAGACGATGTACCGGTAAAGAATGAAGTCCACAGCAACAGTGGAGCGTGTCATAGAAACGGTCTCATAGTGCTCCGTTGAATTCCGACACCGTCTGAGGATTATATCGCTGATTTCAGTGCTGTGTTGAATAGATGTTGCCTTGTTGAACGCAAGACTGCGTCGGGGTGGGGTCGATAATTTACTTTTTCA
>CAYWFO010000186.1:0-2736 GCA_964457485.1 uncultured Haloferacaceae archaeon | reverse complement strand
TCGGCGATATCGGCGGCCGCGGTGTCGGTGTCGGCGACGGCGGTTTTATCCGTCTCGAAAGGAGTCTGCTCGATGCTCGGTGCCGGTTCGTTTGGGAGAATTTCGGTGTCTTCCTCGGCGGCCGACGATCCGCCGGCGGTTCGTGTGTTCGATGTGCTGCGTCTGTCGACCGTTGCGGACGATTCGGTCGTCGGTGTCGGTTGGGTCGTCGGGGACGACTCGGGCGACGACGATTCGATCTCGGTCGATTCGATTGCAGCGTCCGACGGGTCGGCTGCGGTCGCCGCAAGCTGTTCGATGGAGGTGATCTCCTTGTTTTCGCCCACGACGCGGGTTGCGCCGCAGCGCCGACAGGTCGTGACCTCGCTCACTGTGACGATGACCTCGTCTCCCTGTTCTTCGCGCGTCCGTCGCAGTTCGGGCTCGCCAAAATCGTGGCCGAGCAGACACCGGAGTCCCATTGGCCGTCCTAGCTAGCTAGGCGACTAAAAGCTACCCCCTTCGTCTGCCGGTCGTCGGACGGGACGGAGATTCGGGTTGAAATCGTCCGTTCTGGGGAGATTCTGCCCCCGCGTGGCCGGTACCTATACATCTGTACCGAGTGATATGGAAACACATGGGAGCAAAGTCCGAGTATCGCGACCGTCCACAGGTCGAAGTCGATGTTCTCGACGCCCTTGCCGACCGATCCGACGAAGGAATGACCGTGCTCGAGCTTCGCGCGGTTGTCGAAAGCGATATCGATCGGATCGAAACAGCGCTGTCGACGCTGAAAGCAGACGGGTTGATTGTCGTTGAAAACGGCGGGAGCACCGTTCGGATTCGCCCCGCCGACCACGTCGTTGCCGACCCCGGTGCGGAACCGCCCGGTGAACAGGGGTTTCTCGATACCCTCCGCGAGCGACTTGGTTTGTAGGCCGCCAGCGGTCGAGCCGTCGTTGTTTTACTGGTCGACGCGCTTTGATGAGTCAATGACACTCGTAGGAGCGCACCACCGCGAGCTCGAGGCGACGTTCATCGACCGCGAGGAACGGCCGGTTGTTGATCACTACGGCCGGCCGGCGGTCGCCCATCGCGCGATCAGAAATGGCGTCGGCATCATCGAAATGGGGTACGGAATCGTTTCTGTCACCGGCGACGACCGCGTCGAGTACGTCGACAACATCGTCTCGAACCGCGTGCCAGACGAAAACGGCCAGGGCTGCTACGCGCTCGTGTTGGATCCACAGGGTCGCATCGAGACCGACCTCTACATCTACAATGCGGGCGAGCGCTTGCTTCTGTTCACGCCACCCGCCGAAGCCGACTCGCTCGTTGCCGACTGGTCTGACAAAATATTCATTCAGGACGTCGAAATCAGCGACCGGTCGGCGGCATTCGGCGTGTTCGGCGTTCATGGCCCGCAGGCGACCGAAAAAGTCGCCTCGGTGTTGAACCACGCCGGCGCACCCGAGCCCGAACTCACCTTTGTTCGTGGCTCGATGGCCGACTCGGGCGTCACCGTCGTCGCCAGCGACAACCCGACCGGCGAGGACGGCTACGAAGTGATCTGTGGGGCCGACGACGCACCGAACGTGTTTGATACGCTGTTGACCCGCGGGCTCAACGCCGCGCCGTTCGGCTACCGAACGTGGGAGTCGCTAACGGTGGAGGCGGGAACGCCGTTGTTCGACACCGAGCTTCGCGGTGAGATTCCGAACACGCTCGGCCTCCGGTTCGCGCTGGATTTCGACAAGGGCTGTTATGTCGGCCAGGAGGTCGTCTCGAAGGTCGAAAACCGGGGACGACCCAGTAAACAACTCGTCGGGCTCCGAACCGACCGCGTCGTCACCGGCGGCGATTCGATCCTTGCCGAGGGCAACTCGGTCGGGCGGATTACCCGCGCCATCGAGAGCCCGTCGCTCGGCGAACCGATTGCGCTTGGCTTCATCTCGACGAGTGTCGACGACGATGTAGCGCTTGCAGTCGAATCCGAGCCGGCCGGTGACGACACGGCCGAAACTGACACGGCCGAGACCGAGACGGCTTCGTCCGGCGGTCGCGACGATGACAAGGAGCAACAACACGGCTCCGCCGAACGCGTCTCGCTCCCGTTCGTGTCGGGAAGCGCCGCGTCGCTCCGGCGGCCAACATATCAGTAGTACACACCATGCCGGCTCACGCGGTGAGCCGACTCGTCATTACTCGACCAGTGCCCAGCGAGATTCGGTATCGGCGTCGCTCTCGCCAACGGGTTCGATTACGTCGCGACGCGACATTTCATCGAGCACCTCGGTGAGGCGATCGGGTTGAGCGATCTCCATCTCGATGCGGTCGATGCCGTGCGCTTGTGACAGTTCGCGGCGGATGTCGTCGGCACTGAACCGCTCAGCGTCGGTGTCGGCCATTGCGCCCGAAATCAGATCGACCATGTCCTCGATGAAGTTCCACGGATACACCACCCACGTCCACGATTCGAGGCGCTCGCCGACGAAGTCCGGGTCGAACTCGCTGGAATCGAGCAGTTGGAGCGTGGCCGTTCGAACCGTGTTGGCCTCGCGGTCGGTGACGTACTCCTCGGCGCGGCTGAGCGAGCCGCCGGTGTCGGCGATGTCGTCGATGATGAGCACGTCCTTGTCGGCGACGCTGCCCTCGGGCATCGGGTAGCGAATCTGGGCCGAGTCGCTCTTTTTTGCCGCCCCGACATAGTGCTCCATTTTGAGACTCGTCAAGTCGTCGAGGCCGAGAAAATCACAG
>CAYWFO010000185.1:0-2791 GCA_964457485.1 uncultured Haloferacaceae archaeon | reverse complement strand
TTCGCCAACGGCCCGAGTACATCGTGATGGGCGAGATTCGTGGCGAGGAGGGCCGCACGCTGTTTCAGGTCATGTCGACGGGTCACACGACCTACACGACGTTCCACGCCGACTCGGTCGGCGAGGTGCTCAAACGGTTTACGACCGAGCCGATCAACGTCTCGAAAACGATGTTTTCGGCGCTCGATCTGGTCTCGATTCAGACCTCAACGCGGGTACAGGGCAAAAAGGTTCGCCGGAACAAGTCGCTCACGGAAATCAACCACTACGACCCCGAAAACGACGAGATCAACGTCAGAGACATCTACCAGTGGCAGGCCGAAACGGACGAGTACCTCCGCATCGGCAACTCGAATACGCTCGAACAGATCAAGTTCGACCGCGGCTGGAGTCGCGAGGAACTCAACAGCGAACTGTTCGAGCGCCGGGTCGTGCTCGCGTACCTGATCGATCGCGGACTCAACACCTACACCGAGGTTGCGGCGACGCTGCAGGCGTATATCAACGATCCCGAGACGATTCTCGCGCTGATGGCGACCGACCAACTGGCGGCCAGTCTCGAAGACCTCCGCGAAATGGAGTCGGTGTTGATCAACGTCGACCCCGATGTCGAAGCGCTCGTTCCACGGCCCGACCCCGACGCCGAACAGCGCGAGGAGGCCCAGCGAATCCTCGACTCGGCCGAGTCGTTGTTCGAACGCTACCGAAAAGTCGAAGCCGGTTCGCTGCCGGATGCGCTTTCGGGAATGTTCGAAGATGGGCTCGACCGCCAACAGCCCACTGACGATGTCGAGCCGTTTGGTGATCCGATGGTGGAGCCAGAAGAGATCGACGGCGAGGCCGGCGAACCGGGTGCGGCGCTGGATAGTGATGGTGTGGTCGATGACGTGGCGGAAAGTCGCGTTGACGATGCGGTCACCGACCGCGCCGCCGACACAACTGAGGAACCACCCGACAGGATCGACACCGCTGACGAAACGCCCGCCGAAACGGATGGCTCTGGCGAGCGTGCCGACCGGGAGGCAACTGACGGCGATCAAGCCGCTGACCCCTCCGAGGACCGGTAAATGAGCCTCGAAACACCCACACGAAACAACCCGGACGACGATCTGCTCGCCGATCTGTTTTATCCGCTGTTTCGGGTGTTGTTCGATGACAACGGCGAGTTCGTCGGCGATGTCGAACAGAAACTGACTGAGGCACGGATCTCCGAAACTGTCGAACACTACCTCTCGCGAGCGCTCGGTGTTGGCGTGCTTGTCGGCATCGTGTTGGCGGGTGTCGGCACCGTCGGAAGCTACGCCCTGTTTCAGTTCGGTGTGATCAGCCCCGAAGCGGTGAGCCTCGGCATTCCGGTTGGGACGCCGGAAACTGCAGCGTTGCTCCGCAGTCTCGTGATTCCGGTGACAGTCGGCGTGTCGGGGCTCCTGTTCGGCTCGATCGGCTTTAGTATCGGCTTCGGTGGCCTCGTCGCGATTCCCTACAGCCGCGCGAACGAACGCAAGCGCAACATCAATATTCTGCTGCCCGACGCCATCGCGTTCATGTATGCGCTGTCGGTTGGCGGGCTCAACCAACTCGAAATCCTCCGATCGATGGCCGACGCGGAAGACACCTATGACGAGGTCGCCCGCGAGTTTCAGAGCATCGTCGCCGAAACCGAGTACTTCGGCACCGACTACCGAAACGCCATCCGCAAACAGTCGATGGAGACGCCAAGCGACTCGCTTTCACAGTTTCTGACAGACATGTTGTCGATCGTCAACAGCGGTGGCGACATGGAGTCGTTCCTCCGTGACGCGAAAGACCAGCATATGCGGACGGCCAAACAGGAACAGGAAATGACGCTCGAAACGCTCGAACTGTTCGGCGAGATGTATATGACGCTCTCGTTGTTCCCGCTGTTGTTGATCATCATTCTCGTCATCATGAGCATGCTCGGTGAGGCCGACGACCTCCTGCTGTATGCGACCGTCTACATGCTGATTCCGCTGGTCGGCGTTGGCTTTCTCGTGTTGATCTCGACGGTCAAGTACGACGAACCCGGCGACGGCTATATCAAGCCGAAAGGCGGAACCGACCGGCTCGAAGCGAGTTCGAAATCCGGCCTCACGCATCTCGGGCTCATCGAGAGCTACGTCGGCAGCTACCGCGTGTTCGATCGGATTCGCGCTCGCGAGGGAACCTACGAAACCAAACAGCTGCTGTCGTCGCCACACCTGTTCTTCCGTGACAACCCGCTGTACACGCTCGCGCTGACCGTGCCTGCGGCGATCGTGCTTGTGGCAATCGCCGTCGGCGTCGGAAGCGCACCGCTCACGGTCGAAGAGTGGGTCGGCCGGCCGGTCTGGAGCACGTTCATCTGGATATACGTGCCGCTGTATATCACCTGTCTGCCGTTGGCGGTGTTTTACGAGTGGAACATGCGCTCACGCCACGCCGTCACGGGCAAACTCTCGCAGAACCTTCGAAAGCTCTCGAGCGCGAACGATACCGGACAGACGCTGTACGACTCGATTATGACGGTGGCAGAAACCTCCAGCGGCAAACTCGCTGACGAGTTCGAGATCATGTACGCCAAAGTGAGCTACGGCGTCAGCCTCCGCGAGGCGTTCATCGAGTTCAACAACAAATACCATCTGCCACGACTCGCCAGAACGGTCAAACTCATCACCGAGGCCCAGGAGGCATCCAGTCAAATAACTGACGTGTTGCGAACGGCTGCACAGGCCAGCGAAAACACCGATGACATCGAACGCGAGCGGATTTCGCGCACCCGGATGCAGGTTGC
>CAYWFO010000184.1:0-2801 GCA_964457485.1 uncultured Haloferacaceae archaeon | reverse complement strand
GGCGCGTTCGGCTGGCTCTCGTACGACATCGCCCGCGAACTCGAAACGCTCGACGGAAACGCGGTCGACGACCGCGGCCTGCCCCGTCTCCAGGTCGCCACCTACGACTGTGTCGCGGCGTGGAAAGCGCCTCACGAAGGGCGTGTCGAACTCAGAATCACCTGTTGTCCACGGCTTCCCGGCGAAGTCGACGCCGACAGCCCAGCCAGCAACACCATCAGAGATGACAGCGAAGCCACCGCGGCCACCGATCACGCCGGAATCGACGCCGTCTACGACCGGGCGGTCGAACGCGCCGAGTCGTTCGCGCGAGCGATTCGCGACGGCGACCCGTCGGTCGGAGCGCCACCGGTCGAGGCGCGCGAGGCCGAGTTCCAGGGTGAGTCGTCGCCGGCGGCGTTCGCCGAGCGCGTGCGGCGGATCAAACAGTATATCCGCGACGGCGACACCTTCCAGACCAATCTTTCACAACGACTCACCGCGCCCGCAGCGGTGCATCCCGTTGAGGCCTACAGCGCGCTCCGGCGGGTCAACCCCGCGCCGTACTCCGGTCTGCTCGAGTTTTCGGGCCGCGGCAGCGAGCGATGGAACGGCCTCGACCTCGTCAGCGCGAGCCCCGAACTGCTGCTCTCGCGTGCGGGCGACCGACTCGAAACCGAACCGATCGCCGGCACCCGGCCACGGGGGTCGACAGCGGTCACCGATGACCGGTTCGAGACCGATCTGCTGGCCGACGAGAAGGAACGCGCCGAGCACGCGATGTTGGTCGATCTCGAGCGCAACGATCTCGGCAAGGTCAGCGAGTTCGGCTCCGTATCGGTCAGCGAGTACCGCCGGGTCGATCGCTACTCCGAGGTGATGCATCTCGTCTCGCTGGTCGACGGTCGCCTCCGCGAGGAGCTATCGCTTGCGGACGCCATCGCGGCGACCTTTCCGGGCGGCACGATCACCGGCGCACCGAAACCCCGAACCATGGAGATCATCGACGAACTCGAACCAACCCAGCGCGGCCCGTACACCGGCAGCATGGCGATATTCGGCTTTGATAATAACGCGACGCTCAACATCATTATTCGGACGCTCACCCGCCACGAGGATCGCTACTTTCTCCGCGTCGGCGCGGGCATCGTCCACGATTCGGATCCCGAGGCGGAGTACGAGGAGACACTGGCGAAAGGCCGTGCGCTCGTGACCGCTATCGACGAGGCGTTGTCGACGGGGCGGCTCACGATCGAGGAGGCCGCCGAATGAGCGCGGACGCGCAGCCGACCCGACCGGCCGGCCTCGTCGATGGGCTCGTCGACGGCGGCCCACGGATTCTCGTCGTCGACAACTACGACTCGTTCGTCTACAACCTCGTTCAGTACGTCGGCGAGTTTGCCGGCGAGGTCGCCGTGCGCCGCAACGACGCCGTCGATCTGGCGGCCATCGAACAACTCGATCCGGACGGAATCGTGCTCTCGCCCGGCCCGGGCACGCCGCAGACTGCGGGCGTTTCGATGGCTGTTTTCGATCTCGACTGTCCGATTTTCGGCGTCTGTCTCGGCCATCAGGCGATGTGTGCGGCCAGCGACTCGCCGGTCGGCCACGCGCCGACGGTCGTCCACGGCAAGCCCTCGACGATCAGCCACGACGGCGAGGGGTTGTTCGCGGGACTGCCCGCCGAACTTAGCGTCGGCCGATACCACTCGCTGTGTGTCGAACGCGACGACCTCCCCGACTCGCTCGCCGAGACCGCTCGGACGGTCGACGAACGCGAGGTCGTCATGGGCGTTCGACACCGTGACAAACCGCAGTTCGGCGTGCAGTTTCATCCCGAAAGCATTCTCACCAGCGACGGCAAGCAGATGGTCGAAAACTTCGTCGATATCTGTGCGGCGGGTGAGCGCGAGTGACCGAAAAAACGGACGACGACGGGAGTGATGCCAACGGGGTCGACGGGAGTGCTGGCGGGATCGGAGACGGTGACGACGACGGCGAACTGCTGTTCCACGTCGACGGCGAGGTGGTGCCGGCGAGCGAGGCGGCGGTCAACGTGCAAGACCGCGGCTTTCTCTACGGCGACGCCGCGTTCGAGACGATGCGCGCCTATGGCGGCGAGCTCTTCGAGTGGGCGGCCCACGCCACCCGGTTGGGCGACTCCTGCGACGTGCTCGGGCTCGATCACGGACTCGCCGATAGCGACCTTCGCGAACGGATCGACGAGACGCTTTCGGCCAACGGATTCGACGACGCCTACGTTCGGCTCTCGATCTCCCGCGGCGTCCAGCCGGGCAAACTCACGCCGGGCCGCGAGGTCGACCCGACGGTCGTTGTCATCGTCAAACCCCTTCCGCGCGGCGGTCGCGAGAGCGAGTCGGTCTTCGACGGGCCGGCGACGCTCCAGACGGTCAAAACCAAGCGCGTGCCCGACGCGGCGATTCCGGCGCACGCGAAAACCCACAACTATCTCAACGGGATTCTCGCCCGACTCGAACTCCGTGTGACCGGGGCCGACGAGGCGCTCATGGTCGACGCGGACGGCTACGTCACCGAGGGGGCGACGAGTAATCTGTTTTTTGTCCGCGACAACGCCCTGCGAACGCCGAGTCTCGCGGGGCCGATTCTGCCGGGAATCACCCGCCGCGTCGTGCTTGAACTCGCCCGCGAGGAGGGCATTCCCGTCGAGGAGGGCCGGTACCGCCCCGACGACATCCGCGCGGCCGACGAGGTGTTTCTGACGAACTCCACGTGGGAGCTCCGCCCCGTCGAGCGGGTCGATGGCCTCTCGATGGCAACCGACACCGTTGAGGACGGGGCAT
>CAYWFO010000183.1:0-2852 GCA_964457485.1 uncultured Haloferacaceae archaeon | reverse complement strand
AATCGCAGACGGAGAAACCGAAGCTTCGGCCGATACTACGGTCTAAACTTGTTGTCGTGTCCCGGAATGATCACCGACGGATCGAGTTCCTGGATACGATCCATGCTAGCGTAGATGAGTTCGACCTGCTCGTCCGTATACCAGTGTGAGAGTTCCCGTGTCCTGAACTCGTCTTCGGTCATCGCAACGTCACCGATGATTGCAACGTCTTCGGATTCAGTCTCGACAAGCGCAGAGATACTGGCGGGGGTGTGCCCCGGCGTCGGGAAGACCGACACGCCCTCACAGATCTCCGTCATTCCCGATCCCTCTTCGATATACTCCACCTCTTCGAGTCGGTCGGTCGTGATCGCGTCGATGAATTCGGGCCAGTAGAGATCGCGTGCAAACGCGAGTTCTCCCTCACCGATGACGAGCTTACTGTTCGGGAAGAGGTGCGTGCTGGCCATGTGATCGAAATGTGAGTGGGTAACGAGGACCATATCGATATCCTCCGGCGTCATCCCCATCCCATCGAGACTGTCCTCGATCAGGCCATAGAAGCCGACGTGGAAGTTACCCGGATCGACGATGATATTTTTCTCACCCCGGATCAGTGTCGTGTTGCTGATCGGAAGGAAGCCGAGATTCATCTCCAGCATCTCCGTCTCCTCCGGGTCGACGCCCATCCGCTTTTCAATCCCGTCCAGTTGTGTTTCCGGATCGCCGGCGAAGTGATAGATCGGGGTTCCCTCCCAGAGGCTGAACCGAACTGTTACGGGTTCGATCAAAACGTCGACTTCGGGTTTCATTGTCGAATCACCGTCCCTTGCGAGTCTGTTACTGTCTCAGTATCGGCGGCTGTTTTGCTAACTGGTGCCACATCTTACGATTGGATGCCCGGATTATATTTGTTCTGGTAGTTCTCTGAAAGGAGCTGTCGGATCAGTTGACCTGCTCGATTCCGTCTTTGATCCACGACAGATTTCGTTCCGGCAGGAGTCCGTAGTTGTAGATCGTTACCTCCTCTGTATCCGTTTCGGAGAGGGCAACGATCTGGTCCGTCACCGCCTCTTTCGTGTCGACGATGGGATGACCCGGGAGAATCCCAGCACGGACTGGCGTCTCGGTGATCCGCTCTGTGCTGTGGTCGTACGTCTCGATGACCTCCTCTGTACTCGGCAAATAATCCATGATCGTGAAGTAATCGACAGTATCCTGGAGCGTTTCGAGATCCAGCCCGTGCATCCACGAGTTGTCGATGCCCTTCATGCCGATGAATCCGCCGATATTGACGTCCGTCTCGGAAGCAAAGTCCTCGTACAGCGCGTTGAGTGTTCCCTGCCGAACGTCCGAGTGGGCCTTGACAGCCTCGTTCTGTTCTAGCCACTCTCGGGGTTCGACGTCGGGATCCATCTCCCCCTCAGCCAGAGCCATGATCGTCTCCTTGCTCCGTTCGCGTGCCTCATCGACCGCTACGCCGGCATCCCTGGCGTTCTGCTGGCACTCCTCACAGAAACACAGCCCGAGCAGGTACTCGCCGAGTTCCCCGATATCGGTATGGAACTTGTCGTGATGCCAGCTCCAGCCCGAGCCATGGAAGTAATGGAACGTTTCCAGAAGCACGTCCTCGAACGGGTAGTTGCTGTCGAGATCAGCGAGCATGGTTTTCAGGTACTTCTGGACGGCAGGCTGTGACGGGCAGAGTCCGAAAACGAGTGGATCACCGAACGGACTTTCGAGTGCGTACTCCTCGTGTTCCATCCCGAGCGTCGAGTTGTGACAGCCGACGACCCAGGCGTTCAGTTGCAGGGGTGAGTCGGATGCAGCATCGGCAACCTCCGCGATCCAGTCTGCCTGCTCGGCTTGCATCTGCTCGTTTTGAACGGGCGCTAACTCTCCGTAATCGTCACTCGGCTCGAAGTATGCACACGCATCAGTAAAGAAGGTCTTTCGCTCCGGGTTGTGCGTGCTGAATGCCTGCACAGTATGGTAGTTTGCGGCGACGTACAGGCTGTCGATCCCGATATCGACCAGTTCGTCCACCGCTTCCTGCGGTCCTTTGTCTACGATGTCCCAGGGGTATGCCCACATTCCGAATTGCATGTCGTTCTTGTCGCGTTTCGAGTTGATAAAGCCACCGAGAGAACGACTTCTGCGAGAGCAAGATGAGTGTGCTGTCTGAACGAAAATAGCCTGATCAGACGAGATTGTAACCGGCCCGGAGCGGTGAATGAGAAGATTCCCTGTGTCAATACGGTGTCTTTCGACTGCTCTGGCCAAAGCCGTCGCTGGCGGCGACGGCTGACCCAGCCACCTGAGACCAGCTCAACCGAACGTATCCAGTGATTTGTTCCAGTGCGCCCGGACTTTCTGGATTGTTCGCGGCACGCCACCCTTCACCGGGTGGCGCTGCCGCAGCCAGTAGATCAGCACCAGCCCAATCAACGCAGCGAACAACTCGAACAAGACGCCGTTCAGCGATTTCGAGTGAAAATTCTCGATGTTCAGATACTGCTTCAGTTCACGAAATAGAATCTCGATCACTGTCCGAAGCGTGTAGATGCTGATCACGTCGATGGGATCGTACGCTGACGACGCCAGCGTCGTCAGGTACTCGATCTCTTCTCCATCTGGTGTTTCCAAGACGATACGACGAAACGTCTCTCCAGTCTCGGCAAGTTCGATCCGTTCATCACGGATCTGTCTCGTTCCGTTCTTGTCGGTGACTTCGACGTTCTGGACGCGCTCCAGAACGTCGACCCGAGCATCTGACCGCAGCAGTGTGACGAAGTCATCGTCGCTGTGTTTGAGTTCGCAAAACCGATGATAGCGCGTGTATCCACGGTCAAACACCCAGATAACCGAGTCGA
>CAYWFO010000182.1:0-2884 GCA_964457485.1 uncultured Haloferacaceae archaeon | reverse complement strand
AGCGGCCCGACATCGAAGGAGCGATGGGCCGGATCATGAACAACCTCTGTATCGACCGCGAGGTCGACGGCGGGACGGTGACGCTCTCTGTCGAGAACTACTCCGACCGCGCAGAAACACCCGAAATCACCGACATCGTGAGCGTCGAACCGCAGGCGATCAACGGCGACGCGAGCGTCGTCGACCTCGACGGCGAGTGGTACATTCAGTGGTCGCCCGCAGTGGCCGCGGGTGAGGACGCCGAACTCACCTACCGCGTCGGCGACGACGCCGACTTCGAACTCACGGTCGACGGAATCGATACCGAGAAACTGACTGTCAACGCCTGAACCCTACCAATGAGCAGCACATCCAGTGACGCCGACGCCCGAGAACAGCTTATCGACCTTGCCGCGGACTTCTACGATCAGTTCGCCGGCGGCCAAATCCCCGAAATGACACTGCCGACGCGGACAAAAAGCAACATCGAGTACGATCCGGATTCCGGGGTCTGGGTGTATGGTGACCGAACCTCGACGCGGAGCGCCAACTCTGTTCGGGGCGCGCGAAAACTCCTCAAGGCCGTCTACACCATCGAGTTTCTCGCCCAACAACTCGAAGAGGATCGCTCGTCGACCCTGCGTGAGCTGTATTATCTCTCCGAATCGTGGGACAACACCGAGGCACACTTTTCGGATCAGGACGAATCGAATCAGCTGATCGAAGACCTCGAAATCGTCTCGGAAGTCACGCGCGAGGACTTTCACATGCGACCCGAGGAGTCGGGGGCGACGCTCATGGGGCCACTTTTGCTCCGCGAGCAGACACGTCGCGGCGAGCGCGAAATTCACTGCCAAGAGGACGTTGGCGAGGGTGGCTACCAGATTCCAAACAACCCCGACACCATCGAGTTTCTCGACGCCGACATCGACTTCGTGCTCTGTGTCGAGACCGGCGGCATGCGTGACCGCCTCGTCGAAAACGGCTTCGACGAGCAGTACAACTGTCTCGTAGTTCATCTCAAGGGTCAACCCGCCCGCGCGACCCGGCGGATCACGAAACGGCTGCACGACGAACTCGACGTGCCCGTCAACGTGTTCTGTGACGGCGACCCGTGGTCGTACCGAATCTACGGCTCGGTCGCCTACGGTTCGATCAAATCCGCGCATCTCTCGGCGTATCTCGCCACGCCACAAGCGAAATACGTCGGCATTCAACCGACCGATATTGTCGAGTACGACCTCCCGACCGATCCGCTTGCGGACTCCGACATCAACGCGCTCGAATCCGAGCTCACGGATCCGCGGTTCCAAACCGACTACTGGACCGAACAGATCGAACTGCAACTCGAAATCGACAAAAAGGCCGAACAGCAGGCGCTTGCCGCGCGGGGCCTTGACTTTGTGACCGAAACCTATCTCCCCGAACGGTTGGACGAGATGGGTGTTCTCTAACCGATCAGTCGACACATATTACTTTCTGACACGCATCGGTACAGGTAGCTCACATGGCTGCAGATTCCACGTTTGGCGACGAACTCGACGGACAAACCGAGGCGTATCTCGATCGGTTGACCGACTGTGTGGCGTTGTTACCCGAGGTTTTGGGTCAGTACGCGACCGGTGGCGACGACGAATCGACATTCGAAACGATCGGGGCCATCGAAAGCGAGTGTGATCGGCTCAACCGCGAGATCAACGGCACGATCACGAACTCAGGGCCCGACGAAATCGGTCTCCGGAGCAGTCGGGTGCATTTCAACGCCTCGGCGCTGATAGGTTTCTACGGCGAGTTGGACGTGCTCGCCAACCATACCGAACGCATCGCCCAGGAGCTGTTGATGATCCGCCCGGCACACGACAACGCGTGTTTTGCGGGCCTCCACGAGATGGGCGAGGAGATCGCCGGCGCGCTCGACGCGATAAAGACCGTTGTCGTCGACTTCGTCCACGCGATGAGCTGGACGGATGCGTCAGCCGATCTGACCGCCGAAATCGAAACGGTACGCGAAATGGAGAGCCGATGTGACGAACTCCGTAACACCGTGATCTCGACCGCGTTTGCCGACGACGACATCGACCAGCCACTGTTGTACCGCGAGTTTGCGATTCTCTTTGACGAACTCGCCAACACGATGGAGGATATCACCGATCAGGTCGTTATCATCGCCAGCAACGAACCGGGGATTACGACCGAACCGAAACCTGAACCGTAGCTGTCAGCAACCGATGGCGCTGGGGCGGTCAGGTGAATGATGTCATCGTCGACGATGCTGCACCGCCGGGTGTGCCTGACTGCTCGGTTCGCCCACCCAGCGTGGTGAACTCGAAGTTGTCGAACTCATCAGGAACGGTTCCCTCCGCCGCGTAGAGATAGAGCGCAGTTTTAGTGATGCCCTGAACCGTTTGGCCGACAAGGTACACCACCACGACGACTCCGATCACGCCGAGAACGACGACGCTGATACCGACCGCCGGCACGATCACGAACAGTCCGCTACCGATTGCGAGCACGACCGTCACGCCGAGCAACCCACCGACGAGTTGGACGAGTCCAATGCCGAAGCCTGCGCCCAACGTTTCACCCCACGTGTCGCGAAATGCGCCCGCGCTCTTGGTGAACATCTCCGTGGTCGAGACGTCTTCAAAAACGATGACCGGGATAATGAAGAACGTCGTCACCGTCCAGCCGAGCGCGAACAACGAGGCAGCGATCCGTGCGAGTCCGGAATCGGAGTTTTCGAGCGAGTTGAGCAAGACCCCAACAATCGCCGAGATCACCGACCAGACCGCAAGCGGGCCTTTCATTTCCCACGCGGCGGCCATTCCGTTGCGGAGCGTCGGATTTCGGCCATGAAAGGCGTCGTTGACCGAGTAGACGAGTGCCGCCGTGAAGAACGAGGCCA
>CAYWFO010000181.1:0-2922 GCA_964457485.1 uncultured Haloferacaceae archaeon | reverse complement strand
TCCCTCCGCGAGGATGTCCTCTACATGTCGGAACTCGTCGTCGACCGGTTTCGGTTGGCGCTGACCGCGCTCGAACAGAAGGACGAAGCGCTCGCCCGCGACGTCATCGACGGCGACGACGAAATCAACGAGCTGTATCTCGAACTCGAAAGCGACTGTGTCGATCTCATCGCGCTCCAACAGCCGGTCGCCTCCGACCTCCGGTTCATCGCCGCCTCGTTCAAAATCCTCACCGATCTCGAACGCGTTGGCGATCTGGCGGCGAATCTCGCCGACTACTCGCTGACGGCCGATCATGACGTTTTCCCCGAGGTCGATATCCAAACAATCGGCACCGTCGTCGGCGAAATGGTCGAAGACGCGATGGTCGCCTACGCCGAAGGGGACACCGCCTTGTGTTATGCGCTCGCCGAGCGTGACAACACGGTCGACGAGCGCTGTGTGGAGGCAAGCGAGACGGTCGTCAGTGAACTGCTCCGTCGCGACGATCTGTCGGCGACCGCCGACTTCGACGACGAACAGCTGTTGGCCGATGTGTCGCGTCTTTTGCTGACGGTTCGCGATCTCGAACGCGTTGGCGACCACGCGGCCAACATCGCCGCGCGAACGGTGTACATGGTCGAAAACGACGCGGATCTGTTGTACTGAGATCGGTCGCGCACTGACACGTGCTCAGACCGGATGGGCGCGCCGAACGGCTACCGTCACCTCGAACCAGTCAGAATTGGTTCGTGGCTCGGCCTGCCGGTCGACGTACAGCGTCGTCTCGAACGTTCGGGTTCCGTTGTCGAAGCGGTCACCGCTCGCGAACTGGCGCGTGACGTACTCGAAGCCGAGCGACTCTCGCTCCCGCGAGGTTCTTCCGCTTCGGAACACGTCGGCGCGGAAACTGAGCACGCCGTACCGAAACCGACCGGTGTTCTCGACCGTTACCTCCGTCGTCACTCCCGTCCACGTCGATCCGATTTCGACATCCGTAATCTCGACGTCGCGCACTGTCACGCCGGCGTCTTCGGGATCGATGCGGTCTGGCGTCTCGACCGGTTCGTCCCCCGGCTCGTCCTCCGGGTTTCCAACGGACGCATCGTCCCCATCGGTGCCTTGGAGACAGCCAGCGAACAGGCCGACCGCCGCGGCCGTCAACAGCCCCCGGCGCGGTACTGGGCGGTTCATATACTCACACCCCCCGCAGCAGTCATAAAAGTAGGTGTCGACACAGTGATCACCCCACCCACGTTCCGACCACCGCGGTTCCAGCACTCACGAGCGTCGACACGATCACCGTTACGCCAACCGAGCCGAGTGCATCCCCGGTGCTGTACGCCTGCCCGGCGGCTGCTCCCTGAAACATCACAATTAACCCAACAACGATCACGGTGTAGCCGACCGTCCCAATGGCCGATCCCACTCCTGCGGTCGCGGCCGCCTCGATCGGACTGAACGTTTGCGCGCCGACAACGACGCCCATGATGCCCGCGAAGACCGGCGCACCGACCAGCGCTGCAGCCGTCACCGCGAGATACAGTTGGGCAACGAAGATCGGGCCGAACTGGGCGGCGTCGCCGCCGGCGTCGGCCGCAAACGCGGTTTCGGCCCACCCGGTCAGCGTGACCGACACTAGCGCGACGGCAACACCGACGGCAAAAAACGCAACCGTCACCGCGCTGATCCGCTCGGCGTTGATCACTCGACCACCCAACTGTCCGCGAGCGTTCCCTGCCACAGCGGCCGTTCCTCCCACGCGTCGCCCGAAAAGCCAGCGGCGAGCAGAAACTCACCGGCCTGCACCAGGTAGCCGTACTGCACGCCGGCGTGATCGTCGAACGCATACCGCTCACCACGGGCCTCGTGGTGAAAAAATCGGTACCAGTGGGTCGCCGCGTCGGGACCGTCGGTTCGATCGACGTCGGGGTCAATCGGCTCGTCGCCCTCGGTTTCGCCCCCATCGAGCGCCGCGTCGAGCGCCTCGGCTGCGGTGTCGGCGTCCGCGTAGCGCTGGACGTACAGCGCCGGTCCGCCGAGGTCGTGAATCCAGACGCCGTCGGTGTGGTCACCGGGTTCGGGACGCTCTGAGAACACGAAAAACAGTTCAGCGGTGCGTTCTGCCGACTGGATAACCGGGCCGAGACGCGCACGAAGCTCGGTTCGGAAGTCCGTATCGAGCCGCGCGTTCGACGTCATCGGCGAGCCGCGAATGAGTGGAACATCGTCGTCGGCAACGTCGTCGTACGACAGTTTTGCCGCGGTTTCGAACTCGTCGCCAACGCCGATTTCGATCATCGTCGTTTCGAGGCTCTCGTCGTGGTCGTCGCTGTGCGGCGACGGCAACAGTCGGTCGTGTAGCAGCCGGTTGTGAATCGGCTCTCGCGAGAACTCGGTGTCGACGAAGCTCCGGCGGCCGATTTCCAGCATCGAGGTCTCCATTCGTGTGAGTTCCTCAATCACGCGGTCGATGTCGTCGCGCGGAATGAAGGTTCGCAGCACCGCTACGTGGCGTTCGACGCGGTTTTCGACCGACTCTCGCGGCGAAAAGTGTGGCTCGAGCGCCTCGGCGGCGCGGTCTGCGGCCTCGAATCCGACTGTTTCGAGTCTGTCGGCAACGTCGTCGTCCTCGATGGCGTCGGCCTCGTCGATGGCCTCGCGTGCGTCACGAATTTCCGCAATCACGTCGCCAATGGCATCCAGATACGCCCTCGTCTCCCTGTCGTACTCGTGGGCGAACCACAATGTGTCGTCGACGACGTCGCGTGTGGCGGCCGCAAGTTCGCTGTTCGGAACTTCCGATGAGCCACCGTTCTCGTCGTCGGGTGGTCCTTCTTCGTCTTCGGGGTACTCGACGCCTTCGACGCCGAGGCAGCCGGCGAGCCCAGCGACGCTGGCCCCACAGACCACACCGAGTACCCCTCGCCGTGTCCGTTGCAT
>CAYWFO010000180.1:0-2928 GCA_964457485.1 uncultured Haloferacaceae archaeon | reverse complement strand
CAGCGACGCTGGCCCCACAGACCACACCGAGTACCCCTCGCCGTGTCCGTTGCATACGTTTTGCTTCGATGGCGACATGGCTTAAATGTAGCCTCCGAGACAGCCTGTGGCGAGCCCAATTGGCACTCTGTGTGCGTTGCTCGCCCGATCCGCGCCGTGTCGCAGTTCGCTGTGGGTGAGTCGTCGACAGCGTTGATGTTCGTGATCGTGGTCGCGGTACCGGGTGTGATCGCGAACGCGGTACTGGGTGCAGTCGTGGTTGCGGTACTGGGTGCAGTCGTGGGTGCGGTACTGATCGTGGCCATGGTACGGTCTGACGCATCACGCTGAATCGGCTAATCACCCGATTTGAGCCGTGTGACGCCAACACAGGGCGGTCTGGATTCCGCTACCCTTTTACCTTCGGACTCGGTAGCCGACGTACAGTCTAGTGACGAGGCACACCCGATGGACGGACTCACCCTACTGGTTCCGTCGTCGGTCGTCCGAGAGGCCGAGGACAAACGCGAGGCAACTCGCAAACTCGGCTACGTCGCCCGTGCGGCGGCGGTCTTCGGGGCCGACCGACTGATCGTCTTCCCTGATCGGGAGGGCGAACGTCGGTGGGGCGAGGAGTTCGTCCGCGTTGTGCTGCAGTACGCCGCGACACCCCCCTACCTCAAAAACGAGGTGTGGGGAAAGCGCGACGAACTGCAGTTCGCGGGCATTCTTCCGCCGCTCCGCGTCTCGTCGCAGACCGTAGCCGATCCAGACGACGACGGACCGGCTACACACCAAGGAATCGTGACCAAGGTCGGATCTGAAGGCCGCGTTCGGGTCACTTGCGGACTGCAACACCCGATCTCCCTCATGGTGCCGCCGGATATGGCGACGCCCGCCGAGGGAGAGCGCGTCACCGTCAGGATCTCTTCGAGAGAACCGGTCCGTGCACGACTCGTCGACGAGCCCATATCGGGGCTTGTTGTCGAATGTGCGGACCTCTCGGCTGCCCTCGACGACGAATCAGGCGTAACGGTCGCCGCCTCCGAGTATGGGGAACTACTCTCCCATGCTCGACTCGGCGACCTCCTTCCGGATCTCCGGGAGGGGATGACCGTCGCCTTTGGTTCGCCCGGACGAGGGTTGCCGGAAATACTCGGGATCGAACCCGAGGCAGTCTCGGCCGCAGTCGCGGCTGGAGACCATGTTGAATCCGACCCCGGATTCGACCGCTGGCTCAATACGATTCCGCGACAGGCAAGCGAGACGGTGCGAACGGAGGAAGCGATGTTCGCCTCGCTCGGCTGCCTTACGCTCACGGAGTAACACAAAATGCCACAACCAAGCAGACCACGCAAAGGCTCGCTGGGCTACGGCCCGCGAAAGCGTGCAACCTCAGAGGTTCCACGCATTCGCTCGTGGCCAGACGACGACGGAGCAGCGGCTCCACAGGGCTTTGCCGGCTACAAAGCAGGCATGACCCACGTTGTCATGGTCAACGACGAGGCAGACTCGCCGCGTGAAGGAATGGAAGAGTCCGTTCCTGTCACCGTTGTCGAGGTGCCTCCAATGCGGGCGGTCGCCGTCCGAGCCTACCAAGACACGCCGTACGGACAGAAGCCGGTAACCGAGGTCTGGGCGACCGAGTTCGACGACGAACTCGACCGCGCGCTCGACCTGCCGGCTGAAAACACCTTCGAGGAAGACGCGGAGGCCCTTCGGGAGCTCATCGCCGACGGCGACGTCGACGACGTTCGGCTGATCACCCATACGGTGCCCGGCCCGAACAAGAACGTCCCGAAAAAGAAGCCCGACATCATGGAGACGCGCGTCGGCGGCGGCTCGATCGACGAGCGCGTCGAATTCGCGCTCGACCTGCTCGCTGAGGGCGGCGAACACACCGTCAGTGACGTGTTCCGCGCCGGCGAGTACCTCGATGTCTCGGGCATTACGAAGGGGAAAGGAACGCAAGGACCCGTCAAACGATGGGGCGTCCAGAAACGCAAAGGGAAACACGCCCGCCAGGGATGGCGGCGACGGATCGGGAATCTCGGTCCGTGGAACCCCTCGCGGGTTCGTTCCACCGTTCCCCAGCAAGGACAGACCGGCTACCACCAGCGAACCGAACTCAACAAGCGCCTGATCGACATCGGCAGCGGCGATGACGCCAGCGTCGATGGCGGCTTCGTCAACTACGGCGAGGTCGACGGCGACTACGTGTTGATCAAGGGTTCGCTCCCTGGCCCGAACAAACGGCTACTGCGGTTCCGCCCGGCCATCCGGCCGAATGACCAGCCACGCCTCGATCCCGAGGTTCGCTACGTCTCGACCGCATCCAACCAAGGATAACCATGCAGGCTACAGTACGCGACCTGAACGGTGACGACGCGGGCTCGGTTGACCTCCCGGAGGTCTTTTCGACCCCATTCCGCCCGGATCTCATCCAGCGGGCCGTTGTTGCCGCGCAGGCAAACCGAAAACAGGCCTACGGTGCGGACACACTCGCCGGAATGCGAACGCCCGCCGAGTCGATGGGCAGCGGACGCGGCTTGTCGCACGACCCACGCCAAGACGGCGTTGTTCGTCGTGTGCCCCACGCAGTCGGCGGCCGCCGCGCACACCCACCGAAGGTCGAAAAGGAACAGGGCAAGACGATCAACAAAAAGGAACGCCAGCTGGCGACGCGATCGGCATTGGCGGCCACCACCGACAGCGAACTCGTTGCCGACCGTGGCCACCAGTTCGACGACGATCTCGAGTTCCCGCTCGTCGTGAGCGACGAGTTCGAGGATCTCGTCAAGACCAGAGAGGTCGTTTCGCTGCTCGAATCGCTCGGCGTTGCCGACGACATCGAGCGCGCCGAAGACGGCAAAACGGTTCGCGCGGGACGTGGCACGAGCCGCGGCCGCAAGTACAAAACGCCGAAATCGATCCTCTTTGTGACCAGCG
>CAYWFO010000179.1:0-2946 GCA_964457485.1 uncultured Haloferacaceae archaeon | reverse complement strand
CGCTCGGCGTCGACATGATCGACGAGAGCGAGGTGCTCACCCCCGCCGACGACGACTACCACATCGACAAACGCGAGTTCACCGCGCCGTTCGTCTGTGGCGCGCGCAACCTGCCCGAAGCGCTGCGGCGGATCCACGAGGGCGCGGCGATGATCCGAACCAAGGGTGAGGCCGGCACCGGCGACGTCAACCAGGCGGTGTACCACCAGCGAACGATGATGAACCAGATTCGAACCCTCGAAGGGCTCGATTTCGAGGAACGCGAAACGTGGGCGCGCGAACACGGCGCGCCTCGCGACCTCGTCCACGAGGCCGCCGAGATGGGCCGCCTCCCCGTCGTCAACTTCGCGGCCGGCGGCATCGCAACGCCCGCCGACGCCGCGCTCATGATGCACCACGACTGTGACGGCATCTTTGTTGGCTCGGGCATTTTCGGTGCCGAGAATCCCGAACACATGGGCAACGCCATCGTCGAGGCCGTCTCAAACTGGGACGATCCCGACCGACTTGCCGAGATCGCGACGACCGCCGGCGGCGGCATGAAAGGTCAGTCGAACGACTCGATTCCCGAAGAAGAGCGCCTCCAGGGCCGCGGCGTCTGAGCAGTCGGCGAGCGCGCTCTGCCATCCAGTTTCCCGCGTTGTCGACGCAGTGAATCCGGGGTCGACGCAATAAATACAGAGCCGATGCGATGGCTCCGGAGTCGACGTAATAAATAACAGAGCCGACGCGGAAAATACGGAGTCAACGGTGTCGACGCGGTAACTCCTGTTCGGTGTCGCCGACCGGATAGGTGCTGATTTTGCAGTGGCGATCGATGGTTCGCCTCGTTGCCGACACGCCCTGGTCAGCATCGCACACTCGTCACTCGGTCTCTTCGCTAACTGCCTGCTCGTCGAACAGCGTTGCACCCGAACTCACTTGCGTCTGGTACGCACGGGCGTCGACACCGGTGTCAGCGAACGCGTCCAGCATTGCCATGGCAACTTCCCGTCGAGCGCCGGGGTGACAGACCGCCAAGATTGAGGGCCCCGCGCCGCTCACCGTGACGCCGGTTGCGCCCGCCTCGCGCGCCGCGGTCTGTACCGCCTCGTAGCCGTTGATGAGTTCCGCCCGTGCGGGCGTGACGAGCGGATCGCTCATTCCGCGGCCAACGAGTTCGGGATCTCCCCGGCACATTCCGACGGCGAGCGTGGCGGCGTTACCGACGGTTTCGACGACCTCCGCCATGCTGGCGGTCGAGGGGACGACCCGGCGGGCGTCCCGCGTCGAGACGGCGATTTCGGGCAGACAGGCGACAAGCGGAATATCGGTTCGGACGGATTCGACGCCGTCGGCCGTTGCAACCGTGAATCCGCCCAGAATCGAGGGCGCGACGTTGTCGGCGTGGGCGGCTCCTGAGACGACCGCCTCACCCTCGGCGGCGATGGGAACGAGTTCCTTGCGGCTGAGTCCCCGGTCGTACAGGGCGTTGAGCGCAACCGCCGCACCCGCCGCACTGGCGGCCGACGAGCCGAGCCCCGAGGAGGGTCGAACACCCTTGTCGATCTGAATGCGCGCGGGAGCGTCGAGCGCCTCGACGACCGCACCGACGGTGTTTTTTTCCGGGTCGGTCGGAATGTACTGGCTGCCAACCCCCGAGAGTTCGATCGTCGTCCGTTCGGCGCGTTCGACACGAATCACGTCGGCGGGTCGGTCGAGTGCGACCCCGAACACGTCAAACCCGCTGCCGAGGTTGGCGCTCGTCGCCGGCGCTCGAACGGTAATCATGCGTCCGGGTTATCGGAGTTCCCTCAAAAAGATAGCGAAGCCGTGCGGGCGCGTCGCTATTCGTTTGCGGTGACGTACACCATTGGGCCGATAATGAGCAGTGTCAGCCCAAAGAAGAGATAAAATGAGGGAAGCGTGTCGAGCGGCGAAAGCACGAAAATCAGCCCGAACAGTATGGTGTTGACACCGATGAGCTGTTGGGATTTTAGCGGGAGGGCCCCGAGCGTGGTCAGGACGAACCCCACGAGCAGGATGATCCCGAGGTCGTAATCGAGGAGAATCCCATCGATGAGTAGTGACGACAGCATGCTTGTCGCTATGTGACGCTGAAACGCGCATTAAAGTTCCGTTCTTCGTTGCCGGCTTAGTCGGGCCCGCGAATGTCGAGCGGCCGAATCCAGCCGTACCACAGCACGACCACCATCCCGCCGTAGCCCATGACGTAGACGATGTCGCCGACGGTTGGAAAGCCGGCCTCGCCGAACGCCCACCGGGCGACGCCCGAGCCGGCGATTCCAGCGAGTAAGACAAGCGCCAACAACAGCATATCCGAGCTAAGGAAATCCCGCGGGGTTACCTCCGCCATACCCGTTTTTTCGCGGCAACACGGGTGAATGATTCGGTTCGTGGCGTGCGGGGGTGGGTTTCGCGCACCCGAGTTCCCGTCTTGCGCTCAGGGAACCGGCGTCACTGACAGTCCTTCAGCCTCAAGATCCGCAATAATTGCCTCGTGGTCGGCGGTCGCCTCGTAGTAGAAGACGAGGTGGAACGTCCCATCACGAAGGAGCTGCTGGCACTCCCAGACGAACGCGTCGTCGTCGAGCGTGCGGCCATGAAACTGGTTCGAGGCGAACGCGGAGTCGTCGTTGCCGGCGTAAATGTAGGTCTCGCCTTTGTTCGCGTGCGACGCGATGATTTCGTTAATGTCGACGGTGAGTTCGTGCATCTCGAGATCCTCGTCGCTCGCGAGGTCGGAATGGACAATGACGCCAACAAGGTCGATGTCGCCGGGTTCGAGCAGGGCTTTCGTTCGCGTGTAGAGGTCGTCGTCGAGAACGTCACTCATATAAGCGGGTGACCACCGGTCGCCTAAACGGGTGACGATTCGTTGGTCGGTTCAGTCGGCCGTCATCGTTGGCGACGAAACTAGCGACAGCACGTCGTCGAAAAAGCCAA
>CAYWFO010000178.1:0-2946 GCA_964457485.1 uncultured Haloferacaceae archaeon | reverse complement strand
TGCCGCTAAGCACGCAGTTCTACTAACCGGCTGAGACTGATTCTATGACACGCTGGAGTGTGTTAATCCGTCCGCGGAATTTGTTGAGCGTGTTAGTCCGTCCGCGGAATAGCGTACGCCCCCGCGATGAGAAACGCCACTGCTAGCGCACCGAGTACGGCGAGCGTGCCGAGATACGGTTCACCGCCAGCGGGTTCGTAGGTGATCGCTCGCACGCCACGCGCGAAGTAGGTCAGCGGCGACAGTTCGACGACCGGTGCGAACCAGCCCGGGAGCTGTTCGAGCGTAATGAACGTATCCGAGAGGAACAACAGGGGAAGCGCGATGGTGTTGCTCGCCGCTATCACCCCGTCCTGTGAGTCGGCCAGCCGACCCAGCAGCGCGCCGAACCCACAAAACAGCACGACTGCCAACACAACGAACGGAACCAACATCGCCAACTCGGGTGAGACCGGGATCGTCGCATCCGTCAACAGCAACACGAGCCCGAGAATCAGCAGACTCGCCAGCCCGATAATGACGGTGTTGACCAGCGTGTGTGCGGCGAGCCACTCGGTGCGTGTCAGCGGCGTCGTCGCCAACTTCTCAAAACGGTTGTCGTCGCGGTGACGAGCGATCTCGCTGCCGACCCGCGAGAGCGGCGTAAAGAGGACGACGGTCGCCAGATAGCCCGGGATATAGTAGGCTGCCGGCTCGGCGAACAGTCCGCCGTCGGTCGGCTGGGTCCGAACCAGCGCGCCGAAAATCACGACCAAAATGACCGGAAAAAAGAACGTAAAGAACACCGCGGTTTTGCGGCGCAGAAACGAGTGCCAAGCCGCGATTGCCTCGGCGCGAATCCGTCGGCTCCGACTCATTGGTCGACCTCCGGTGGGGTCGGCGGTGTTGGCGGACTGTCAGTGAGCGTCGCCGTCGCCGGAGCAACGAACGTTTCGCCCGTGAGTTGGAGATACACGTCTTCGAGGCTGGGTTCGGTCCACTCGAGCGAGTCGTAACTGATCCCGGCGGCCGACAGTACCTCGACTGCATCGCCGATTTCGACCGGTGAAACACTGTTAACGACGATCTCACCCGGTGACGCCGTCGCCGTGAAGCCGGCGTCGGTGAGTGCGGTTGCTCCCGCCGCGCTCGTGTCGGTGCCGATGATGAGTCGGCTCGCGCCGCCGTGGTCGGCAATCAACTCGGTCGGCGTGCCGACTGCGACCAGGCGGCCTGCTTGAAGCAGTCCCACCCGATCCGAGAGTCGCTGAACTTCGGTCATCGAGTGGCTAGTGAGCACGACGGTCGTGCCGCCGGCTGCCAGCGACTCGAGCAGTTCCCACAGCGAGCGTCGGCCGGCAGGGTCAATGCCGGTGGTCGGTTCGTCCAAAAAGAGGAGATCCGGGTCGTTGACGAGGGCGGTGCCGACACAGACCCGGCGCTGTTGGCCCCCCGACAGCGTTTCGTACCACTGGTCGGCCGCCTCGGTGAGGCCGACGTCGGCGAGAACCTCGCTCGTTTCGCGCGCGGTTTCGTACAGCCCGCCGTAGTAGTCGACCAACTCGCGGGCGGTGAGCCGAGCTGGCGGCGAAAACGACTGGGGCAGCAAGCCGATACGGTCGCTGTCGACGGCGGTTGGCTCGCTGCCGAAAACAGCGACGTTGCCGTCGACCGGTGTTGTTCCCGTCAACGCGCGAACCAACGTCGTCTTGCCCGCACCGTTCGGCCCGATGAGGCCGAACACCTCGCCGTCAGCCACCGCGAGGTCGACGCCGTCGAGTGCAACCGTGTCGCCGTAGCGTTTCCGCACCCCGCTGGCGACGACTGCCTCGTTCATGACGGTTCTCGGGTGCCGCCGGGCGTAAGGATTCTGTTTCATCGACTCCGTGCCGACTCCGCGTCGCCCGCGCAGCGTTGGCCCGATAGCCCGAGAGTCTTTGAGTCGGCGGCGAAAAGCGCCCCTATGGACTACCGACAACTCGGTTCGACGGGCACACGCGTCTCGGAACTCTGTTTCGGCACCTGGCGATTCGGCCGACGAACCAGCGGCGTGCTCGAAACCGACGAAAGCGACGCCCACGAACTGCTCGACGCGTTCGCCGACGCCGGCGGCAACTTCATCGACTCGGCCAACGTGTACGGCGATCCGAACGGCACCAGCGAGTCGTACATCGGCAACTGGCTCGCCGAGCGCGACCGCGCTGATTTCGTCATTACCTCGAAAGTGTACTTCGGCTTCGACGACACCAACCCCAACGGCTCGGGACTGTCGCGAACCCACATCCGCAACCAGATCGAGGGAACGCTCGATCGGCTCGGCACCGACTACCTCGATCTCTACTACATCCATCGCTGGGACGAAAATACCCCGATCGAGGAGACGCTCTCGACGCTCGACGCACTCGTCGAGGAGGGCAAAGTGAACTATCTCGGCGCGTCGACGATGGCCGCCTGGCAGCTCACCAAGGCGCTGTGGAAGAGCGATAGCAACGACTACGAGCGCTTCGAGGTGACCCAACCGCTGTTTCACGCGGGCTACTACAAGGACGTCGAGGAGTACCTCAGCGTCTGTGCGGATCAAGAGCTCGCAGTCTGTCCGTACTCGCCGCTGGCCGGCGGGTTTCTGACGGGCAAATACACCCGGGTCGACCCCGACGATCCGAAATCCGTGCGCGCGCCCGACGGCTCGCGTGGCAGCTTCGACGACCGATTCGAGCGGTTTTATCTCTCCGAGCGTGGCTGGAAGGTGCTCGATGAGATCCGATCGGTGGCCGACGAGGTCGACGCGACGCCCGCTCAGATTTCGCTGCGGTGGCTGATGGATCAACAGGCGTTCACCTGCATTCCGATTATCGGTGCGCGAACCGTCGACCAACTCGAGGAGAACGTTGCGGCCGCCGACGTGTCGATCAGCCGCGAGCAACACGACCGAATCACCGACGCCCGGTTCGACGAGGACGGCCGTCG
>CAYWFO010000177.1:0-2979 GCA_964457485.1 uncultured Haloferacaceae archaeon | reverse complement strand
GGCTCCGCTGTGTTGTCGGCGGCGACCCCGTCGGCGGCGGCGACGAGCGCTCGCTTCGCATCGAGTACCGCCCGATTCCGACCCAGCCGACGATCGCCGACACCGTCGGCCTGCAGTGGCTGACCGTCGGGCTCATTACCGGTCTCGTCGAAACGAGCCATCCGCTTGCCGAGTTGCCGTGGGCCGATGCCGAGGAGAGCTTCTACAACGCGGCCCGCGACGGGCTTGACGCCGAGTTGGCCTGGCTGACCGCCGATGGCGACCGAACGACCGATCACGACGAGATTTTCGGCGAACTGTTCGACATCGCCGAAACCGGACTCGCGAGCGCCGGCGTCGACGACCGGGCGATTGCCGAGCGGTTGGATCCACTCCGGTTGCGCATCGAACGGGGAGTAACGCCTAGTGCGTGGAAAAAGGGGGTTGTTCGCGAGGAGTTGGACGCGGGTGCGGATCTTGACCGGGCGATTACCACGATGCAGGAACGCTACATCGATCTGAGCCGCTCGACCGACTCGTTTACCGAGTGGCTGTGAACAGTGGATCGCCGAGTCGGAACCGACGGTCACCGGTGCATCGGCGCGTGCCTACGGGTTTTTCAGCGTCGAGAAACAAGACAGAGTATGTTACTCGTCAACGGCAGCGGCGGTGGAACCAACCTCACCGGAACGATTTTCGAACGGGGCGAGGAGCCGCCGAGCTACAAGGGCGCACCCGACGAGAACGCGCCGTACGTCTGGGTGTGTGACGCCTTCTACCAGGTCGAAAGCGGCGGCTCGCCGATCGAGATCAACGGCGAGGAGATCCGGATCGCCTTCGAGTCGCCCATGCCACGCGGTTTCGACGACCGCGAGCAGGCGATTGCGGCCGCCAAAAATCACATCGTCACGCAGTTTCAGCGGATCGGCGTTGCTGCCGACGCGGTTTCGCTCGATATCACCCACCCCGATCCTGCCGCTCGGTAGCCACGGACATTCGCGACCGTCCTCGTCTCGCTGTCCCGTTCGCTGCTCCGACCGCACTACTCCTCGTGATCCCAGCGATGACTATCGTAGGTTCGTTGTTGTTCACTCCGCAGCTGTTCGGCGAACTTTCGGCGCAGCGCGGTTTTTTCGGCGGCGCTGATTTTGGCTAATTCGTCGGCCTTCGACACCGCCCGCGGTGGCCCCCGTTCGGCGGCGACCGCCGAGAGAATCTGGGTCGTGAGGTCGTGTCGAACCGCCGGGTCGCGGGTAACGGCGTACGGGGCCTCGATTTTGTAACAGAGGTCGGTTCGCGGATCATACACCACGAAAAACGTGACCTCGTACCACTCCGGGTCGAGAAAGCGCTCGACGCCGAGCGCGTCGCCGTCGGCGGCCATCGCGCCGTCGGGCCCGCCGCGCGAAATGAACCACGAGGTAAACGTGAGTTCGTCGGTTCGCCGGTTCGACCCGAGCGGTTCCGTTTCGTCGGCTGTCGACTGCACGGCGTCGTCGGCCGTCTCGTGCTGTTCGAGCAGTCGAATGAAAAAACCCGTATCGTCGTGCCACGGCGGGTCGAACCCGGTTTCGGCGCTGTCGAGTGCGCCCGTAATCACACGCGCCGAGGGATTTTTGACGAAGCCGGCCAGCGGCACCTCGCGCTCGACAAACCGTTCGACGAGTCGCACGTAGTTTTCGAGCACGTTCTTCGGGCGCGCCTCATACGTCAGCTCTTCGAGTTCGGGGTTGCGGTCGCGCCACGTGAGAATCTCTTTGGGGTACAACGGCCCGTCGAGCAGTAACAGGTCCTCGACGATGTGGGCATGCTCGCGCGCGTGGTGACCCTCCGCTAGGTAGAGCGAGAGCGCGTGGACGACCGCCTCCGCATACCGGTTGACCGGTGGTGAGCGGATGATTCGGTGTTTGCTGTGGCCCTCGTCGTGGTACATCCACTCCGATTCGATCGGTGCGGTTCGGTCGGTCGTGTGGACGGTCGCCACGATGGTTCGCGAGCGGTGAACCGAGAGTTCTGAGGGGTCGACCGCCATCGCCGCGTGGGCGAGGTCGATTACGAGCCCGTTTTTGAAGCTTGTCGGATTGATCGTCCCAGAGTCGATTCCGTGGACGGTCTCGAACGGGCGCTCGGCGAGTGCGATATCGTCGATAGCGACACGGCTGCGTCGCTTTTCGCCGAGCGGTTCGACGACGACACGGCCCCGTCCGTCGGTGAGCGGGTCGAGAAACGACTCCCAGACGGTTTCGGCGAGCGCCTCGTGATCGCTGTCGTCGACCGAGTCGGCGACCGACCCCGCCAGCCGGGCGATGGCGTCGACGTGGATGGGATCGAGTGTCATACACAATCGCCGCGGCCGATCAGGAAAAACACCGCGGTCGCCGTCGCTACGCTCAAATCCTAGGAGCCCAAACGGTCGCCCATGTCGATACGGGGGGTCGCGTTCGACCTCGATTACACGCTTGCGGTTCCCAACCGGGATCGCGAGACGCTCCTGACCGAAGCCGTCGAACAGACCGGCGCGCCGCCCATCTCGCGCGGGGACTACCTCGAAGCACACCGACATCACCTCACGACCGAGAGCCGAACCCCGATTTTCGCCGAGTTGCTCACGGCCGCAGACGGCACCGCGCAGACGACGGATGCCGAAACGCTCGCGACCGCGTACCGCGAGGCCGTGACGAACTCGTTGGTTCCGATTCCGGGGGCCGAATCGCTCCTCGAAACGCTCAGCGCGGAGTACCGACTCGGCTTGCTAACCAACGGCCCGGTGCGCGCCCAGCGCTCGAAAATCGAGTTTCTCGGCTGGGAGCACTTCTTTGATACCACACTTGTCACTGGGGAACTGTCGGCCGGCAAGCCGGACGCCGCGGCCTTTCGCGCCCTCCTCGACGGACTCGGCACCGCTCCCGAGGAGACGGTCTATATTGGGGATACGCCGTTTGATGACATCGAGGGGGCAACCGAGGCGGGCATCTACGCGATTCAAGTCCTGTTCGAGGG
>CAYWFO010000176.1:0-2987 GCA_964457485.1 uncultured Haloferacaceae archaeon | reverse complement strand
CCATCAGCATACGCTCGCCAGTTTGATTTCAACTGGTCGACAGCCTCCCAGATCCCCCAGTCGACGCGCTCTTTTGGCTCATTTCTGCGGTGCAACCGATCTATGTGGGAAAATCCGTGTGCTTGGTCGACGCGTATGATCTGTACGTTTTCACCAGCGTCGACATCCTTATAGAAGATCACGACCGCAAAATCTTCAGGAGTGTCGAAATCCGGTGTCGAACGAACGCGGAGAAAATACTGATAGCCTTGATACGATCCGAGATCAGAGGTATACTCTTTCGGCATATCTACAGAGATCCTGACGCCCCCGCTGGAACGTCATTTTCTGGTTGACCCGTAGGTATTTATATGTTGACCTACTATGTCAACATAGGCGTCACAGAAACTGTGGCGGCAAGCGCAAGTGATCGGTGGACGGGTGAAAGTCCGTCCGCAACAATAACCACTGGAATGGTGGTTGAAACCCTCTGTACTGTACAGAGGTAGATAAAATTGGAACAAAATGGGTGTTAGCAAGCACGTGGACCCGGAGATCCAGTATCTCCAGCGGTTGGATGAGGCTGGCCTCTCGGATGTCCTCACGCTACGTAGAGACACTGCTGAGAGTGTTCTCACAGAGAAACGGATGGAACTAATTAACAAAATCGGGAGCAAAGAGGTGGCGTCGGTACGCGATCTTGCACGGCAGGTCGACCGAGATGTGAGTATCGTGAGCCGGGATCTCGATCTGCTCTTCGAAGCCGATGTAATCGAGTTTGAGCAAGACGGTCGTGCAAAGCGTCCAAAACTAGCTCACGAGAACGTCTTTGTCAAGCCGGTCGTTTTCAATGGCCAGATAATGAGCGACTAAATCGAGGTGGTTGATAGGGTATAGCCTAACAGTTATTTTGGCTAGGTCGTAGTTATTATACACTACCGCGCGTGGCGAGCAGCCCTGCCAGACGACAAATGCGCCAACTAGTAACTGCCGTCGCCATGCGTGCGCAGCCACCAGCACGCACCCCTACCATGACCAACACACTCACCGTCCACATCGGCGACCCACCCGACCGTACCGACCGCGAAGATCGACTCGCCGCCGTCGACGCTGGCGAGGCCGTCGAGCCAGAAGAGTCGACGATGTCAATTGAAAATCTCCAAACGTTCGGTCGGATTTTCCGACCGACAAACCTCGAACTGCTCGAAGCGATCACTACCCACGAGCCAGCAAGTATCCGCGAGTTGGCCCGGACGGTCGACCGCCATCCGCCGGAGGTTCTTGACAATATCAACGAACTCGCCGACTACGGCCTCGTCGAGCTGGTCGAGGAGGGCCGATCTAAACGGCCTGTCGTCTGGTACGACGAGATCAGCGTCGATATGCCGCTTGGTCAGCCGTCGCCGCCAGATGTTGCCCCCGCCTGAGAACTGTGAGTCCATAGAGATAGGGAGTGTCTGTTATGTTCACCTCGGAGCCTACGACGACGGCCCGACCCGCGCCGAAATCGGCCTCACCCAGCCCCCACGCGGGTCGGCCAACTCGATCCTCCAGCAGACCGCCAGCGAGAAGCCCACTCTCCACGTTGGCGACGTGAGCGTGGTTCGCGAGTCGTCGTCGACGGTCGAGTCGGTTGAGTGCGCGGTATAGTAGTTAGTTGCACGCAAGCGGCCGGAGTTCTCGTGAGTGAAGCGAATGAGCATGGAAGAGCTTGCCCGTCCATAGGGAGCGAGCGCCTTTTTGATCCAGATTTTTCGAGGAGAGCGGAACCGAAGGTCTCGCGTACCATGCGAACGGCGACTCCGTCGCCATGAGCAGAGCGTAGTCGCTGCAGGCGACCCGACGACGAAAAAGATGGGTCGGGAGCATGGAAACCACCGGTTCTTTTCAGTGCGAGCCACCAACCCGTTCGCTAATGGCTGACACCGGCGACATCCTCGATAGCTTTCCCGAGAGCCCGATTCCGACACGGACGCTTACACAACTCGAACAGAGCGATCGCATCCGAACCGCGATTCCGCTCGTGACCGAAGAACACGGCGCAAAAGAGCTTTCTCGCCGGGTCGTGATCCAAACCGACGCCGTCGCGGTTGTTGCCGCCTACAGCGACGAGGAGACCGAGAGCGACCCCGCCGGCTGGCGAATCGTCCACCGCGTCGACGCCGATGGACGCGACCCCGATGCCGTGTTCGAAGAAGCAATGGTGGCGGGCCAAGGCGAGAGCAGTTTCGTCGAACCGCCCGCCGACGAGTCCTGACGACGCGTTGGGAACGACCAAAGCGGTCGACAGGGTGGCTGGCTTTTTGTCGACGCCGCCCCTCTCGTCGGTATGGTTTCGGATCTGTTCGACCCCGATCGCTGGGACGCCGTCGAGGCATTCGAGTTCGACGACATCACCTACCACCGCGCTCGCGACGTGCCGGCCGTCCGCATCGCCTTTGACCGCCCCGCGGTGCGCAACGCCTTCCGGCCGGGAACGGTCGACGAACTCTACACCGCGCTCGATCACGCTCGCAAGCAGGCAACGGTTGGCTGTGTCCTGCTGACCGGAAACGGCCCCTCCGAGAAGGACGGTGGCTGGGCCTTTTGCGCGGGTGGCGACCAGTCGGTTCGCGGCGGGTCGGGCTACGAATACCGCGCGGACGACGAGGCGGCGGCCGACGACGACCCGGCCGTCCAGGAGGCAAAGGCGGGCCGACTCCACATTCTCGAAGTCCAGCGACTCATTCGCACGATGCCGAAACCGGTCGTCGCCGTCGTCCCCGGCTGGGCGGTCGGCGGCGGCCACTCGCTGCACGTGATCTGCGATCTCACACTCGCGAGCGAGGAGCACGCGAAATTCCTCCAGACCGACCCCGACGTTGCCTCCTTCGACGGCGGCTTCGGCTCGGCGTATCTCGCCAAACAGGTCGGCCAGAAAAAAGCCCGCGAGATTTTCTTCCGCGGGAAGACCTACTCCGCCGAAGAAGCCGCAGACATGGGCATGGTCAACGAAGCGGTTCCCCACG
>CAYWFO010000175.1:0-3043 GCA_964457485.1 uncultured Haloferacaceae archaeon | reverse complement strand
TGGCATAGTCGTTTAAATTGACGTACCACCTCACGGTCGGACGGCTGCGTCGAGGAACCGGTGTCGAGTCTAACAAAAATGGCGTTTGGTGCGGTACAGTCTCCGATGCGACCGACCTCGGGATCGTGATGGATCATCAATAACCCATACGCGATCCAGTACTGTCAGCCTCTATTCTAACTAGTATGGTGTGACAGACGTTTCCATTACGGAGTATATAATCATATGCCGGCTCCGACAGCTGGATACCGAAACCAGACTCTGTCTCTCAACGGCGTCAACACTCTTTGTCACTCCTCGTCACCGAGTCGCTTCGAAAGCCGGTCAAGTCGCTCTTGGGCCGTGCGCCGACGCTCGGTTTCCGTTTCGGGGAGATACGTGTACTCGTCGACCGACAGCATCACGTCGATTTCGAAGAGCGCCCCTTCGTGACGACCCTCTTGTGGAAGCGAATCGACCGGAATATCGAGCTGTTCGACGATGGTTCCATTTCGTTCGAGCAGGAGGACTGCGTTTTTCCCATCCACGATGCGGTCGACGACTGCGACGTACGTCCGAGTCGTGCTCAAAGCGCTGCCTCCATGTATGGTGCGGAAATGACACCGGAATCGATCGCGTTCGCCTCGTCGTCTTGTGGTTTCAATTCCAGTAGCGCCGCTGGATCGGTGGCCGCCTCCTCGCTTGTGGTGACCTCCATCGACTCGCCGTCGCTCGTCACCACAACGTCGCCGTGCACGCCCGTCCAGTAGGTTTCGATACCGCGGTCGGCAAAGCGCTCGAGTACCTCATCGTGTGGATGGCCGTACTGGCTCTCGAAGCCGCTCGAAACAATCGCGATCTCCGGGTCCACGACATCCATGAACGCCGACGTCGACGAGGTCGAAGAGCCGTGGTGGCCCGCCTGATAGATGTCCGCCGCAAGACCGTCCCCTCGGTTTTCAGCCATCCGTTCCTCGGCGGTTCGCTCGGCGTCGCCGGTCGTGAGATACGTCACGTCGCCGAACTCGATCGTGAGCGTGACGCTGTTCTCGTGGAGATCACTTCCGGAGTCACCTGGCGGCGGATTGTGGACGAGCGCGGTAACCGCCGCGTCCGAAAGCGGAAGTTCGTCGTCCGCCTCGACGACGAATAGCTCCACGTCGTGTTCTTCGATCGCATCGAGGTAGTTGTCGTAGGTTTGGGAGGTGTGGGCGACGCCGGAGTCGTAGGCAGCACCAACTCCGTCCAGTTCGGTCTCGTAGTGCTCGATGATCGCAGCGTGCCCACCGATGTGATCGGCGTGTCCGTGCGTCGCGACGAGGTGGTCGATCCGGTCGATATCGTGCGCTTTCAGGTATTCGATAACGCCGGCACCGCGCTGTCGCCAGTCGCCACTGTCGATGAGTATCGTCTCACCCGCTGGCGTGACAACGAGCGTGGCATCCGCCTGTCCCACGTCGATGTGGTGAATCTCCACCTCTCCGTCGACGTCGATTCCGCCGCCGCTTTCACCTCCGTCGTCCCCCTCAATTTCGCCGCTGTCGACGTTGTCGATGATGTCGACACAGCCGGCGGTCACGATCAATCCGGCGACGACGACCACAAGCAGCCCCTGACGCATGTGTTTACGTGTCTCACTCTCGGGGGCAGTTGGTTTGTAGTTGTGGGTGCTCACCACGCCGTTGCCGTCGGCTGCACCTCACCAACCGCTCGTCGTGTTCCGCTCTCGGTGCGAACCGCGGTGAGTGTGCCATCCGTCACCGTCACGAGCACCTGGTCGCCCTCTTGAACCGTCGGAAGTGCTGTCCGTGCCACGTCGTACTGTGCGACGACCTCCCCGTGATCCGCAACCAGCAGAACGACGTGGTTGCTGTCGACGATCCGATCGACCGTCGCGGTGAACCGCTCTTCGGCGGCCACAGGGGAATTCTCACGGGATGCAGACGATCTGTCCGGCTTAGACGCCGCCCGCTTGGCTCGTGCGCCACCGTGCAGGTACAGTATGCCAACTGTGCCGACGCCGGTAAGGATCGACCGGCGGCCAACTGGGCCGTTCGACTTCATTGGCGGGACTGGCTGCCCCATCCGTCATAAGATTGCGGGCCCTGATCGGGAACGCAACCGAAATCTGGACGGCGGCATCCGAGCGATGACAGCCCTTTTCGAATCGATATTCGTGTCGTCGCCCCACCAATCGCCTATCGCGCTTCGATTTCCTTCTTCAGATTCTCGAGCGTCGCCTTCAGCTGTCGTTCGTTGTACCGCCGAACCGCGGGCTCGACGACCCGCGAGAGCAGCCGACCCGGAATCGTATACGTCGCGTGGTACGTCACCAGACAGCCCGACTCGGTCGCCTCGATATCGAAGCCCAGTTCGCCATCGATCCCGCTTTCGAGCGCGAACACGTGGCGCGTCGGCGGCTCGTGGGCCGTTTGCGAGAGATGGCCGTCGATCGGAACACCGGCCATGCGGTAGGTGTAGTCGAGTTTCTTGCCGCCGTTGTCGAGCGGTTCGATGTTCTCGATTCGACCGATTGCTGGCGTGATCGTCGCATGATTTTTGGGCTCGTCGAGGAACTGAAAAACCGCCTCGGCGGTGGCGTCGATCTCGATTGTGTCGGCAACGCGAACCATGCCTACGCTACGACCGACGCAACCAAATCGGTTTGGGCGTCACCTGTCCGGCCGTTTTTGTTCATCCGCCGTGTAGCGATCATCGTGAGTGTGACAACCGTCCACCAGCCGGCGCACCGCGAGGCGCTCTGGGAGCTTGAAGCCGCTTTCGAGCGCGGCGATCTCATCACCATCTTCGGCCGCTGTACGGTCGAGTACGACGGTCGGGCGGCGTCGACGCTCGGGCTCGGCCGTCGGCTCGTCATCCTCAAACCCGACGGCTCGGCGTTGGTGCACACTGATGAAAACCAGCAGCCGGTGAACTGGCAGCCTCCCGGATCGCAGCATCACGCCGCGGTTCGAAACGGTCAGCTTCGCGTTCGAAGCGTCCGGTCGTCGCCCGATGAAACGCTGGATATCCACTTCGATGTCGTCGAACAGCTCTCGGCACT
>CAYWFO010000174.1:0-3083 GCA_964457485.1 uncultured Haloferacaceae archaeon | reverse complement strand
TGCCGTCCATGGCGGCGGCCTCGACGGCGGCCAGTGCGGTCGACGAAAAGTCGTGGGTCATGAACGTCTCGCCGTCCTCGAACGTTTCGGCGGCGTTGGCTGCCGCGCGGCGCTTGCCGGTCTCGATGTCGTCGACGACGCGGTCGATGATCTCGCGGGTCACCGTTTTGGCTTCCTCGACGGTATCGGCGGCGTCAAGCACCGAGCGTTCGACCGCCCAGACGGCGTTATGCAGCGAGGCATGCGACGGATTTGCACGGCGCAGCGCTCCCGCATTTCGTTGGAGATCGAGTTCGAACTCGTCGACAGAGGCGTACTCGCGACCGAGCAACTCGGCGAGCGCCTGTGTCGCTTTGATCGCGATCGAGGAGGAGCTATGCGAGTGCATGCCCTGGATTTCCTCGACAGTCTCGTTAATCATACATGGACGTGTTCGGCTCGGGTCAAATGTGTTGCGGGCGCGGTCGGCGTTCGCGCCGGTGCCGACCATGCCACTGCGCGTCGGTTCCACCCATGCTGCACGCTCGCTGACGGCCTTGACACAGTACTCGTCACCGTTCGGGACACAGTATTCAAATCCGTCGGTCGCCTATGCTCAGCAATGAGTTTCTCAGTCACCTACTACTGTCCGCACTGCGAGGCACTGGTCGAACTCGAACGCGAGGGCTATCTCGCTGACAAGGCCGTCACGCCGTTTCCGTTCGAAGGCTGGCAATACGTTGCGCCCGACGAACCGTTCGAGGATCGCGACGCGGTCGACGGCGTCGTGTTCACCTGCGGTGAGGACGGGCTGCTCGTTGACGATGTGGAAGCAGGCTGTGGCAAGCGATTCTATCTGAGTTTTGTCCGGTTCGAAAACGGCGAAGAGATCGACCCGCGCAAACCGAGCGAACACGTCGAACTCGGCGAGCGTTCGACACCGACGGGCCCATCGGAGCCAATTGGGCCGAACGATCCGTCAGGCTCGCCGGGGCCGGACGACACAGGTGGTTTCTGGTGATCTCTCGCGAGTTTCGGTCTCATTCGGCACGTCCGGCTGTTCGACTCCAGGCGATTTTGAGACGTTCTCGTCGATCCGCCAGTCTCAACCTTTGATGTTGCAGACGGGGACGGTTCGGGCAACCGGGTCGCCAATGCCGAGTTCCTCGGAGACGCGGACGACCTCATCGACATTCTTGTAGACGCCCGGTGCTTCCTCCGCAATCGTGTCGCCGCTTTCGGCTTTGACGTAGATCCGACGCCCTTCGAGTTCGCGTTGGACGTCATCCCCACCGAAATCCCGCTTCGCCTGCGTTCGACTCATGATCCGGCCCGCGCCGTGAGCGGTCGAACCGAACGTTTCCGACAACGAGCGTGCGCCACCGCGGAGCACGTAGCTGCCGGTGCCCATGCTGCCCGGAATCAACACGGGTTGGCCCACGTCGCGGTACGCCCGCGGCACCTCCTCGCGACCGGCCGGGAAGGCTCGGGTCGCGCCCTTCCGGTGGACGTAGAGCTCGCGGCACTCGTGATCGACGGCCTCGCCGTTCGGTGCCGGCACGCCCTCCGGTCCGATCCCGACTTCATGGGTCTCCTTTTTTGCGATGTTGTGTGCCACGTCGTACACCAACTCCATCCCCATTTCTTCGCAACTGCGGTCGAACACCCGCTCGAACACCTCGCGAGTGCGGTGCGTGATGAGTTGGCGGTTGACCCATGCGAAGTTGATTGCTGCGCCCATCGCGCCGTAGTACTGCTCGGCCAAGTGGCTGCCCGCGGGCGCGTAGATGAGATTTGAATCGGGAAGCGAACCGAGCAGTTGGGGATGTTCGCTTTCGATTCGCGAGACGTAGTCTTTGCAGATCTGGTGACCCAGCCCCCGGCTGCCACAGTGGATCATCACGACGATCTGGTGGGGTGTGAGTCCGTAGGCGTCGGCCACGTCGTCCCGATAACAGTCGGCCACGCGCTGGACCTCCAGAAAGTGGTTGCCCGAGCCGAGACTGCCGAGCTGGTTTTTTCCGCGGTCTTTTGCTTTTTGTGAAACGAAGTCGCTCACTGCGTCGGGTCGTCGCCCCTCGTCCTCGCAGTGCAACACATCGGCCTCCGTCGCATAGCCCGCCTCAACGGCCCACTCGAGTCCACGATCGAGCACCGCTTCGACAGTGTCGATGTCGGTTTCGACGATGCCGCCACCACCAATTCCCGTCGGAACGTTGGCAAACAACGCGTTGACGAGTTCGCGTTCCCTGCCGGCGACGTCGTCGTACGTGAGGCTCGTCCGTATCATCCGAACCCCACAGTTGATGTCGAAGCCGACCGCGCCTGGCGAGATACAGCCGGTTTCGGCGTCGGTTGCGCCAACGCCACCAACCGGAAAGCCGTAGCCTTGGTGGCCGTCGGGCATACAGAGCGCGTACTTCGTCATGCCCGGGAGTTGAGTGGCGTTTTTGAGCTGTTGGAGGGTGTTGTCGTCGCTGATATGTTCGAGAAGCTGTTCGCTGGCGAGCACCCGCGCGGGGACGCGCATCTCGCCCTCTTGGGGAATCTCCCAGACGTGTTCGCGGATGCGATGCAGTTCGATTCCGTTGAATTCGCGTTTCGTGCTCATGCCACCGGGTTGGCCGTGGATGCGAATGAGCGTTGCGTCCGCATGGCTGCCATTTCACAGACGTGGTAACGGCCAGACGGCTGGCAACGAACCGACCGTCGACTATAATCAAATAAAGTTATCCTGTTGAAATATTTAAGTCTGACACGATCTCAGTGCTGGATACAGGGCGCGAATGCAGCAGAAGACCGCGCTCGATCTACAAAAGTAACCATTCAGTGCATGATATGCTTTGCGCGACGCGCTGAATATAAAACGTGACTTCAGTACGACAGATAGCTCTGATATTATTTCATCTATCCACATCCAATGTGTCCAAAAGCAAATGTACATATTGAGTGGTGGTCCATCACCACACAGTCAACGAACGCGCTACCTAACTGGTAGATAAGAATCCCACCAACAGAACGGATCACGGCAACAGCCACACACTCAGCCAGCCGTCTGAACTCTTCGTTTCCAAACTGGAATCGCAGCAACTCGCCGGACGCAA
>CAYWFO010000173.1:0-3232 GCA_964457485.1 uncultured Haloferacaceae archaeon | reverse complement strand
TGATCACTAAACACTGGCTCACGTTGTGGGCGATGAAGACACTCATCCGTACAGGATTTGTCGATGTCGTCTTCGGTTGTTGTGAGACCCAACGAGATACTGCCGTCGTGGAATGTGGCTCGCCGTTGTTCGGAGACGAAAACACGCTCTGGTCGAAATGAGTCGATGAATTCTGCCGTTGATTCGGTCATCGTCTCGACAAGCCGAGTGAGTAGCCCCTGTTGGGTAACTTGCTGGTCGGCAGGCTTTTGAATATGAATACGATATGAGTACGTATGAGCAAAACAGAAAAACGGCGTGTTGGCAAGCGCGGCCAAGTAACGCTCCCAAAGACACTCCGCGAGGAGTTCGATATCAGCGGTGGCGACGAGGTCGAAATCCGCGAAGAATCGGGAAAGATCGTCATCGAAAAACCGGTCACTCGGGATGAGCTGGCCGCTGGATATCGTGCGCGAGCCAAGCAGCATCAGAACCTCCACGGCGAGATGGCTAGCGTTTCCCAAGAAGCCGACGACTATCTTGGTAACGCTCCGGAGTTCGAGTAGATGGAGATTCGTCGTGGCGATATCGTGATCGTCGAGCTCGACCCGACGGAAGGATCCGAACAGCGAGGGACGCGCCCGTGTCTCGTTGTGCAAAACAACGTTGGCAACGAAAACGCACCCACGACGATCATCGTCCCGTTTACCACCTCGTTTGATGAGACATTGTATCCGTTCGAAGTACTTGTGAGGGCAGCTGAGAGCCATCTTCAGGAGGATTCTGTTGCAGTCTGTAGTCAGCTTCGAACGGTATCAATTGAAAACCGAATCAACACGGTGATCGGCTCGGTTCCTCCCGACCGGATGGACGAGGTCGACATCGCTCTTGAGTATAGTCTTGGGCTGCGAGCGCTCAGTCCGTGATCTGTATCTAGTATGTTTCGACAGCAAGCTCATCGATTCGTGAAAAGTGCGCAGACTGTGTCGGCGTATTGAAACGATTCAGTTGCGTCCGATCCCCGACAACTCTTGATTGCCACTCGTTTCGTCTGTTCTCGTCTTTGTAGTGTGCTGGGCTTCGTTGGTGTGAACCAGCGCTCAGATATCGTGCTCGATGTGTTCTGCCGTTAGCGGCGACAGTTCGTCGGGGGTTCACATCTGCATTCCAGAGGGCCGTGTGCTACCCGTCGTCCCACAGACTGGCGAGCCGTCGAGTAATCGCCTCGAAAACGGTCATAGACACGTGCATTGGGTGGGTTGCGGAGAGTGAGAGATCGACGACATCGGTGGCGTTCGGCGGGCGATGGAAATGAAGACGGGTATTGTGTTCGTTCGGATGTCGGTCCCAGCGACACTCCCACTCCGTGTCGTCGCGGTGCGTCTCGACGTAATGAATCGAGAAGTCGCCGGTCGTGAACCACCGGATGTCGAGACGAGCGGCGGTAACGGCGTCGGGGAACTGTTCATCGTCGAGTCGGACACGGAGCAGTCGCGGTTCGTAGCTATCCGGGTCGTACTCCGTGACCGACACGAGCGAACGCTCCGAGAGACGACGGTCGAGTAGCTGGAGCGTCTGGCGGTCGGGCGGCCCCGTGGAGGGGGCAGAATCACCGGCGTCCCCCATCTACGCGGAAATCAGGCGGCCATCGTTCCGGGCGAGTCGGCGAGCGAGTTCGTACAGGCGGATATCCCGGTCGATCGCCTGCCAGTCGCTTACCGCCGCCATTCGCTCGTGGACGGCTTCGTGGTCGCCGTCGAACACTGAGACGTCGCCGGGGTCCGTGGCGGCGAAGCGCTCTTCATACCGGGTGCGTTCGGCTTCGAGGTCGCGAACGCGTTCGACGATCCGGTCGGTCGTGAGCTCCCGAGCGATCCGGCTGGCTTCCTGCCACTCCAGATAGCCGTCGTTGCGCTCGTAGCGTGCCGGACGACTGTCGGTGTCCGCGCGGATGATCCCCATCTCCGCGAGGCGGTCGAGATGTTTCTTCGCCGCGCTCGGCGAGCAGTCGGCCAGGTCAGCGACGTCGGCGTAGGCCGTGAGTGTGGTGAGTCCGAGAGCGACGTCGTAGACCCTGTCAAACGTGTCGGCGTCGTCCGGCCACGCGGCGTCGTCGGTCCGTGGAGCCGGGTCGAACTCGTCCATGACCGCTGTTCGCGTCCTGTTCATATATATGTTTGTGCGTGTAAATATGTGTGAGCGGTGGTTCGAGTCAGTACAGTCGTGTCGAACGAAGTGGGGATCGGGCCCTCCGTGAGCGGTCAGTGACCCACGACTGAAGCCGGGGCTTCCTCTGTGACAACCGTGTCGCGGCGGGGTCCTTATCCGTCGACGACGGCTTCGTCGGCGTTCTCGCCCTCATCGGCTCGCTCATCGAGCCGCTCTGCGGCGCGGTCGCGGTCCTCGGGGTACCCCACGTCGATTCACCGGGTGACTCCGTCACCCGAATTCCCGCTCGCTGCTCACGGCTCCGCCGTTCGCTTCCCGAGACCTCCTTACAGTCGGTCCCGCACCCGCTCGCGGGACCGCCACCCATCCAGCCGGATCGCGTCGATCGTCCGGCCCGACTGGAGCAGCAGGTCGATCGCGTCCGGAAGCTCGTACTCGCCGCGGTCGGAGGGCTGCACCAGGTGGCAGGCGTGGAAGATCGCCGGCGTGAACGTGTAGAAGCCGGTCATCACGAGGTTGCTCGGCGGGTCGTCCGGCTTCTCGACGACCTCGACGATCTCGCCGTACTCGTTGGTGTCGAGGACGCCGTACCGGGAGGCCTCCTCGTAGGGCACCTCCTCGACGAGGAACGCGGCGTCCGCGCGGTCTTCTCGTTGGCGATTGATTACGTCAGCGAGGTTGCCGCGGAACACGTTGTCGCCGAGCATGAGGATAAACTCACCGTCGACGTGGCGGTTGTCACTCGCGTCTCTGCTAAAATGAGTAGCGACTCTCGTATGTATTCGACTTTTACAACAGCCGATCTTCAGTGCTGTCGTCCATTTCGGTCACACAACGCGTTCAATGTCCGCGAGCAACGCATCAAACCGATTCATTCGATCTTCGTGATCACGCTCTTCCAGTGAAAGCAGTTCTTTCGAGCCATAGAGAACGATTCCATCAGTCTGAATGTTACGACGGAGCGAGTGGGGGGCGTCTGCCAGTGGAACCACGTCGACAGCATCGGTCCCGAGAGCGCTGCTGAGCTGTTCTATGAGTGACAGCCGAACGCGGGTTTTTTCTACCGATGAGAGCGAGTCATCAT
>CAYWFO010000172.1:0-3272 GCA_964457485.1 uncultured Haloferacaceae archaeon | reverse complement strand
ACCGCAATGGGTGTCGTCCTGCTGGTCGTCACGAGCCTCAGTTTCGTCGTCATTGATCGACTCTCGGGAGGCCAGTCTGATGGGCTCTGAGTCATCTCCCAGGCGTGAATCGAGCGATCACAGCGCCGAACCGGCAGTTGAACTGCTCGATGTCACCAAACGGTATGGATCGCAAGCGGCAGTTGACGACATTTCGTTGGCCGTCAAAGAGAGCGAGTTCTTCACGCTTGTCGGCCCATCGGGGTGTGGAAAAACGACCACACTCAGACTGATTGGCGGATTCGAACCGCCAGACGACGGCGTGCTTCGACTCGCTGGCAACTCGCTCGCAGGGGTTGCACCCGAAGACCGAAATCTCGCCGTCGTGTTTCAGAGCTACGCGTTGTTCCCACACATGACCGTCGGCGAAAACGTGGCGTACGGACTCAAATTCGCCGAGCCACCAGGTGGTGTGAGCCGGCACGAACGGGTGAGCGAGCTGCTGGCACTTGTTGACCTCGCAGGGATGGAATCTCGCGATCCTGAAACGCTCTCAGGCGGCCAACAGCAGCGCGTTGCGCTGGCTCGCGCACTTGCGCCGGGGCCGGATGTTCTTTTGCTTGACGAGCCAATGAGCGCGCTCGACGCCCAACTTCGTCAAAAACTCCGCGTCCAACTCAAAACGATTCAGCGCGAGTTGGGCGTAACGACGATCTACGTTACGCACGATCAAGAGGAGGCGCTCGCGATTTCGGATCGTGTTGCAGTGATGGCTGACGGCCACATTGAACAGATCGGCACCCCCGAAGAGATCTATTATCGACCGAAAACACGGTTCGTTGCCGACTTTATCGGCGACAACAACGTTTTTTCGGGGCGTCTCGACCGTGTCGGCACCGACACCGCTGAGGTCGTTGTCGCCGACACACGATTTACTGTCGGATGGGATGACGACTCGCCGCCGAATCTGCGAGCCGACGAGCAGGTGTCCTTCTGTGTTCGACCCGAGCAGTTTACCCTTGCAGCCGCGCAGAACCAACTGACGGTCGATGTCACAAGCAGCGAGTTCCTCGGAGCGTCAACACGGATACACACTGAGTGGAGTGGCCACGAACTGCTCGTCAGCACCGAGCATCCGATACAAGAATCATTGGTCATTGGATTTGAGCCGACTGCTGCACACATTATTCCAACGAGTAATTAAATCAGCATACGATTTATTTGTGTAAATCCACAATTTTCTTATGTTACCCAATTACGTAGGATTAACATCGATGATCTAACCATACTTTATATCGTCTTAAATAATATTACTAAACGTATTTTCCAATAACAGATCAGACGATATTTAGCAATACTACCCTGAATTTTATTCACATTACAGCAGATAAGATCCCTTATCACCACTTGTGGGAGTACATTGAAGTATGCGTGCGAAAACGGAGTGGTATGAGCGAGACAGCCACCGAGGACGAGACGAAACGCGAAACGGTTGTCACCTATGTCCCGGCGTACCAGAAAGCCCACTGGAAGGATCACGCCGAGGAACTCGAGATGAGTCAGGCGGAGTTCGTGCGAACGATGGTCCAAGCCGGTCGAAAGGGGTTCGATATTGTTCACGAACCGAAATCTCCGCAGGGTGCTTCTGCACCCACAGACCCCAGGGGTGACGACCTCGAAACACGCATCCTCGAAACACTCGAAAATGGGGAAGTCCGTTCGTGGGACGAACTCGTCGCAACCCTCTCGGCGGACTTCGAGGGCCGACTCGAATCGACACTCGAATCGCTCCAGCGTAAAAACAAGATTCGGTACAGTGGACGCGAGGGTGGCTACACGGTGGTATCAGAATGAGCATCGATACCGCCAGCGAGAACCCGGACGATCCGATCGCGTACTTTCTCGAAGACATCACGTTTCACGGCAAAACCGAACGGACGCGGGAGGCCTACGGACGCGTTCTCCGCCGATTTGAGGCGTTTCTGGCGGATCCGGAGCAAAACCCCGCCGGGAAGTCGATACCGCCCGCGGAGGCCACACATCGCGACTGCATGGCGTTTATCCACAGCCTTCGCGGGACGGTTGCCGACAGCACCGTCGCGAGTTACGGCGCGTATCTCCACCGGTTTTACGCCTACATGACGCAGGTCGGCATCTTCGATGCCAACCCAATGGCACTCGTCGTCGAGGAGATGGACGAATCCATCAACAAAGATCCCGCCCGTCGCGAGATCGACATTCCTCGCATGCGTACGTTTGTCTCCTGTATTCACCATCCGCTCGATCGGGCACTGATCGTCTGTCTGCTCAAAACCGGCCTGCGTGTTGGCGAACTGTGTAACCTCGATTTGCGGGATATTTCGCTTGCTGACCCCGACGTTGTCAGTCACTTTTCAACCACACAGCGCTCACAACTCGACACCCGGCCCGATTCGCTGTACGTCGATAACAACCCCGCTCGTGGACAGATAACCAACGGCGAGCGTCGGACCGCGTCGAACAAGCGTAAACGACCCACAGTGATACCGATCGACGACGAACTCAAACACGAACTCAAGCGATGGCTGGCAATTCGCCCGGACAGTCGCTCGCCCGCCTCACCGCTTTTCGTCTACACAACGGGGGAGTGGGGCGACCGGTTAACCCCAAAAGCGGCCAGAAACGTCGTTGCCACCCACGCGACGGCGGCCGGCTGGTACGAATCCGGGGGCGACGCCGCCGAAAACGTCACCCCGCACTACTTTCGGCACTTTTTCACGACACACCTTCGCGACCGAACGGGTGACAGAGGAATCGTGAAATACCTCCGCGGCGACGTTGCTGACGACATTATTGACACCTACACTCACAACTGGGGCGATCAGGTGCGCGAAACCTACGAACAACACATGTATTCGGTCATCGAATAACGCTGTGTGGCTCTGCTCGGTCTGTGTCACTCCAATTGACTCCGCATGCACCGCAGCAGGAGCGACACGTAAACTACATGTTGATATACTAAACTCGTCCCCCCGATCTTCGAGCAGATTTCCGATTTCATTTTCGGAAACACGTGAGCAGTGACCTCACCTGTGATTCGGCCGTTTTTGGTGTTCGACACGGCGATATGTGGGAACTGGTGGCAGTCCGTGCGTCTCTGACTGTGTCGTCGACAATGGTCTCTCCCCGCATGCCGTCGATTGAATCCGGTTCAGCTACACTCTACCGCGATCGTCCGAGCTCTCTTCGTGTTCAAAATACAAGTCAAGTTGTACTATTTCAACTCTAGTGGTAAATTTTATGTGTGTTCCACA
>CAYWFO010000171.1:0-3273 GCA_964457485.1 uncultured Haloferacaceae archaeon | reverse complement strand
AACGAGAAGATCGACCAGCGCGGTCGACTGGAGTTCCCGGCACTCAAAGACGGCGAGTCGGGCGGTGGCGTTGTCACCAACAACGCGGCCGACGGGATCATCGACGAGGATCCAAACGAGATCAAAGTCCTGATCTCGTACTGGAACAACTTCGCGTTCTCGAATCCGGAGGCACAACGCTGGGAGGAGGCCCTAGAGAAGATCCCGTTCCACGCCACCATCGAGACGCACGCCAGCGAGACCGCCTGGTTCGCCGATCTCATCCTGCCGGCGACGCATCACCAGTTCGAACGCTGGGGTCAGCTCCGGAGCACCGGCGCGCGCCAGCGGACGATCAACCTGCATACGCCGGTGATGGCTGACGATCCGGACGACCCACAGGACGTACTCGAAAACGGTCGACTCTGGGATACGAAGACGGACGAAACGGAGATCCCGTACCTGTTGGCCGAAGCCCTCGCCGACAGAGGCTTCGACAACATGCTGGACTTCTTCGACACCGAGTACCCCGACCCCGAGTCGGGCCAGAGTCTCCGCGAGGAGATTCCCGGCGACGACTTCGAGAGCCGCGAACTCCGCGCCCAGGCGTTTTCGCGGAACGCGATCAAGCTCCGCACCCAGCCGATCTGGGATCCGGACTACCGCGAAAACGAGTTCGACTGGCCCGGCGGCGAGGAGTTCGACGACTGGGTCGAGTTCCGCGAACGCGGCATCTGGCACACTGACGAATGGGAGTTCCGTCACCGCTGGCCGTCGGAGGGCGGCGAGTTCGCCACGGATTCGGGCCGATTCGAGTTCGACGGCGAAACCCTACAGAACGCCCTGCAGAGCCACGCCGACCGCCACGATGTCGACATCGACACCGTGTTAGAGGTCTGCAACTACCAGGGCCGTGTCAACGACCCCGACGCGCCGGCTGCGTTCGTCCCACACTACGAGGAGCCGTACAACATGGGCGACACCGAGGAGTTCCCGATGAAGTTCGTCGACCACAAAGACCGGCTCGGCCGCGAAGGTCGGTCGGCAAACACCTGGTGGAGCCTTGAGTACAAGGACGTCAACCCCGGCGACGTGCCGTACACCGACGTGGCGAAAATCAACCCACGCGATGCCCGCGAGCGCGGCATCGAGGACGGCGATGAGATCGTCATCAACTCGCCAGCCGGCGAGATCGAAACCGTTGCCGCGCTGTTCGAAGGGATCCGTCCGGGGACGATCGCCAAAACGTGGGGCCAGGGTCACTGGGCCTACGGCCAACGCGCCTCCGAAGAGATGGGCGAGGAGGCCAAAGGTGGTCACAACAACCGCATCATCGGCGCCGAGTACGACCGACTCAGCGGGAGTTCGGTGTTCTACGGCGACGTACAGGTCGAAATCGAGAAGAAATAAACTCCTTCGGGAGCTGGAGCGACCAGAACGGCCCCACGTGGCCGTTTTCTGCCGGATCAAATAGGTAAGCAATACACGCAACTATGTCAGTTACGAATACGAAATCAATGGACGACTCTCTCGGCGTCGAGGCGGCTATCGCGGCCGAACAGCGACGCGCAGCGACCTACAGACTGCTGGCGGCGTTGTACCACCAGCCAGGCGACCAGCCCGACGGACTGCTCGACAACCACGATCCGGTCGAGATCGACGCCGCGGGGCTTCGGGACGCACTGCCGGAGCCGAAACCCCACCGGCTGGATCACGCCCAGCTGTTCGTCGGCCCGTTCGATCTGACGGCCCCGCCGTACGAGTCGGTGTACGTCGACGACGAATCCCGGGTGATGACCGACGCTACCGCCGCCGTCCAGGCCGAATACGACCAGGCCGGCGTCGAAATCGCCCTCGACGAACCAGCCGACCACGTCGCGGCCCAACTGGAGTTCGTCTCGCTTCTGGTCGCCACCGAATGCGAGGCACTCGCCGCCGGCGAGTTCGAGGCAGCCGAACACTATCTGGACCGCCAGTACGAGTTTCTGGTCTCGCATCTGGGGCGGTGGGTCTCCGAACTCGCCGACAACATGCGCGAGCACGCCGACACCGAGTTCTACCAGCTGTTGGCCGACGAGACGGCAGCGTTCGTCGAACGCGACGGCCACCGGCTGGCCGACCGGCGCGAGGCGGTCGACGCAGGCGACGAGTTGATTGCCGTGCTCCAAGGAGATGACACACAATGACAGTCGACGAAGCTCAGATCCGCGAACGACTCCGTGAGGTAACCGACCCGGTGCTCGGCGAGGATATCGTCTCGCTGAACCTGGTCGACGACATCCTGCTCAAAGACGGCACCGCCAAAGTCGCCGTCGCGTTCAACGCCCCGTACTCGGGCGACGAGAAGGCGATGGCCGACGCGATCCGCGAGCAGATCGAACAACTCGATCTGGAACCCGACGTGCGGGTCAGCCTCTCGTGGGAGGACGAAGACAGCCCGCTGCCGGAGGTCAGAAACATCATCCCGGTCGCCTCCGGGAAAGGTGGCGTCGGCAAAACGACCGTCGCCACGAACCTGGCGACCGCGCTCGCTGAAACCGGCGCGCGTGTCGGCCTGCTGGATGCCGACATTTACGGGCCGAACGTCCCCGGCATGCTGGGAATCGAGGCCAAACCCGGCCTCTCGGAGGACAACATGATCCTCCCGCCCGAAGTCGACGGGATCACGCTGATGAGCATGGCGTTTCTAACCGACGACGACACCGATCCCGCCATGCTCCGGGGGCCGATGGTCGACAAACTGCTGTCGGAGCTGATCGAGGAAACCCAGTGGGGCGAACTCGACTATCTGCTGGTCGACCTGCCGCCGGGGACCGGTGACGAACAGCTCACGCTGCTGCAGAGCGTGCCTGTCACGGGGGCGGTGGTCGTCACCACGCCGGAGGATATCGCACTCTCGGACGTCCGCAAAGGGATTCGGATGTTCCACGACCGCGGTACGCCCGTCCTGGGCGTCGTCGAGAACATGAGTTCCTTTACGTGTCCGAACTCGGGGGACGTCTACGACATCTTTGGGACTGGCGGCGGCCAGAAGATCTCCGAGGAGTACGACATCCCGCTTTTGGGTGAGATCCCCATCGATCCCGAGATCCGGTCGGGCGGCGACAGCGACAAGCCAGTGACCGTCCTGCAGGGAACAGCCGCAGCCGAGCACTTCTTCGAGCTTCGGGATGCGGTCACCAACCGGATCGGCGCGGTCAACCGCGCGATCAAAGGCGAACTCGAAGCTGACGCCGAAAACTCGCCGCTGGTGCCGGCTCCACAGCAGTCGATGGATATGGGTGATCCCACGGC
>CAYWFO010000170.1:0-3294 GCA_964457485.1 uncultured Haloferacaceae archaeon | reverse complement strand
GCACTCGACTGAAGATCGAGCTGTCCCCCGTTCAAATCGGGGAGGCGGCATTTTTTGCGAACAGCGAGCGAGCGATGCGACTGAGCGTGTGAGCTGTAAAAATGTCTCCCGAGCTGATGTGAGCAGCGAGCGACCATCGGGAGCGAGTGAGTTCAAATCGGGGAGGCGGCATTTTTTGCGAACAGCGAGGGAGCGAACCACGGATTCGACGACGCTCTCGAAGCGGGAAGTGTCCCGAACCGTTTTTCCACTACGCCTTGGTGCCGGTGACCGTGACAGGGCGGTCGGTCTGGAGGAGAACCTCTTGTGTGACCGAGCCGAAGAGAACCTTGCCAGCGGGCGACCGTTTGCGCCCCCAAGAACGATGAGATCCACGTCGAGGGCCTCCGCTTCGTCAATAATATCGTCGGCCACCTCGCCGCTGTCCTCGCGGAGTTGGTAGTCGACACCGGCGTCTTCGAAGCGCTCCTCCGCGCGGCGAACCGATTCGACACGCTCGGCGGAGTTGAACCGCTGTAGCTCCTCGGGCATCTCGTTCGAACCCGCCCCTTTGGTAAATACGAAGAGGAGATGCGCCTCAACCGCCTCGGCAGCGTTCGGGAGCATCGCAACGAAGAATGCTTGTCTGCGAGCCCGAGCGACGTTGTCGTCGATCGGTACAAGTACGTGGTACACTCGTGACTGTTTCCATCTAGCTGTTCGAGGCGCTTAACGGCGACGTTGAAGCCGCATACGAGCGGCTTCAGATCAGCACTGAGGACGAGTAACGCGATCGGGTTAATGGGTGTGTGACTGGCGTATCGCTACGTTCAGTGTGATGGTAGTTTCTGGCGGAAAGGCGGGGGGGGGCGGTGTTACGTCCCGAACAGTCGGTTCAGGACGAGCCGCTGGACGATCCCGGCGCGCTGTTCATCAGCCGGCTGAACCATCACGGCGGTACAGTCGACTCTGTCGACAACCTCGTCACCTGGGCGGCCAAACAGGTCGCCCATGAGTCCGCGGCTCTCGACGGAGGTGACAAGCAGATCCGCCGGCTCCGCGAACCGGACGATTCCGTCGATCGGATCGTCAGTCTCGAGTATTCGTGACTCGACCGGAACCGTACAGATCCGAGTGAGTTCGCGGTGGTAGTCCTCGACAGTTGCTCGGCGGTTGTCAGGCGCGTTCGCGGGGATCGGCTGGATGAGCGTCAGGCTCGCACCCGTCTCCTCTGCAAGGGCGTCCGCGATGAGTAGCTTGAGCGGATCATACGCCCCGCGCTGGGTGACAACCGCGATTTCCTCGGCGCCGTCGAAGTCGCGGTCCTCGATCACCGCCGCACCACAGGGAACTTCCTGAAGGATTTGGGTCGTCTCGCCGCCGACGAGCCGGCGGTGGAGTTCCTCGGGACGTCGTTCGAGCAGGACGAGATCGTGGTTTTCGTGGGCGGCGTACTGCGCGACCGACTCGGGGACATCTTCTGTGTGAACGACGTGGCGACGAAGCCGTCCCTGATCGGGATCATCGATGCGAAGTGGCTCAAGCGGTAGATCGACATCAGTCTCTTCGGTCTCCGAGGTGGCGGGCGGTGACACTTGCTCGCCGGATTCATCGATCTCGACCGCACCATCGCTCCGAGGCTGGTCAGTGAACCACGCTGGGGGGTCTTCATCGCCCTCGGACCAGTCGTAGAACGGCGATTCCGCTGATTCGACCCGGTCTGTGTGGGCGGTGAACGCTCGATGCGGCTGTGAGTCGAACCGAACGAGATCAACGGTTCCACCCCGAAGCCGAGAGACATCGAGGCCGATACGGGTCATGTCACGAGCCGCAGCCTCACTCGTTCCATCCGTTATCGCGACGAGTACGTCGGCCGGATCGGCCCGATCGAACAGTTCGCGGGTTCGGTCGGCAGCACGCTCCGCAACGCCGCGTCTGACCGCGCCGCGAGCCGCACCCTCCCGGTCGACTCGGCTTCGGGCGTACACGAAGTACCAGACTGCGGCCAGACCGGCGATCCCGAGCGCGCCGAGCGCGGGAACGAGACCTAATTGGAACAGGACGTACGCCCCGCCGATGATCCCGAACAGCTGAAGCCACGGGTACAGGGGCGCACGAAAGTCCGGCTGGTAGTCATCGATCGCGCCCTCACGGAAGCCGACGAGCGCGATGTTCAACAGGATGAACACGAGGATCTGGAACGCGCTTCCGAAGGAGGCGACCGCCTGGATCGGGAACACGGCAACAAGTATCATCAACACGAGACCGGTGAGCGCGACCGCGTTTGCGGGGGTGCCGAACCGCTCGCTCACCTCCTCCAGAGACGACGGGAAGACGCCGTCTCGGGCCATCGCGAGCGGGAACCGGGAGGCGGCGAGGATTCCGGCGTTCGCGGTCGAGGCGAGCGCCATGATCGCTGCGATCACGATGGCGATGACACCAATTCCGCCAAGCACCTCGTCAGCGACGAGTGCGATGATCGCGCCCTCGCCGTCGGATTGGAGCTGCCCCTCAGCGATGGCACCGGGGATATCGAGCACGCCGACGGTGATGTACACGACCGCCGCGTACAGGGCAGCGACGATGACGAGTGCGCCCACCATTGCGAGCGGGAGGTTTCGTCCGGGGTTCTTCACCTCCTCGGCGACCGCTGGCACTTTCGTGACGCCGGCATAGGAGATGAACACGACCGCCGTGGCAGCGAGGAGCCCCTCGGTGCCCGGGTCGAACGCGCCCTCGGTCGCCGCCGGCTGGATGTCCGGAACGCCGGCGACGATGAGCCACGCGAGCGCGGCGAACAGCGCCGCGACGATACCGAACTGAAGCTTTCCGGAACCCTCCGCGCTCACGAGGTTGACGATGGTGAAAAAGAGCGCGAGTCCGACCGCGAGATACGTGATCAGCTCCGCCAGCGACGGTTCGACGTACACCAGATACGGGACGCCACCGACGAGCGCGAGCGCACTCTTCAATGAGAGCATGATCCACGTGCCGACGCCCGCGATGGTGCCGAGAAGTGGACCCATCCCGCGCTCAACAAACAGGTACGGGCCACCGTCTTCCGGCATCGCCGTCGCCATCTCCGCGGCTGACAGCGCCGCCGGGAGGACGAGAACCGCAGCGATGAGGAAGGCGAGCACCGCCGCAGAGCCCGCAAGCACGTAGGCGATTCCAGGAAGGATGAAAATCCCAGACCCCACCATCGCGCCGACGGCGATGGCAGTCGTCTCCGCCAGTCCGAGGTCGCGTTTCAGCCCGGATGGCATAGTCGTTTAAATTGACGTACCACCTCACGGTCGGACGGCTGCGTCGAGG
>CAYWFO010000169.1:0-3307 GCA_964457485.1 uncultured Haloferacaceae archaeon | reverse complement strand
TGAGGTCGGCCAGTGACACGGGAAGTAGGCCGACGATTTTCTCGACCGCCTCGTCGAACGTCTCGCTTTCGGCGTGTTCGCCATCAAACGCGTGGCGAATCGCTTCACGAACCTGCCAGACGCCGACCGGACCCCAGTACTCGTCGGAGACGTGACGCAACACGAGGACTTTGGCCTGCCGACCGATCGAGTCGAGATGTTCGAGCACGGCCAGCCGGGCGGCGTAGTAGGCTCCTGCGGTCTGGTCGACGTAGCTCGACCGGCCCTCAGCACCCTCGTAGTCGCTGGCGAGCCAGATTCCGGCCGCCGGATCAGGATTCCAGACGCTGCCCGGCGCTTTCAGTTCGACTAACTCGAACTCCCAGCTGCCGGGTGCGAGAATCACCCAGAAGCTGTTGCCCAGATACTCGTTGTGGAAGACCGAAACGGCGTCGACGCTCGTCGCCGTCGCCCGCTTGCCCCGGAGGTACTGGCCGACGGTGTCGTCGACCGCCGTGATCGACCACCGAGTGGGGACGAGCCGGCGGTTCTCGCTGCGGCCGAGCGCGCCCGCCGAAAGAATCGTGTTGATTTCGTAGACATCGAAGCCGCGGTTATAGAGGTAGTTCATCGCACCCGTCGCGTTCCAGTCGTCGTCCTCGAGCGTCTTTTTGACCGGCCGTGGAACGTGTGGATTCTCGGTGAGCGTGGCGTTCGTCGCCGCGGCACGCGGGCCGGTCGGGGTCGACACATCTCCTTGCGACAGCCCCAAATCGAGCGTCGGGCGGCCATCGAGACCGACCTCGACACCGACGGGGCGGTCGGCGATGGCGACCTCCCGCTGGACGCCGAGAAACCCCTCCCAAGAGTCGTGAACGTTCGTCTCGACGGGCATCGACTGGCTGGCATTGAGCAGCGAACTCCGGCGTTCGAACACGTCCGTTACCGAGACGCCCTCGTCGTACCACCGGCTGGAAGTCGCAAACTGAGCGGCGGTGGCTTCGTTGCCGACCGGCGACAACAGCCCGGTCGACACCTCGGGATACCCCGACCGACCGACGAAAATTGACGGCGCGACGCTCCCGAACTCACCGTCGTCGGCGACGGTGGCGAACCGCTCGTCGATACCGTCAATGCGGTCGAGAATTTCGTAGGACTTCTCGTCGGCGAGGCGGCGACGCTCGGCACGGTCGTTGCGTTCGAGTTCGATGAACTCCGAGAGCCGCATTACACCAAACGGGGGTGCAGACGGCTTGAATATTGTGCTGGTCGGGCTGACAGGCGGCGGGCGCGTCGCCGGGAGCGATGTCGTTTTGCGGCCGCAGCCAAGAGCAACTCGTATGCCGACGATCACCTGCGACCCCGAGGTCGCCGCCGACCGGCTCGCCCGCGCTGGCGTCGAACTCGCCGACGGCAACACGCCGCACGAGAAGTGGCGCGCCGAGCGAGGCGAGGCCGTCGCGGTCGCCTACGAGAATAACGTCGTTGTCCAGGGCGCGCGGCCGGCCGATCTGACGATGCTGCTGCAAGATGGGGCCGACCGCGCACACGTCTACTTCGACGGGGCCTGTCGGGGGAATCCGGGTCCGGCCGCCGTTGGCTGGGCGATCGTTTCGGCCGACGGCATCGTCGCCGACGGCGGCCAGCGAATCGGCGAGACGACCAACAATCGTGCGGAGTACGAGGCGCTGATTCGCGCACTCGAAGCTGCCCGCGACCTCGGGGTCACCGAAATCGACGTTCGCGGGGATGCCGAACTCATCGTCAAACAGGTTCGCGGCGAGTGGAACGCGAACGATCCGGGGCTTCGCGAGCGACGCGTTCGCGTCCGCGAACTGCTCGACGGGTTCGACCGGTGGTCGCTCGAACACGTGCCCCGCGAAATCAACAGCCGAGCGGACGCGCTCGCAAACGAGGCACTCGACGGATAAGCCAATGACTGACAACGAAAACGCTGAGCAAGCCAGCACCGTCGATAACGAGTCGGCAGCACCCGCCGAGCTACCTGAGGACGTCGTTAGCGAGGCCGAACGGCTGACTCGGCTGGCCCGGTCGATCGAAACCGAGGATACTAAACCTGCCACCAACACGGCGTCCGTCGCCAGCGAGGAGGCCACCGTCTACCGCGACAAGCGAGACGCGATGGTCGCTGAACACGGCTACACCGCTCGCCTCCGCGCTGACGACGACACGCTGGTGTTGTATCCCGACGAGTGGCTCGATGGCGACACCGTCGTGGTGAGTCGAATCGCAGATACCGACCGCGCAATCGAGGTGTCGCTCGCGACGACCGTTGGCGAGGAAACGTTCGAATCGATCGAGCAGCATAACGCGGCGATAATCGAACAGGTCGAAGCCGAACACGGCGAAGACCACGCTGCAAACCTCCGGGCGTTTGCGGATTTCATGGGAAACCACTATCTGCGACGGATCGATGAGGCGACTGCCGACCACATCAGCGAGTTCCGCGAGGAGTACTACCGGCGCAACGTCTGGCCGACAGAGGCCCAACGAACCGCGCTCGATGAGTCTCTCGAGTTGCTATCGCGGGTGGGAACACCGACATAGCCCGGTGTCAGTGCATTCAGTGTTGACGGTGGCTCACCCGTACACAACGTGGGTGTCGCCGTGGCTGTTCCCAAAGAGCGCTACGTCCGGTCAGTGCTCGAGCAGCGCGCGAACGTCGTCAGCGCGGTCGCTGTTGGTGACGAACCGTGAGAGCGACCAGCCGAACTGGTCCAAAATCGCGTCGTAGCCCGCATCGGTGAGCGCGTACTGATTGGTTCGTTTGTCGAGTTCGCTTTTTTCGACGAGCGAGAGGTCGACGAGCGTATCGAGGTTGGGGTAGAGTCGGCCGTGGTTGACCTCAGACTCGTAGTACGATTCGAGTTCTCGCTTGATTGCAAGCCCGTAGCGTGGTTCCTCTGCGAGAATAACGAGGATGTTTTGTTGAAATGCCGTAAGCTCTCGTGCGACGCCCGATCCGTCATTGATTGCTTGTGTCTCTGACATACAATGTAACATGTTGCCAACGTATTTAATCATTCTCAAAACTTTCGTTTTTGACGGGTAATATTCGGCTGATCCGCTCGGGAGCACCCAATCAGCGACCCATGGATTTTTTGCGTGGATGTGTAAAATCATACCAGTTTTCACTTTTTGAGTTATACTATCGCATTCATACGATTGCCTTGGAAAAGACCGACAATTCACAAATTGTGTGGTTATCGAGCACCAGCAGACGCTGTCGCCGTTGTTCCACGTCCCCCGTCGGTTGCCGTTTCACACGGCCCCGCTGATTGTTGTTGCACGCGGAGTCGGTGCTGCT
>CAYWFO010000168.1:0-3316 GCA_964457485.1 uncultured Haloferacaceae archaeon | reverse complement strand
CCCGTCCGGACGATATGGAGGGTAAAAACCGACTGGTCGACCATCCGACGGCCCTCGCGGCGTTGTTCGGTCGTTCGCTCGATCCAGATTCGTTCGAGATTGTCGTATTTCAGTGCTGACAGCACGTTGTCCATATGCGTATTGAACGCCTCGATCGACTCGTCTTCGAGCCGTTCGATTCGCGTCCGAAGTTCGGTGAGTCGCTCGCTTACTGCCTCACGCTCGTTTTTGAGTTGCTCGCGCTCGTCGAGTTTCGCTTCGATCTCCTCGATTTGGGTTTCGATCTCCGCTTTCGCCGACTCGTGTTGGCCGAGTTCGAACTCGCACTCGGTGACCGCCTTGTGTGCATCGAGAACGGCGTTTTCACGGTCGGCGTCGAGCTTCTCGACGGTCGATTCTAACTCGTCGGCGCGGTCATTGAGCTCCGAAAGCTCCGCTTTGAGGCTCTCGATCCGCTCGCTTCGCTCGTCGAGTTCGGTTTCAGCGCGTTCGAGGCGTCGGCGCAACTTTGTTCGCTCGCGCTGTATCCGTTTGTGGTCGTTTTGTTGTTCGGTGAGCTCGTCGATTTCGTCACGAAGGTCGCTTCGCTCTCGCAGTTTTTTGCGTCGGAGCGTTCGCAGCCGGTCGATCGTGTGTTCGATCTGCTCGGGGTCGACATGGCTTCCACAGGTCCAACAGACGAGTTGGTCGTCCGCGAGCAGTTGGCTCGTCGGCGACGCGTCGTCTTCCTCGGTAGCCGATTGGTGAATCGACTCCAGCGCCTCGGCGACCTCGCTGTTCGTGCCGTTGAGCATCTCCTCGTTGAACTGGATAACACTCTGGAGTTGGCTTGCGACCGAGTCGAGCGTGGCCCGCTGGTCGCGCAGTGAGTCGAGCGTCGCGTCAATGTCCTCGCTCGGCGGAGCGGGTTCGGAAAGCGACCCGAGTTCGGCTTCGAGTTCGTCGCGCTCGTCGCGGAGCGTTTGGCGGCTCTCGCGCTCGGTTTCGAGTTGAAACCGTGTTTCCTCAATGGTCGATTGCACCGACTGGAGCTCATCGAGCGCCGCATCGAGTTCCTGTTTGTCCTGTCGACTGGCCTCAACGCTGCCGTCCATCTCGGCCAGCGTGTCGCGTTTGTCCGCGAGTTGCTTACGCGTTCGCTCGATTTGATCGGCAAGTCGCTGTCGCTCAGCTTCGAGTTCCGGGAGTTCGTCGGCCAGCCCGTCGAGTTCCGAAAGCCGAGAATCGAGCCGGCGCTTTTCGCGTTTTGCCTCCTCGATTTCGGCGTTGATCGCGTCGATGTCGACCGGCCGCATGATGAGTTCTCGGAGGTCATCACGCCGACTCACGGCCTCTCTCGCCTCGTTCGATTCCAACAAAAACGCAAACAGGTCGGCGAGTGTTGGATCGTCGAGATACGGGTCGCCGTCGAAGACAACCGTGCCGTTCTGCCGACGAAGCTCTCGGCTGTAGGTGGTGTCATCAATCGATAATTGAACCTCACCGACAGCCGCGTCGGCTTTGAGCGACACCCTGTCGCTGCCGAGTGCAGCCATGACTGCGCGAAGAAATGACGTACGATTGGTCGCGTTCCGACCCGCAAGCACGGTGATTCCGGGGTCGAGTTCGACAGTCGTCTCCGAAATTCCTCCAAGGTTGGTGACGTCGACTCTCATAGCCGTCTCAGTCGCCTGTGACGGTGCCATGGCTGAGTGTCCCGGCGAATCCGCTTAATGGTTGCGACACCAACACAATCGGGAGCGCTCGGCCGCGACGACCCGGGGTGCTCGATCATTTGCGTCTCGTTAGGAGGAGCGATCATCCGTGGTCGGATCGCTGGGAGCCGAACAGTCGCACCGACCCGCATCGAGGAGCTCACCGACCGAATACTGCTGGCCGCAGTCGTCACAGAACACCTGGACATCGACGAGCACGGAGTACGAGCCGATCGACAGCTCGTCAGCACCGTCAAGTCGGCCGAGCGTGTTGTCTGTGACGGCTTCGAGCCGGCTTTCGAGACGCTGAATGGTTTCGCGGTCGTCGGCGAGTCGTTCGGCTGGCGACCGGTTATCGGCTGGCGGCGACACCGAAAGCACCGTCGTCAGAAAGGTATGGATCGCCTGGTGGGAGACGAAATCCCGCCTGAGCGCGTCGACATCGATATCGGCGCGTTCGAGACGGCGGCGGGCTTGGGTTTGCATTCCGGCACTCACCGAGTCGTCGGTCAGCAGCCGGTAGGTGTTTTTGGCTTCGCCTTCGAGCGGGTTGAGTCCGGCGTCTCGCATTGCGGCTCTCACAACGGCCGTATTGAATCGGTCTGCGAGCGCCCGGAGGCTCTCGCGTTCGTATCCCTCTCCGCGCCAGCGGTCGGCCAGTTCCTCGCCGAGGCTGAGTCCGTACGTTTCACTCACGCGACGGACTTTTTTTACCACCGCAACTCACCACCACGCGGCGCTCGGTATCGGCGCATTGTGCCGACTGAGTGGGGCCGAGTATCTGAATCTATCGGCTCTCTGTCGCGCTCACGGTGGCGACCCGATCACCGCAAACCGCAAGTCGATCACGGCCGAACACCGTCTATGACCGCCTCGCCACTCGACCGCCTTCGCCGACCCGAGTACACCGGCGACCGCCGGTGTTGGCCGTGCACAGCCCTCAATTTCGTGCTCGTCGTCGGTGTCGCGGCACCGATCGGGTTCGTGTTGCTCCCGGCGGGGTTCGTCGTGTTCGTCATTGGGGTCACGCTCATCGCCCTCCGCGGCTACGTCGTTCCCTACACCCCACAGTTCGCGCCCCGGCTGACCGCGCAACTCCCGGGTGATTTCGGCCCAACCCAGGCTGATCCCCGTTCGGATCCACTCGTCGTTGTCGACGATCCAGCACAGCTACTCGGGCGACTCCTGGCGGCTGGCGTCATCGTCGAAGACGACGCGTTGTTTCTGACGTCGACGTTCGAAGCCGACTGGGAGCGCCGAATGGCCACGCTTCGGGAGGCGTCAGACGAGGCCGTTGCGGCGGCCGTTGCCGACGCGGCGCCGTTCGAGGCTTCCTCGCTGGTTTCGCAAGAGCGGCTGCTCGTTGCCGGCGAGAACCGCCGTGATAGCTGGCTGAGTCGACCGGTGGCAGTTGCGACCGCAACCGGCATCGAGGCGCTTGTCGACTATGGCATTGATCGGTCGGTTGCGGCTGCAGCGGTCGAGCCGCTCAGAATGTTTCTCACGACCTGTCCTGACTGCGGCGAGCCAACCGAAGAATCGACGGTTCACAACTGCTGTGGCGGGACTAAAGGCGTCTATGGTCGTCCCGAACGCGAGGTACTCGCGTGCGAGTCGTGCGA
>CAYWFO010000167.1:0-3336 GCA_964457485.1 uncultured Haloferacaceae archaeon | reverse complement strand
AGAACTTGCCGGCGTTCCCGATGGTGGATTTGGCGCGTTTGCGCTGGCGATCTTGAACCTTTTTCATTCCCGTCGAGCGGCCGGTTCGGACCTTCTCGACCTCGTGTTCGTAGTGGCCGTTGCAGTGCGGACAGTAGGTGTTCATCCGACGTGGCATTTCCATAGTGAGATCTACCTTGTTGGACGTTTGATGTGGTGCGTTAAAACCCGTTTGGTTCGGAACTGTGCGCCGATGGGCGGCGCTACTCAGTGTTTCTCGGCAATCGTCTCGACGGCGAGGACGAGCCGATAGAAGAGATAGACGACAATCAGCGATAGCACGACTCCGAACCCGGCTGTCCACAGTGCCAGTGGTCCGGTGAGACTTCCCATGATGATAATTCCGTATGCGAAACTCACTCCGACTGCGACGAACAGCGCGACCACTGCCCACCGCGGTATCTCAGTATGGAGGTCGGCGAGAACCATACGCAACGAACCAGCAACATCTCAAAAAACCTGTTGGAAGACGAAAGAGACGAACCGCAACAACAACCGCAACGATACCGAACCCAGCTACCTAAGCCCCGATTCGATTGGGTCGTCGATGAGCGTCGTATGAAAGGCGAGCAGCGAACCGCCGACCGCAGCCAGCAGTACGACCGCCCGTCTCGACACATCAGTTCGCATTACGTCGAGCGGGGTGCGAGAGTGGCTTCTCGTTCTCGCAGAAGCTGCGAACCGTTCGATACGGGTGTGTCGTCGACGTTTTTACTCTCGACCGTCTGTTGTCTCCGATGACAAACTGGAACGCGGTCGGCATCGGCTTCGTGGTGATGGTCATCGCGGGCGTGCTGGCAACGAGCGCGCCGATCGTCGGTCACATCGGCGCCGGCATCATCGGCGGGTTGGCGGCGGGCTATCTCGCCGGTGGCGGCCTGCTGAGCGGGGCGTGGCACGGCCTCCTGGCCGGCTCGGTCGCGGGTATTGCGCTGACGCTCATCTTTGGGGTTGTGTTTGGCGTGATCGGCCTTACTGGCGGGCCACTCGGCGGCGCACTCGGCTTCGGTGGCGTGTTGGTCGCCGGACTCGTGGTGACGTTCATTCTGGCGCTCGACAGCGCGCTCGCCGGCGCGATTGGTGCGGTCTTCTCGTAGCTCCGTGTTATCGGTCGAGATACTCCTGTTGGATGTCGACAACTTCGGTCGAATCCGTACAGTTGGCGTACCGTCGGAGGGGTTCGTCGTTGAGTTCCAAGAACGTCTCGCCCCAGGTGAACTTCGAGAGGATACCTTCGGCCTGCTCGCGCTCGCCGAAAATAATCAAGGCGGCCGCGAGTGCTTCGACCGTCGTCAGTTGCATCGGTCGGCCGAAGTTGACGGGGTTGGCGGCAACGAGATACGGCAGCGCGCGGTGCTCGCCGGCCAACGAGAAGCGCGCCTCACCCGCGGACTCCCACGAGCAGTCGAGCGCGACGAGCGCCCCCGGGTTCGCCATCTCGCGGTCGGCGGGCGAGAGCGCCCGTTCGGCGTGTGGATTGAGTACGATGCCGTATGGTGTTTCGCGGTGGCTGCGGTGGAGGGTTGCACGGTCGAATTTGGCCAGCTTTCTCGCGGTGCATTTTTGTGGGTCGTCATCCCCCTCGTACCGAATGTGGAGCTCCACGATACTCACTTTCGGTGTGGGATCGCTAAAAACAGCGCGTTCGTCGACCGGCTTATTTGTCGTTTCGTCGCGCTCTCTCGCATCCACGTATTCGTACACTCTCGCAGCCACGCAATCACACACTCTCGCAGCCACGCATCCGTACACTCCCGCAGCCAGACCGTCGCCGCGACCGAACACATTTTGCGACCCACATCTTCGTCGGAGCCGCCATTCTCATGAGGCCGGCGGTCGACGGGTCGCTATGGAGCCTGCTGCGGCTGTTGTCGACTACTATCGCTGCCTCGACGAGGACGACTACGAGACGCTGCGTGCACTGTTGTCGCCCGATTTTACCCAACACCGACCCGACCGGACGTTCTCGAGCCGCGAGGCGTTCGTGACGTTCATGCAAACCGACCGACCGATTACGGAGACAACCCACGACATCGACGAGCCGCTCCAATCGGCCGGAAGCGTTGCGGTCGCGGGTCGGCTGTACGGGCCTGCGGGCGACGAACTCTTCGCGTTTATTGACGTGTTTCGGTTTGACGAGCAGGATCGAATCGCGTCGCTCATTACTCATTCGTGAGTGTCATTCCGACTGGGCTCGCTCCAGAACGGGCGATTTATGCTCTCGGTCGCCAACGCGCTGTGTATGCACGTTAGTTCCAGACACCACCTCCGCAGCGACGCCATCTCCGCGCTGCAGGCGTCGCTCGCCGACAGCCTCGGCGTCGACATCGCGGGCGACACGTTTGAACTGGTCGAACTCGACGACACCGCGTTCGACATCGTGTTGGTCGACGGCACAAAACTGGTCGCCTACATCGACGAGGAGCCGTTTTTGACCGTCGAGGGCGCAAACGAATTTCCGCCACAGCGCGGCATCGTCACCGTTGACGCGGGTGCAGTCTCGTTCGTCTCCAACGGCGCGGACGTGATGCGACCGGGAATCGTCGACGCCGACGGCGACATCGCGCCCGGTGACCTGGTCGCCATCGCCGAGGAAACTCATGGCAAGGTGCTGGCAATCGGCCGCGCACTCACTGCCGGCGACGACATGCGCGGCTCGTCGGGCAAGGTCGTCGAATCGATCCACTACGTCGGCGACGACCTCTACACGTTTTCGGTCTGAGTTGCTGGTCGAAGGCGGCCTCAGCTAGTGGCTGTTTTGTGCGAATCGAACGGTTGTCTGACGTAAGAACTAATGTCCGACCCCTCGCTGTAACGCACATGGGAATAATGAGCAAGATCCTTGGCAGTGACGGATCGCGTAGCGCCCAAGATTACGTCGAACTCGACATCGATGAGTTCGATCCCGCGGCTGAAAGCGCCGGTATGTCGGTTCGCATCGCGGAGATCGGAAACAAACAGGACGTTATTGCGATCAAGGATGCGGTGTACGACGGCGATCTCGTTATCGCTGACATCACCCGCCACAGCACGAGCGACCGCACGATCGAACACATCGTTGACGAGCTCCGACAGGTCACGCAGGAGGTCGGCGGCGACATCGTCCAGAAGGGCGACGACCAACTAATTATCACGCCAACGGGCATTTCGATCTCCCGCGAAAAGCTCTAATTCGTCTACGGGGACGATTTACGCCCGTTTATCCACACTCGTCTCGGTGACTGGCGCGGCACGAACGCGCCTGTAGACCCGTCGGTACCGCCAGATTTTCCGGAGCAGATAGAACCCGAAGATGGC
>CAYWFO010000166.1:0-3346 GCA_964457485.1 uncultured Haloferacaceae archaeon | reverse complement strand
GCCCAAGGGCGGGGCTTTCTCATTGATTTTCTGTAAGCGACCTCGATCGAAAACCAGCCCACGCGTTTGTCAACTGTGTCGGTTATGCGTTCGTCGACTGCGCAGAACCAGTGTTTGTCGACCGCGCTGGCGGATCGCTCCGTACGCGCACTCAACACGACACAATTTCACCGAGACCCGGGGCCGCTGCGTCGAATCCATCTCCGCGTAATTCCTCGGCGAACGCTGCACACGAATCGCCGTGGTTCACCAACACTGTCGACTCCGCATACGAGTCGAGAAACGAGCGCAGCCCATCGTGGTCGGCGTGTGCCGAAAAGTCGAACAGATCCGTCTGCGCCGCAACCGGGTAGAAACCGCCATTGAGCTCACACCGTCCGGTTTCGAGCAGTTGTCGACCCGGCGTTCCCTCGACTTGGTAGCCCGTCAGCGAGATTCGGTTGACCGGGTTCGTCCGAATCTCGGGAATGTACGTCATCGCCGGACCACCGCTGAGCATACCGCTTGTGGTGACGATAACGGTGTTTTGTGCGGCGATCCGCTTGCGCTGGCCGTCGCGGCCAGTCACCTCGCGGGCGTGTCTCGCCGCTCGCGCAAGCGCATCGGCGTCACGAACGAACTCGGGATACTGCCGGAGCATCGAAAGCACGCGCGTTCCCATGCCGTCGACGTAGCAGTCGAGATCGTGGGCCGCACAGACGAGCAAGAGCTCCTGGGTTCGACCAATCGCAAAGGCGGGTACGACGACGGTGCCGCCCTCCCACATCGTCGTTCGCGCGGTTTCGACAAAGCGTCGCTCCACGCTGGCGCGTTCCTCGTGGTGGGCGTTTGCGTACGTCGACTCACAGATGACGACATCTGCATCGGGACGGGCGGTTGATCCGCTTAAGAGCCGCGTGTCCTCGGTATGGAAATCCGCCGAATAGAGCAGGCGTGTGTCGCCGTCGTCGACGAGAACGTGCGCCGAGCCGGGGATGTGGCCCGCGTTGAAGAAGGTAACCTCACAGTCGGCGGCCTCGAACGGCTCGTCGTAGCCGTGGCGGGTGTCGACCTCGCTCATGCGGGCAACGTGCGAGTCGGTAAACGGACAACGCATCGTCCCCCCGTGCAGTTTGAGCGTGTCGTGCGCAAGAATTTGGGCCAACTCGGCGGTGGGGGCCGTCCAGTGGATCTCGGGTCGGCGGTCGCCCGACAGGAGTGCGGGCACCGCGCCGACGTGATCGAGATGGCCATGAGAGACGACGACGGCTTCGGGATCGACATCGCCGACGGGGTACTGTGGCGGCGTCGCCGTTTGCGTGCCGTAATCGAGCAGCAGGCGGTCGTTGACGAGGATTGCACTCCGACCGACCTCGCTCGCCCCGCCGAGAAACTGCAGTTCCATCCGCTGATGCTACTGGCTCTGTGGGTTTTCATCCATCGGTTTGGTCCGTGTACAACCGTGATAGCGCTCGATGGGCTCGGTGACGACGCGGTTGTGGCGACGTCGCGGCCGGTCACCAAGTCACAATCAACCAGTCGGTACGCCGCCGTTGCCGCCAAGTGTTTTTGATCAGCCGTTCACAACGCGGACGCAAAACGCGTCGTAGCCGCCGTAGGCGATCTCCAGCGCGCCTAGCCACCAGTTCCACCGGTCGACGAGTGTCGAGCCAGCGGGCGCATCAGTGAGATGACGGACGAGGTCGTCGATGGTGAGTTCACTGCCCCGGTCGGCTTCGGGCTTGCCAGAATCGGCGAGATCACAGGCCTGTCTGACAACGATCCGGCGCTCGGCGTCGCTGGCGTCGAACTCGCGGGCAAGCCGTGCGTCGAGTCTGTCGGGATCCATGGTTAGGTCGGTACGTGATTCATGAGTCTGTCAGGATCCATCGTTAGGCCGGTTTCTCGTCCACGATTAGGCCGGCACGTCGTGAACCTTTTCTCGTTCGTCGTCATCGAGCTCCGCGAGTTCGTCCGCATCGACGACTTCCAGCCCACGGCTGTTGATCGCGTGCGGATCGAGATGGATCTCCTCCATGAACTGTTTGTAGAGCCGTTCGGTGGTTTCGCCGTCCTTCTGTTTATCCGAGGCGCGATCACAGAGTTCGATCAGGTTTTCGGGAATCTCGTTTTCGTGGACGATCCAGTGGTTGATGAGATCCGAGAGCCGCCGGATCGGACTGGTGAAATGGCCGTAAATGTCGAAGTTGAGCGCGTGGTGGCCGCCGAAGGGGTCGTTCATGTACTTGGCGCGCGGCATCACTTTCAACACGGCACGCTGGATTTTCCGCAGCGAGCGGCCAGGCGCGCTTTCAAGCGCGGCGTTTACCGCTTTTCGCGGGTCGTCCCACGAGCCACTCGGAATGGAGACGCCATCGAGTTCCTGAATCTCTCTGAGCGCCTTGTCCCACTGATCGGGTGTTGGCTGGGGGTGGACGCGGTACATCGCCTCGACGCCGCGGCCCCACATCAGTTCGTGTGTCACCGCCTTGTTCGCCTTCAGCATGCACTCTTCGACGATGGTGTGTGCGCGGTCACGCGCCGGGTTCAACACGAGCGAGCCGTCCTCCTTTCGTTGTTGGTGGAGCTGTTCGGCGAGTTCGAAGACGAGCGCACACTCGGCGTGCAGCGGGCTGTCCTCCTCGTCGATCCGGTTTTCGGCCTGCGTGTAGGTCATCCGCTCGTCGCTGTGAATAACCGACTTGTAGATGTCGACCTCCTCGAACGAGAGCGTTTCGCGGCTGATCGTCATCTCGACGGTGTGGGCGAGTCGATCCTCGTTGGGAACGAGCGAGCAGACCGTTTCGGCCAGCACCGGCGGCAGCATATGGACGGTGTAGGCGGGCAGATAGATCGTGTTGCACCGTTTGAGCGCTTCGGCCCACATCTCCGAACCGGGATGGACGTAGTGGCTGACATCGGCGATGTGGACCCACAGCGTGTAGTGTTCGTCGTCTCTGTCGATGCTGATCGCGTCGTCGAAGTCCTGGGCGTCGGCAGGGTCGGTCGTCCACGTCGTCAACTCACGGAGATCCTGGCGTCCATCGAGTTCCTCTTGAATCTCGGTTTCGACGCCCTCGGTCCGTTTGCGGGCCTCGACGAGGACATCGCCGGGAAACGAATCGCGGAGTTCGAACTCCTCGAACAGTTCCTCGCGCTTTTCGGCAAGCCGGTCGGCGACGGCTTCGGTAACCCGGACGGGTCCTTGGCCCTCGGCGGTGCCGGCGTAGGCCTGATCATCTGACATGGTTTGCTCAATGGGGGTTGGGTAGAAAGACGTGTCGGGGCAGTGGCACTGCGTCAACTGAAGCGGTAGCGCGGAGTCCCCTTCTGCTCACGGCTTCGCCGTTCGCATGGTCAGCGGAAC
>CAYWFO010000165.1:0-3360 GCA_964457485.1 uncultured Haloferacaceae archaeon | reverse complement strand
TCGGCCGACAGCAACGGTAGTGCACCGGACAGCGACGACGACGCGGACGACCGGCCGACCACGCTCCGCAGCCACGTCCACGAGATCATCGATGGGAATCGCGAGCGTGCTCGACTGCTTGGAGCAGAGTTCGAAACGCTCAACGAGGCCGAGTGCGACGAACTCGTCGACGCCATCGACGCCGCAAACGGCGTGTTTTCGGTCGTCGTCGACGGCGAACTCACCCAGCGAATGCTCGACGCGGCGGCCCAACACGGCGTCGACCACATCGTCGCCCGCGAGACGGGCGAGTTCGTGAAAAAACCCGTCGGCACACGGGTGCTGACCGCCGAGCAACTTCGCCCGCCCGAGCCCGAAATCGAGGTCTGAGCGCTACGCCGATTCGTTGTCAACGGGGGAGTGCTCACCAGGATATCGAAGCGTGAGCCGCTCGCTCGTCTCGAACCGGTCGGCCGCCCGCTCGTGTTCGACGAACCCCACCGACTCGTACAGCGCCCGCGCGGCCGTGTTGTCGGCGGCGACGTGAACCGTAACCGGGGGCGTTGCCGACGCGAGAACCGCCGAGCACAGCGCACGGGCACGACCCTGCCGACGAAAGTCGGGCGCAACAACCAGTTCGACGAGATGGGTTGTGCCGCCCGAAACGCTCAACGCGTAGCCAACCGGCTGCCCGCCGGGGACCGAATCGACTGCCACCCGATCGGCCCCACTCACGTAGAGCTGAAACGAGCGGGTTTCCGGGGAAACGGCGAGTTCACAGAGCGCGGCCGAAAGCACCGTAGGTGCGGGTTCGGAGAGAAACGACTGGAGCCGGCGGAGGGTCGGAGCGTCGGACGGTCGGGCGGATCGAACCGCGGGAGTGTTCGAACTCATACTGAATCGGATTACAGCACGACAAGCGCGAGCGCAACGCTGACAAGCGCGCCGCTCAGCGTGGCCAGAAAGTTGACCGCCTGATTGCCGAGGCGGTTGCCCTCGATTGTTGCCCCAAGTAAACTGTCAACCGTGATGCCGACAAGCCCACCGACGGCGACGACTCCCGCCGCTAGTGCGCCGCCGAGCGGGAGCACACCCGCCGCGAGTAGGCCAATCAGCGAGACGCCGACAAGGCCGGCGAGTTCGCCCTGCCACGTCACCGCGCCGTCGGTTCCCGGCGGAACGGGTTCGAGCGTCGTAACCAGCCGTGGATTGTCGTACAGCGACCCGATTTCGCTCGACAGGGTATCGCCCAGCGCGGTCGCCAACGACCCGCTAAACGCGAACAAAAATACGACCGAGAGCGAGGCTAGCTCCGGAACCTGGTCGGCCGCCGCAAACCCCAACACGGCGAGCAGTGCGACCGCGGCGTTGGCAAGCACGTTGCCGATGCCGCGCGCGCCGTCGTTGTCCTCGGCGACCCCGCGGCGGTGCTTGTCGTCGTAGCGGAACTTCGAGGAGAGCGCGCCGATCGAAAAAAACGCGATCAACACGGCAAACCAGCCGAATCCACCCAGCACAATGGTGAGCACGCCGGCGAGCACGCCGGTGAGCATGCCCGACACGGAGGCGGTTCCCAACGCGTACGAGAGTGCGCCCAGTGCAACGGTGACGACGAACGCCGCAACCAGTTCGGCGGGCGCAACGGTGATCACGAGTTCGGCAAAAAACCAGATGACGAGCCCGACCGAGAGCACGACGAGCGGGTCGTCGCGTTCGTACAGCAACTCACGGAGAAGCGCCGCGACAAGCGCGCCGACGATTGCGACGACGAGCAACACCGACCACTCGATGGGGGTCGCTTCGAGCCACAAAACGGCGTACTGGGCGAGAACCGCGGCCAGAAACCCGCTCGTGACGAACCCCGTGACCACGAGAAACGGTTCGTCGCTGCGGACGCGGACGGCTTGCGCGCCCAGATTGCCAAAGCCGACAATACCCAGCGAAGCAACGAAGATGTCGGTCGGCAACGGCGCGTGGGGCAGCCCCAACAACAGCGCGAGTGCGGCCGCGGCAAACGCAAACCCCGCAAGCCCGTTGAGCCGGCCGTCACGCCAGTCGCCGGGACGCGCAAACAGTTCGAACACCGGCCCGTCGTCGATGAGGAATGCGGCGGCGAGCCCGATTGCGACGAAGACGAGGGCGACCGCCGCCCCGAGAACCGGTGCCGCCAGCCCGAGCGTCGCGACAGCCGCAAACGCTCCCGCGCGTCGGAGCTGTCGATTCACACCACGGGATATCCGTGACGACCACTTAACGCTCCCGACATGGCCCCACATCGGCCGGTGTCGCCGACTGCGTCGCGGTCGGCGGCCACGACGGGCTTTTATTCACGCCGTGTGAGCGGTTCGATAGTGCTCTACGACGCGTATCTCGCGACCCGACTGCGCCGCCATTCGGGCGAGCCACCAGCACACGTCGCGGTCGTCATTACCGAGCGCGACCTCCTCGAACAGGGGGCCTACGGGACGCTGTCAGCGCTGTTCGAGTGGGCGTTCGAGTACGGCGCTGAGCGCGTAACCGTCTCGGTGAGCGTGCTCGATGAGAGCGTGATTCCGACGCTCGAACGGGAGTTGACCGACATTGCGGCCCCGCGATCGGTCGCGATCCGGCAACCCGGTGACACCGAACAGGCGGCCGACCCGATTCGGATAAGTATCGGCCTCGGCGGCAAGCGCGAGTTCGCCGAAACCGTGCGTCAACTGGCCTTCGCCGTCGACGATGGCACGCTGTCGCCCGACGAGATCAGCGAGCGCGATATCGACGACGGACTCGTGTTCGGCGACGAGCCGGATCTGGTTATCAAAACCGGTGCCGAGCGGCTCTCGGATTTCATGATCTGGCAGTCGGTGTACGCGGAGCTCTACTTTACCGACGTCAACTGGCGGGATTTCCGCAAGCGCGAGTATCTCCGGGCGCTGCTCGAATACAAGCGTCGAACCCGCCGGTTTGGCCGGTAGCGAGTTCGGTGTCGGCAGCGACGCAGGTGGATCAGACACAGCCGATAGCGACACAGCTAGAGCGCTGGGGAACTCAGTCCGCCGAATCGGTGTCAACCGAGTCATCGGATGAACCGAACGGGTCACCGCCGTGCTGCGGTTCGGCTGTCGTCGATCCGCGAGTGGCATCGGTGAGTTCGGCCGCAATGTCCCGGTCGGCAGTCGGCAGGCGCTCGATCAGTCGGCGGCTTGCGGCGCGAGCGTCGGCGAGTTCGGTTTTCGCCACCGCGCCGACCAGCGTCGCCGCACGCTCGACGGTCGTCTGTTGCCACGACGCCTCGCGCGATTCGTAGGTTCGAATCGCACGCAGAAAGTCGATTTTTTCGAACGCCGGCCAGTAGGGCGCACAGAAGTAGACGGCGGCCTCGTTGCCGTTGGCGTGCCA
>CAYWFO010000164.1:0-3394 GCA_964457485.1 uncultured Haloferacaceae archaeon | reverse complement strand
GCTGAGCACGATGGAGAGATCAGTGCCATGGGAGACGAACGCCGAAATCGGTTACTGCGTCGCGCTCGGCGTGGACAATCCGTGGAGTTTACGCGTTGCCAACGCGTAGTGAGAGTATGGAGTTCACCACGCCACTCGCTGCAGGACTGTTCGTCGGTGTGATCGCGCTCGGCTTCGGCGGCCTGTTTTTCATGGACATGATGGCGGTGTCGACGTTGCTCACGATGGTGCTGCCGTCGATGGTCATCTTCGGCCTGCTCACGTTTGTGATCGGTCTCAAACACGGCGCGTACCGCGCAAGTGCCTAAGACTGTGACTCAGCGGGCCCGACGGTCGGCCCGCCCACCGTTGTGGCGACGGTAACACCAACGAGGCTCACGAGCACGCCTCCAATAATAAACACCGCAAGCCGGCTGACCGGGAGCAACGTCACCGGACCGACCGCCAGCGTGAGTTCGAGCAGATACCCCGTGAAGCCGCGGACGACGACACCGACTGCCGTCAGCGCGAACGGCAGACTGAGCGCGGAGGGGCCGAGTCGACCACGTTGAATAAGGCCGTCGACGACACGGCCGGCGCTTGCGATGACTGCCGCCAGCGCGATCCACGGCACCGCGCTGTGCGCAAACACCACGGCCCCGAGCGCCGATTGTTCGGCTTCCGAAACCGCCAATGCGCCCGCAAGCACCCCGATTCCGAGCAGTCCGAGCGCCGTCACCGTCGTGACAATCGATACCTGCCCCGAGTACAGCAGGTCTCGGCTTCGCTCAACGAGACGCGCCATAAACTCGTCGACGCCCAACCCCTTGTACAACACGGCCGCACCCAGCAGCGAGACGATGCCGGCGAGCGCGACCGCCGGCGAGAACCAGATCAACAGCGCGGGAGCCAACAACAACGCAACCCCCAGCGGAACCAACACCGTCATCCGGAGCTCCTCGTCGGCGAGAAACTGTTTGAGCAGGTAGTACGTCGACTCGATGTCACGGGCCTGCCTGACGACAACGCGGTTGACACCGTCGACGCGGAGGCGACTCTCGATAACGGGAACAATCCGTTCGTCCTCCGCGCTGTCGATGACGACGATCGCCGAATCGGGCTCATAGCGATCGATCACCGCATCGAGGTGTGCGGCGATCGCCCGGTCGGCACCGACCGCCGAGTCGTGTGCGCCCGACAGAACCGCAACAACCGCCTCGTCGCCCCCGTCGCGGAGATCACGCGTGAGGCGAAGCGACGCGAGAAGGCAGTTGACACTGGCGGACTCGGGGTCGGCCAGCCCAACCTCGGCGACCAGCGAGCGAACCGCCTCCCAGCCAATGATTGGAGGCTGAACGCCCGCACGCTCCCCGATTTCGTTGTCGCGATCGATACAACACACCAGCGTCGTCACAGCCGCTCAAAGCACGCGGCGTAGTAAAAACCCTGTAGATACGCGCGGCGATAATCGAACGGAAAACCAAACTGCGTTGTCGAACGCGCCCTTAGAGAAGACCGGTCTTCTGGAGCTTCATCAGGTCCTCGGTGTCGAGGGTTTCTCCCTCTTTGAACTTCTGATAGATGTCCTCGGCTTCCTGCTTTTCCTCCTCCATCTTTTCTTGGCGCTCGTCCTTGCGGTCGGCTTCCTCCTCCTTGTCAAGCTGGCGAAGGCGTTTCTGGACGCGAACGAAGTCCTCGTGGTGGCGGTCAGCGGCCTCTTGGGCCTCGACGAACAGCTCGTGCATGGCGTCGGCCTTGTCGCGGACGTCGTCGGCCTCGCGATAGGACTCGATCATCTGGTTGTGGTGTTCTTGGGCCTTGTCGGCCAGCTCGGTCACCTTCTGGTGGTGCTGTGACGCCTCCGAGCGGACTTCCTCGGCCTCCTCGACGAGTTCGTCGAGCTCACCGGTGTCGTCGACCTTCTCCTTTTTTTCGGCGAGTTCCTCGCGCTTGTCCTCGATTTTTTCGATGAGTTCGCGTTCATCGTCGGCCGAAAGCACTTCGGTCTGCTGTTGGAACTCGAGATCCTGGATCTCGGATTCGAGCTCTTCGATCGGCTTGCCGTCGCCGAGTTCGAGATCCTGTTTGAGGCTCTCGACCTTGTCGAACAGCGTGTTGGCCTTCGCGTTGAGCTCGTTGCGTTGCTCTTTGTGTTCTTGAACCTGTTCGTTGAGCTCATCGCGCCGCTCGCGGTGCTCTTGGGCGTTGTCGACTTTTTCACGTGTTTTGGCGTTGAGATCGTCGCGCTTCGAGGCGCGCTCGGACGCCATCTGGTTGAGCTCGTTGCGCCGATCGCGAAGCTGGCCAGCCAGTTTGATTAGCTTGCCTTTCGAGCCGTTTTCGAGTCGTTCGTCGGTGAGTTCGACGTTATCCGCGTCGTCGAGTTCTTCAATGTTGAATTCGGTTGCTACACTCATAGTTTGAACCTCGGTACCATTGTTGCTCCGGACAGACCTGTGGCGACCCACTCTGCATGTGACCGATGATAAGAATTTCCGATCATTCTGCGTGCGATGCCACCAGCGCCGGAGGCGTTCTGGTACCCACACATACTGGGAGCCATGATATAAATACTTCGGTGCGGGAAACCGTGTAAAGAGCTACCATGCCCGCCGATTTCGGCGTATGAGAGGCGTTCACACGATCCGGGAGAGTATATAATACGGTGAGTGGTTTCACTTTCACTTCCCGTATGGCCCAGCTTTCTTACGCCACAGACCGATGATTGGATATGCGCAACCAACTCACGCTGACCTGCGAGGCTGACGGCTGTGAGAAACCGCTCGGTGCCGACCAGCTGGCGATTACGATGGAGACGCCTCACGAGCCGTCGCCACGCATATGAGTGCGCGTGTGGCGCGGTGACGATCATGGTTGTACGAAAGCCTGCGGCGTCGAAAACCGAGTGAGCTTTTCGGTCGCCCACACGAGACAGCGTATGACCCAAAACAAACCGTCGAACACGACAACGCACACGGAGACGATCCGCGCACGCGGCCACGAACACGTCCGCGCCGCCCATTCAAGCACGTTCGAGGTGACGAGCGACGACTGGCTGACGCCCGCCGGCGACTGTATTCTCGGCGTCGACGCCGACCGCGTTCCGGCCGACTTTTCGGACGCGTTCGTCGCCGCCGCCAAACAGCCCACCACCGTAATCACGGCCACCATTGCGACCGACACCCACAGCCAGACGATCACCGGCCGGGGGGATCCCGAACTCAGCTTCGCCGGCGACCGCAGTGCGGTTGGGCGAACCAGCGAGTACGTCGACGATCGCACGATCATGGTCGGTGCCGACGCGGCGGCCAAAACCGTCAACCGGGAACTCGTCGCGGAGCTGCAGGAGGGGTGTGAGTTTACGCTGACACTCCAGGTCAGAACCGACGATTGACATCCTCCTCCGCCTGAAGGC
>CAYWFO010000163.1:0-3395 GCA_964457485.1 uncultured Haloferacaceae archaeon | reverse complement strand
TTCTCGGACCGTGTGTATCCACGATACGCCACTATCGCGACCCATGCACCGACGATGATCGTCGCGATCGCTAGTGTGAAGCCGATCACTCCTTCGATAACTGAGCCTCCTTCGACGGCGAAATCTGACAGGGTCATCGGAGGTCCTCGTAGAGCGTGGTCAGTCGGTCGACGCTGTCGCTATCAGTTCGATCAACGGAGACCGTGTACTCTCCGTTTCGGAGCTCGATCGTCACGCGTTCCAGTCGGGCCGAAAAGCGCCGATAATGGTGGCCATCGGGTTGTGGGGTTTGTTGTTCGTGAAGCATATCGAACTCTTGGAGGCGGTTGATTCGGCGGTAGATTGTCGGCGACGACGCATCACAGCGCTCGACAAGCTCGTCCGCTGACAGCGGCTCCCGACTCGTTTCGGCGAGGATCGCCCGAGCGTACTCGTCCTCGAGCAGCTCGCCGACGGTCTCGGCCGTCAGTTGGTCGGGAGGGTCTTTCATCTACCAGTCACGCTTCGTTTCTCTGATGGAAAATACCCTTGTCCGGAGTTTCTGATTCGGAAACCGTGGGTTCCGAACTATTATGCTCAGCCTCGTCCGGTCGAGTATGACTGCGATCCGATTAGACGGCCTCACCAAACGCTACGGAGACCACGTCGCCATCGACGAGCTTGATCTCTCTGTTATGGAGGGAGAAGCCTTCGGGTTCCTCGGCCCGAACGGCGCGGGGAAATCGACGACGATCGACATCATCCTCGATTACGTCCGTCCATCGTCTGGTACGGCAACGGTACTCGGATATAACGCCCAGGACAACCCTCGTGAGATTCACGACCGGATCGGCGTGCTTCCAGAGGGATACGATCTGTACGATCGGCTGACCGGGTATGAACACCTTCGTCTCCCGGCGTCTCTTAAAGGGGTCGACGTCGATACCGATCGAGTACTCGAGCGGCTGGGGCTTTCACAGGCGGATGCCGACCGCCCGGTCGGGACGTACTCGACGGGGATGCGTCAGCGGTTAGCGCTGGGAATGGCAACTGTTGGGGATCCGGATCTCCTCGTGCTCGACGAGCCGACGAGCGGGCTGGACCCGCACGGGATCTCCCTGCTGAAACGGCTCGTCACCGAGGAGGTCACCCGTGGGACAACGGTGTTTTTCTCCAGTCACATACTCGAGCATGTCGCGGAGACCTGCGACCGGGTCGGGATCATCGACGACGGTCGGCTAAAAACCGTTGCTACGGTCGAGGATCACACACCACTCGGAGAGCTATTCGACCGGCATACATCCGCTTCGCCGTCAGAATACTCGGGTGTCCCAACTGGTTCCAGAGGTGTTTAACACGTGAGCGTGACTCGACAGGACGACACGGCGGCGTCCGGGGATTCGGTCGAAACGCCCACGCAATCATCGACGAGTGCGAGCACACGCATCTCTGTCGTCGCCCGGAAAGAACTCCGCCACATTTCCCGGTCACGGTCCGCACAAACGCTTCTCGTCGTGCTTCTCGTCAGCGTGATCGGTGTGTTCCAAGCCGTCGCACGGGGTCTCGGCCCAACGTCGGCCACGGCTGCGGTCGATAACCTCGGACTTCCGTTTCAGCTTCTCGTCCCGCTTGCGGCGATTCTCGTCGGCTGTTTCACCGTGTCCGGTGAGCGTGCGTCCGGGAGCCTCAGAATGCTTCTCGGGATGCCGCTGTCTCGAACGGAAATCGTCGTCGGTAAACTCGTCGGAGGGTTGGTTGCACTCGCGATCGGGGTCGCCGCAGCCATCGGGTTTGCGATCCTGGTGAGTCTCGGTACCTTCGGTTCCGTTCCGGTGCGACCACTGGTTGGACTCGGCGTTACGACGGTCCTGTTCGCGTTCGCGTTCGGTGGCCTGTCGATCGGCGTATCCGCGGCTGCCGCCACGCCCAAACAATCGATCGCCGTCGTCATCGGCGGCTACATGACGATGACGTTTCTCTGGGAGCCAGTCGTCGCGGGGATACACCACGCGGCTCAACTGGTCCTCCCCAGCAGTGCTGTCGCAACGTGGGTGCCATTCTTGGAACGGCTTAACCCGATCGAGGCGTACGCCGACATCGCGACTACGCTGGGGGGCGCGTCGGTGTATCCGTTGCGCATAACGTTCGGACTGCTTGACCGCGATCCTGGCGCGTCACTCGCTGATCACGTGAGTGGGGGTGTTGCCGGACATCTCGTCGAGCCGTTCTTGATCGGCGTGCTGTGTGCGTGGACGGTGGTGCCAGTCCTGTTCGGCATGGTTCGCCTCCGGGCTGTCGACATCTCGTGATCGTGCTTGGGCGAACACCTATCAAGGCGGCTGTAATACTGCAGAACATGTGGTCCCTCCCCACAGAACCCCTCCATCGTGCGTGTACTCGATACGGGCCCGGACGGCTTCCCGGTGCTAAACGACCGGACGTCGGCGCAGGCTATGCGGCCGCAAGCGCTGCCCTCGCCGCAACGGTTCTGTTCGCTGCCACCGCGATCGCTGGCGAGACCATCGGGGTGCTGTCGTCGAACGACGGACTCGTCTGGTTCGCGTTCGCCGGGCTCGCAGTTCCGGTCGTGGTCCCGACCGCGTTCCTGGTCGGTGTCGCCGTGTGGCGACACCTCCCGTCGGACGTGCCGTTTTTCGGGCCGGTCGCCGGACTGCTCGGAACGCTCGGGACGTACGTCGCCAGCCTGCTCACCGTCACGGTCATCCTGGCGGCGTCGGCCGTGCTTGGGCTCTCCGGTGGCGACCCCGTGAACGCGGCGGCGTTCTCGGTCGGCGTGGTCGGCGTCGGGTTCATGCTCACGTGGTGGGTCACGTTCCCTGTCGGGGCCGCGAGCGGCGCAGTCTACACCACCGTCGTCGAGGAGTCCGAGTGAGGCGATCACGATGAGTTCACCGTCACTTCGCACGCTTCTCGTCGCGACGCTCGCCGGAATCGTCCATCTCGGCGTCGTCGAGTTCCTGTTCCGTTGGCTCGGTCACGTTCCCGACTCCCTGTGGCCGCTCGCCTCGGTCTCCAGTGCGGTCTTCGTCTTCGCGTTCGGGTTCCTCGCCGTGCTTTGCTCTGCCCACACGCGATTGCTATCGCCGCTCGTCGGGCTCCCCACGCTGCTTGCATGGGCGGCGTATCGGGACGTCACCTCACCGACGCCGGAGTGGTCTGAACTCGGCGGACACCTCGTCGTCGACGGCTCTGTCTACCTGACGAGCTACGTTGGAACGTGGTACGTCTGGCTCGCGACGTTCGTCGTTCTCGCCGCCGTCGAGTACGGCCTCCGCTACCACTACGGAATCCGTGGCGAACCACTCCGAAACCTACCCCCGCTGCCGTTGGATCGACGTGCGACGGCCCTCGTGGCCGGCGCGGCCGGCAGCACGTTCGGCGTCGCCGTCGTGGCG
>CAYWFO010000162.1:0-3402 GCA_964457485.1 uncultured Haloferacaceae archaeon | reverse complement strand
CACGGCCTGAGCGACCGCAACAGCGTGCTGGTCGAGTCGTTGCTCGCGGGCGAACAGCGGGCGCTCGCCCGTGTGCTCTCGAAAATCGAAAACCGAACGGCCGGTTCGCGCGACATACTCGCCGCGCTCTACGATCGAACCGGGTCGACGCCCGTGCTCGGGGTCACCGGCAGCCCCGGGGCGGGCAAATCGACGCTGGTCGACAAACTCACCAAACAGTACCGCGCGCGCGACGAAACGGTCGGCATTCTGGCGGTCGACCCCGCCTCGCCGTACACCGGCGGCTCGGTGCTCGGCGATCGCATCCGGATGGGTGCGGCCGCCGGCGACCGCGGCGTGTTCATCCGGTCGATGAGCGCCCGTGGGGCTCTCGGTGGGCTCTCGATGGCGACCGCCGATGCCGTCGTCGCGCTCGACGCGTTCGGCCTCGATCGGATCATCATCGAAACCGTTGGCGCAGGTCAAAGCGAGGTCGACGTCGTCGAAACCGCTGACAGCGTTGCCGTCGTCGTTCAGCCCGGATCGGGCGACGACGTTCAACTGCTGAAAGCGGGCATTCTCGAAATCGGCGATCTGTTCGTCGTCAACAAGGCCGACCGCCCCGAGGCCGCCGGCACGGTGGCGGATCTCGAAGAGATGATCCACCTGCGATCGCCGTCCGCCGACGGCCGTCGAACCCCGACGGGTGGCCACCACGCACCCGACACTGCGGATCATCACGGCGGTGATTTCGCCACCGCTGAGGATCCACAAAACGAGTCACCCGCTGGCGGCGGGGAGGTCGACGGCGACCGCTGGACACCGCCAGTTCTCGAAACGGTGGCGACGACGGCAGTTGGCGTGCCGGAACTAATCGAGGCAATCGACCGCCACCAGCGGTATCTCGACCGATCCGGTGGCGACACGGAACGCCGACGCCGACGCGCGACCGCGGCGCTCGAACGGCTGCTCCAGCGCGACCTCGGCGTGTTGAGCGAACAACTCATCGAAACGCGCGGCGGCATCGACTCGCTTGCGGGCGCAATCGCCCGCCGCGAAACCGACCCGTACTCGGTCGTCGACGACCTCATCGAACCGATCGAAACCGCCGTCGAGCGCGCGAAGACCGAGGGGACGGAATCGGACGCCAATCGCAGCCAACACTAACTTGATTGCGACCCAACACCAGGTATGTCACTCCGCAAACTCCTCGGTGCGGGCGCACTCGCTGTGGGTGGGTTGGTCGCCGCAAACTACCGTCTCCGCGATACCGACCTCCACCCGCCGCTCGACGGCCGCCACGAGACCATCGGCTGGCGCGGAATCGATGTCGCAGTCACCGAAGCCGGCGACCCCGACGATCCGACGCTCGTCTTGCTCCACGGGATGAACGCCGCGGGCTCGAGCGGCGAGTTCCGCGCCGTGTTCGACGACCTCGCCGAGCGGTTTCACGTCGTTGCGCCCGACCTTCCGGGCTTCGGTTGTTCGGATCGCCCGCCGCTTCGGTACTCGGCCACGCTGTACGGGTCGTTTGTCCGCGATTTTCTCGGGCGATACGACTCGCCGCACGTCATCGCCTCGTCGCTGTCGGCGGCCTACACACTGCGCGCGCTTTCGGGCGAGAAGAGCGTCGAGGCCAGCAGTCTGCTGTGCATCTGTCCCACGTCGACAGCGGGCCCGACCCCGCCGAAAACATGGCTTCGCGAACTGATTCGGCTCCCCGTCATCGGTGAGGGGCTGTTCAATCTCGTCGGCTCGCGGGCCTCGATTCGGTACTTCAACGCCGATCACGGCTACTACGACCCCGCAAAGGCGGGCGACGACTGGGAGGCCTACGAGTGGCAGACCGCCCACCAGCCGAACGCCCGCTTCGCGCCGGCATCGTTCATCAGCGGTTTTCTCAACAGCGACATCAACCTCGCCGACGCGATTCGCGCTATCGACCTGCCGACGACGCTGCTCTGGGGTCGCGAAACCGCGCTCACGCCGTTGGCCGACGGCCGCGAACTCGCCGAAGAGAGCGGGGCCGCGCTCGTCGTCTTCGACGAGACAAAACTCCTGCCGCACGTCGAGTTCCCCGAGCAGTTCTGTGCGGTCGTCGACGACCGACTGACACCGGCGGTCGACGCATAAGCGGCGATGAAAAACGGGCAGTTCGAACGATGATCGGCCAACAGGGAGTCGGCGGTAAGTCGGAGCGGTGTTCGACACCCAATCAGTCCGGTCGGTGCTCGTCCAACAGGCTCTCAGCGTGCGCTTTCGAGTTCGCACATGTCCAGCGAACCTGTGTGGGATCGCCAGCCTCGTCCGCGTTCGGCGTCGGATAAAACGTCGATCCTTCGCCGTATGCCAGTAGCTCGCGAAGTTCGTCGCCGAGCGGGCCGATGCCGACGCCGAGACTCGTTCCCTCGCGGTCGCCAACCTCGTAGAGCGCGTACCGATCGGGAGCGTTTCGAACGGTCGCGCGGTCGAGCGACCGCCACGGTTTGGCGAGGCTCATTCGTCGAGTTGGTCGGCGCTGACGAACTCGTAGCTCTCCTCGCCCCAGTCGTCCTCGACGAAAACGAACACGCGGCCGCGGGCGACTTCAGGGTCGGCCTCGACGGTCGTTCGGTGTTCGCCGCTTCGACTGACGGTCACACCGGGAAACACCTCCTCTTCGTCGTCGGTATCTAGCAAAATCCGGCCGACACCGGTGTCTTCGAGGATGTCGTCGTGGGTTTTGAGATCGTTGACGTAGAGCATGACGCCCTCGGTTTCGGTCGGATCGGTCACGAGCACGTGGGTTTCCTTGCCGGGGCTGGCGGTGAGCGAGCCGCTGACTTTCGCGGGGACGCCCCGGTATATCGTTTCACGGCCGTCGGCGTAGGTGACGACGACGCCCTCGGGTCGGAGGTCGACGCCGAGCGTTCGAGGCGCAACGTCGGTGTGGACTGCCATACAGACGTGTTGAACCGAGAAACGAAAAAGTCCGCCGCTTGCCGCCGGTCGCAACGTGTCGGCGACGATCAGCCGCCGCTGACCGGCGGAAACACCGCCAGTTCGTCGTCCGTGCCGACCGGGGTTTCGAGACCCGTCTCCGCCGGCAGCGACTCGCCGTTTTTCAGCAGCGTGAACTGCGAGCGAACCGAACCACCCTCGTCGAACAGCCGGGCTTCGAGCGCGGGACACGTCTCGGTCAGCGCCGCCAGCGCGTCGGCGACGGTCGGGTCGTCGGCCGCAACGCTGACCGACACCTCGCGGGTGCCGGCGCGTTCGGCGAGATCCGCGAACAGCTTCCAGTGCATACCGGCTTTCGACGCGCCGACGGCTTGAGAATTTCGTCCACCGAGCAGCGCCATCGTCGCCACCGCCCGGAAACGACACTAATTGGTGGGATCGCCACGGTCGGAGATACCCGAACCGATCAGCCCGCCCAACGCG
>CAYWFO010000161.1:0-3451 GCA_964457485.1 uncultured Haloferacaceae archaeon | reverse complement strand
CAGCCGTCTCGGCTTCAGTCGCGGCCGTTTTGTCCTCCCGTCCAGCCCCCTCGCGGTCGACGACTCGCGGCTGCGTGTAGACATCGAACACGGCGGTGTCCCGACGGTTCGACGTGAACGCAAACCGCTCGCCGTCGTGGCTCCAGCCGCCCCACCGGTGTTTCGCGTCGGGCCGATCGGTCAGCGACTCGATTTCGCCGGTCGGTACCGACAGCCGATACAGCTGGGTTCGTTCGTTGCCGCCGGCGTCCATCCCAAAAATCAGCTCCGGGCGTTCGGGTGAGAACGACGCGAACGTCACGCGCTCGTCGAACACGGTGTGCTGGGTGGGCCACTGGCCGGGGCCGGTAAGACTCCACACTTGGGCGGTGCCCGTCGTGTTGAGCCGAACCGCAAGCCGCTCGCCGCGCGGGCCGAAACTCGCGCCCATGGCGCTGCGAACGGCGAGATAACGCTCGATGTCGTACATACCGAAGTCTCTCACGCGGCGGGCAAACCGTTTCGGGTCGGCGTCGAGACCGAACGCGACGCAGCTGATTCGTTGTCCGCACGCGCCGCGGTCGACAAACCGCGTGGATTTTTACCCGACCCGTTCCTCGATTCGGCTATGCGTGTCGCGCTCGTTTCGATGGACACCCACCACCGGCGTGACACCGCCCAAATCCGCAGACGGTACCGACTCGCGCGACGGCTGTCAGCGCGGGGCCACGAGGTCATGATTCTCTGTCGGCGCTGGTGGGAGGGCGATCTGCCGAGATTCATCCAGGACGGAATCGAGTACCACGCCGTCGTCGGCGACGATTCCACTCGCGGGTTCAGCTCGAAACTCCCGTTTGTGCTCCGTCGTGCGGATCCTGATGTGGTTCATGTGCCGAACAGCCCGGTTGGCCACGGCCGGGCTGCGGCCACCGCCTGCCGTCTGCTTCGGGTACCACTCATCGTCCGCTGGTGGCTTCCGGATCCCGACGGAAGCGACGCGGCCCACCGCAAACTCGCTCGCCGGGCCAGCCGGGTACTCGTTCCCTCCCAACTCGTCAAAACCCGCGTCCGCGAGTATGGCGTCGATGCCGGCGACATCACCCATATTCCCGAGGGAATCGATTTCTCGCTGCTCACGCAGACCGAGCCCGACGACCGCTTCGATCTCGCCCACAGCGGAACACTCGACGCCGAGAGCAACGTCGAAACCTTCCTCTTGGCGCTGGCCGAACTCCGCCAGCGCGACTGGCGTGCGGCGATCATTGGCGACGGGCCGGCGATTGACGACGCCAAACGAACCGCCGCCGACCTCCGTATTGCCGACCGAGTCGAATTCGTTGGCGACGTGAGCGATGCCGAACGGGTGGCGATTCTCCGGGGCGCGCATGTGTTTGCACACACCGCCGAGATCGCGCCGTTTGCGACCGACCTGCTGTGGGCGCTTGCGTGTGGCTGTGTCGGCATCGCGCAGTACGGTGTCGCGTCGGCAGCCCACGAACTCGTCGAGGAGAAATCACGACTTCCCGACACACGCGGCGAGTTGGTGTCCTCGCCACAGGAGCTCGCGGCGGCAATCCGGGAGGCGGGCTCGTTCGAGCGCCGCACGATCGACGAGGCGTACGCCCGCTACGATTACGAGACGATCACGAGTCAGTACGTTGGCTGCTACCGAACGGCAATCGAGAACTACGGGCTGTTCTAAGCGGGCGACCTGCGACTCAGCCGCTGTCTTCGTAGTCGCCGCCGTATTTGAGGAAGAAGAACGCAAAGCCGAGCGTCGAGACCATCGCAACGAACGTCGCGACACCAAGCGTTCGCGCCGAGTCGGGAATCTGTGGTGCGCCGCCACCACCGCCACCGCCGGCGTCGGCCGTTGGCACGTCGTCGCCGACGGCGACCTCGCCTTTCATGTCGAGTGCCTCGTGTGGTTCACAGACGTAGGCGGTGATTCCCTCGTCGTCCTCGGTGAACTCGTACTCGTAGGTGAATCCCGCTTCCGCCGTGAGATCACTGTCGAGGCCGGCGGGGCCATCAACGGTAGCAACGTTGTGTTCGCCGCCCTCACCGGTCCACTCCCACGTTACGGTCGTGCCGGGATCGATCCAGATACCGGCGGGCGAAAATGCGAGCGCACCGCCGTTTCCTTGCGCACCGACTTGCACGGTGACTTCGTCCTCTCCACGGCGATCCTCGTGGCCGCCGTCGACGTCTGCACTGTATCCCCACTCTGGCATCTCCTGGGCGGCGACCGTGTTCGCCGTGGCGCTTGCGGCTCCCGCCGCAGCGGTTGTGCCGGCGGCCGCCCGGAGGACGCCCCGCCGTGAAACCGCGTCGTTGTCGCTCATAGTGATCGGTTGGGAACCGATGGTAGTCAATACTTTGGTTCCATGTCGGTGTTGCCCCCCGGCGACGGCGTCGCCCGCGTCTGTCTTCGCAGACTGGCGGTTCCGCAACCCTTTTGTCGCAGATACCGCCACGTAGGAGTATGTCAGACGTAGAGCGCGAACTTCGCGAGCAGTTCACGGCGGCTTTTGAGGGGGCGGACTACCCGGTGACCGGCCAGATGGATCTCGTTCCCGCACTCCCCGACGGGCCGGGCACGACGTTCACCGCGGGCGACCGAACCATGAGCGCGATGGAGTTGGCGACGACGCTCAACGGTCATCAGTCGTTCCCCTACGAGAGCGTTGAGGAACTCGTCGACGACGCGATTGCGGGCCTGAAAGCCGAAGGCGTGCTGTAAACCGACGGCGCGCTGTCGACGCCGTCCCGAGCGTTTCTTTAGCGCGGACATCCTACAGCCGATGTGCTCTCACCGCTTTCGAGCCTGTTTCCGCCGTGGCTTTTCGAGGCCATTCCGCCGTGGTTGTTTTTTGGGCTTATTCTCGGCGTGATTACCTCTCTGTTCGTCGCCGTCGTGTTTTATTTCGGGAGTCGGCTGTTTCCGAACACCGACCATGGCGGCACTCGTGTTGACGGCTCGCTGCGGCGACACGCCGAGATTCGCCGCTATCTCACCGCCATCGACGAGCCGTTTATTGAGGAGTACACTCACGGCGAGTACACGGTTGCGTTTTATCTCGCCGACCGGGACGTGGCAATCACGTTCGACCCGCGGGTGTTTTTCGGGCTCGATCCGACCGAGACGCACGTGATTCTCTGTGAGGACGAGATGCCGGTCGGCCAACTCGGCAGTCGCCTTCCGTTCGAGGTGCCCGCCGACAGCCGTCCGCCATCGGGGTCGCAGTCGGTCGATCTGGCGGTCGCGGCCGCCTACGATGAACTCGGGCTCCAGCCAGGGGCGTCAGCGGCGGCCGTCCGTCGCGCCTACCGCGAGCGTGCGAAAGAAACGCATCCCGACCGCGGCGGCTCCTCGGCGGCGTTCAAACAGCTCCAAGAGGCCTATACGACCGTCAAAAACCACGCGGACGGCTCGAATCCGCGGTAAGCGTTCTCTCCACGCGGGTTGCTG
>CAYWFO010000160.1:0-3480 GCA_964457485.1 uncultured Haloferacaceae archaeon | reverse complement strand
CCGGCAAATGGTATATCGCGCTCGGCGCGTTCGAAGAGGGGCTGTGGGTCGTCTCCGCGCTCGTGTTGGTCAGTTCGCTGCTGACAGCGGGCTACATCTTGCCGTTTATCAACCGGATCTACTTCCATCCCTTCGCGGGCGAAGACGTCGACCGCGCGTCGATCACGACCGGAATGCTCATCGCGGTCTCGCTGGGGGCCTTCCTCGGACTGACGCTCGGCTTTTTCTCCAGTGAGATTCAGCTCCTCATCGAGGGGGCCGTCGAGGCGATGCTGGCTTAATTGGCGAGCGAGGCAGCCAGTTTCTCGGCGATCTGTCTGCCTAACTCGGCTTTCGAGCCGGTGACGACCGGACAGTCATCGACGCTAGTGGCTCCGCGTTCAACCAGCAACGCACGCGTCTCGTCGCTGCCCATCACGCTGGCGTCGTTGGCGACGACGAAGGCGAGATCGAGCCGGTCACGGAGATCGGCCGCTTGGTCGACCATGGCCTGATCCTCGTCCGAGGTTTCGGCCTTGAAGCCGACCATCGTCAGCTCGGGGTGGGAATTGCGAACCGTATCCAAGAGCTTCGGCGTCGGCTCCAACTCGAGCGTTCGAGGCTCGCCCGAGCGAAGTTTGTTGTCGGCTTTCGCAACCGTATAATCCGAGATCGCGGCCGCCGAAATCAGGGCATCAGCGTCGGCTGCACGTGCTTCGACGGCCGTCAGCATCTCGGCCGCGCTCTCGACGGTTACCGTGTCGGCGTAGTCGACCGCGGGGCCATCGTGGACGAGGGTGACGTCAGCACCGCGAACGTAACAGGCGCGGGCGACCCCACGGCCAGTCGTCCCCGAGGCGCGGCTCGTCAGCACGCGGATCGGATCGATTGCTTCGCTCGTGGCTCCGCTGGTGATGATGACGTGGCGGCCGGCGAGCGTTTGGTCAGTTGTCGCGCGTGCGAGCGCGGTGACGATGGCCCCCTCGGTGGCGATTTTGGCTTTGCCCTCTTCGATTCGCGGGTCGACGAAGTCGACGCCCCAAGATTCGACGCGGGCGATGGCCTCGAGGACGCCGGGATGATCGTACATCGGCTCGTGCATCGCGGGCGCGATGACGACCGGCACGCCCGCGCCGAGAGCGGTGGTCGCCGTAGTCGTCACGGGAGTGTCGTCGATTGCGCCGGCGATTTTTCCGACGGTGTTGGCGGTGGCGGGCGCGATCAGGAAGACGTCGGCCCAGCCCTCGCGGCCGCAAAGGTCGACGTGTTCGACCCGGCCCGTGATCTCGGAGATGACGTCGTGCTCGGTGGCGAACTCGACGGCCCAGGGGTGGATGATGCCGCTGGCGCTGGGGCTCATCACTGCGCGGACGGACGCGCCCTGACGACGGAGTTCGTGGGCGAGTTCGACTGTTTTCACCGCGGCGATGCTGCCGGTGACGCCGAGTGCAATGTTGAGCCCGTCAAGCATTCGTTCGTCAATCGGGTGGTGAGTAAATAGGCGTTCGGACTGTCAGTGATTCTCGGGGAGCGACGCCGGACAAAACGCGTCGGTCGACGAGATTGCGCCTCTCAGAACCGGCTTCCCTGGAATCGGTAATCGCCAAAACCGAGCAGCGGCCAGAACACGAACGGGAACAGCCAGAGGCCGATGCCGAAGACGATTCCCTGACCGAACAACTTGGCCAAATCGAGACTGATCTTTATGACGGCGACGATCTGGGCAATGGGGATCAAGAACAGCACGAACCACCACCACTCGTTGTCGGTGATTTTGATCAACACCCAGAGGTTATAGAACGGAATAAGTGCCGCCCAGCCGGGCTTGCCGGCCTTGACGAAGGTCTTCCACATCCCCGCGAGTGTAATAACGGTGATGAGCAGTGGAATGAGCAGGACGACGAGTTCAATGGCCTCTCCGACTTGCAGGACGCTGTTGAGCGATTGTGTCAGCACCATAGCAGACACTGTTCAACGATAATACATAAAATCACCCGATAGTAGTGTCTGGTGAAAACCGTTACCAGTCACCACGCTCAACACGGCCCAGTTCGTCGTCAACGAGGCTGGGATGGGTTCGCTGAACGTCCTCGTGGGGCTCCGCGAAATACTCCCGCATGGCCGCTCGCGAGGCGGCCTGTCTGGCCCCCTGTTCGGTGGCGTCGATCTCCTCACAGCCCGGTGGCACCTCTCGGCCACGGTCGGTGAAGTAGCCCTCGGGAACGACCCAGTCGTTGTAAAACGGTACTTCCGCGTCGTGTATCAGTGTGATTGCCGTCTCCGCACCACTGCCGGCCGCGATAACGGCCTGGTGATAGCGCTCGGTGAGCCGTCCCGCAACGTACAGTCCCGGAACGCTCGTTCGGCCGACACCATCCGCATCGAGATACGTCTTGCTTCCGGCGTCACGACGCTCGATATGCAGTCCGTCAAGATAGTCGATGTCAGCCCACGAGGCGACAATGATTCGGTCGGCGTGGATGAGACGAGTTGTCGTCGCGGCGCGACCAGTACCGTTGGGCGTGCCCGCACCGGCGTTGGCGGCAGCGTCGCTATCGCGCTTTTCAACGATGGCGACAGCCTCGGTGTCGGCGTCGACAGTGACCGTAAACTGCTCGTCAAGACTCCCGCTGACGTCGACGACGCGGCCAGTTTGTATCTCCGCGCCGTTGCGTGTCGCCTGTGCGCGAAGCATATCGGCAAACAGCCGGCTGTTGACGCCGGCGGGAAATCCGGGCATGTTTTCGAGAAACGCGTTGCGCCGGAGAATCGACTCGCCGTGGGTGAGAACAAGCGTCGAGACGCCTGCGCGAGCGGTGAACGTTGCCGCCGTCAGTCCGGCCATCCCGCCACCGACAACGACGACGTCGTGACTGGCCGATTCCTCACGTGAACCAGCGCCAGTAGATGCGGTCATACACCGTGTTCGAGCCGTCATGTTTTGAAAATCGTGGTTTCGACACGAAGAGATGGGCCACACGTCAGCCGACTGCGGAGGTGAACCGGACCTTCATACGTGATGACGGCATACGGCTCATCCAATGGCTCAGGCTGGCAATCAGGAACTCACCGATCGGTTTATTCAGTTCTTCCGCAACTACTATCGCGACGAAATCGGCGAACTCGCCCAACAGTATCCGAACGAAAAACGCTCGCTGTACATCGATTACGACGATCTCTACACCTTTGACCCCGATCTCGCCGAAGACTATCTCTCTCAGCCCGACCAGATTCAAGAGTACGCCGAAGAGGCGCTGCGCCTGTACGATCTGCCTGCCGATGTCAAACTGGGCAACGCACACGTCCGGCTCGAAAACCTGCCCGAATCAGTTGATATTCGTGGCATTCGCGTGCACGACAATCACATCGGGAAACTCGTCTCCATCCAGGGAATCGTCCGGAAGGCAACAGACGTCAGACCGAAAATCACCGACTCGGCCTTTGAGTGCCAACGCTGTGGGACAATGAACTACATTCCACAGACCGATGGCGAGTTCCAAG
>CAYWFO010000159.1:0-3549 GCA_964457485.1 uncultured Haloferacaceae archaeon | reverse complement strand
CGTAGGCCTCCTCGAAGGCGTCATAGAGGCTTTCACCGAACTCGTCGTTGATGTAGGTCACCGCAACCTCGTCGTACTCGTCCTCGTTGAAGATGATGTCCGCAAGCGCAATCGACTGCGTTCGGCCGCTCGGCGACATCCGAAGCAGTCCGGGGAAGTCGGTCAATCCGAGCCCCGTGGAGTTCTGGCTGAGTTGGACGACATCGGTATCCTGGATCACGCTCTCGTAAATCGCCAGCGATACACCCGAGCCGACCGCGCCGATGACGAACGGCACGCCGTCTTGATTGACGAGTTTCTGTGCCGCCGAAACGCCGCCTTGGCTCTGTCCCTCCGAGTCCTCGACGATGATGTCGAGTTCGCCACCACGAACACCCACATCATTGACATCATTGAGCGCTATTTCGACGGCACGCTGGTTTCGCTCGCCGAAATCCGCCAATGAACCGGTCAGCGAATCGATCATCCCGATCGAGTAGATGTCCTCATCCTCGCTCGGTTCGTCGCCATCGTCACCGTTCCCGGTACTCACACAGCCCGCAAGCGCAAGCATACTCGCTGCACCGGACGCTTTGAGGAGTGTTCGCCGATCGGGATTTCTCATGGTATCGTCTGCCATAGATTTGGGTTGTAGAGTATGGGTATTAACCTTCCCCCTTCCATGGTCGGCGATTCTGCCCTTTTATTTCCAAAGCAGAAATTTGTGAATAGTATGGTAGGGTCGGTATTGAGAACCGAGTCGTTCGTTTCTTTTTGTATGATCCCACCGATCGCATCCTCATTCGTCGCCGGCGAAACGCCGAACGCGGCAATCGACCACGTGGCTTTCTGCAATGATGACGGTGTTGCCGGCATACTCAATCTGCTTGGCGAACACTATTCGGACCGCGAAAACGCCGCCGCCGACACGCAGGCGTACATCAATCTGCTCGGCTCGTTGGCCGACCGCAGCGTCGACGGCTGTGTTTCGGTCAAACCCTCACAGATCGGGCTCGACATCGGCGACGACGTGTTTCGTTCGAACCTCCAGTCGATCGTTGACGCCGGCGAGCGACACGACCGGTTCGTCTGGATCGACATGGAAGATCATCCCACGACGGATGTCACGCTTGATGCGTTCGAGACACAGACGCTCGCGACCGACGGCACCGTGGGAGTTTGTGTGCAGGCAAACCTCAAACGAACGCGCGAGGATGTCGAGCGCCTCGCCGACCTCCCGGGCAAAGTGCGGTTGGTCAAGGGGGCATACGACGAGCCGGCGTCGGTCGCTCACAAAGGCAAAGCGGCCGTCGACGAGGCCTACCGCGACCTGCTCCGGTACGCCTTCCGCGAGTTCGACGACGGCCAAATCGCCGTCGGTAGCCACGATCCGGCGATGATCGAGTTCGCCGCCGAGCGTCACGCCGAGTACGGAACCGACTACGAGGTGCAGATGCTCATGGGCGTTCGCGAGGCGGCCCAGCGCGAACTGGCGGCCGACGGAGTTCCGGTCTACCAGTATATTCCGTACGGAAGCAAATGGGCATCGTACTTCTACCGACGCCTTCGTGAGCGCAAGGAGAACGCGTTGTTTGCGCTACGCGCGATCGTCGGCCGGTAGCGTTCAGTTATCCCGTTTTGTCGGCGGGATCGAGGAGTTTCGATTCGGCCTTTCTGAGGTGTTCGAGCAGCGTTGTTTTCGAGACTCCTCGAATCTCGGCGAGGTCTCTGGTTGAGGTGCCCCGTGGCCACTCGTAGTAGCCCTCGCTGCGGGCCAGATCGAACACCTCCCGCTGGGTCGGTGTGAGCGCGTCGTGTCGACGCTGTCGAACCGGCTGGCGAACCTCGCCCGTTGCGGTAATACGTTTGATTTCGACATTCGCACCGGCATCCTCGCGAACGCCGTCGAGTGCTGGTTCAATGTCGCTGCGCTCGCCCGCAAAACAGACCTCCCACACCTCTCGGCCGTCCTCAATACGAACCGGCGCGCTGTGGACAAAGCCGTGACGCAGCAAGACCGGACACACCATGTCGCCAGGATTGTACTCGAGAAAGAACTCGCGAACGACATTCCCCGGCGCGTTGTGGCCCGCCCCAAACCGCTTTTGTAGCTCCATGAGGTCGCCGCTGTGCGGCGAGGACTTGATATGATCGAGCAACGTGGTGACTTCTTTGGTGGTGTCGCCAAACGCGGTAAACAGTCCGTTGACTTCGCCGGTCTGTTCTGCTGCAGTCGGTCGGTTGTATATCGCGTGGGCTAAAATACCGCCCGGGACATCACGTGTGGCTTCGATCGCCCAACAGTTGGGATGCCACAGATCGAGTGTGAGCCGTGATCCCGTTGCGGCTGAAGAACTCATTGCTGCGGGATGTGATGGCAACACACATAAGCCTCACGCCAGCGATGACGGCGTCTTTCATTCAGCGAAGTCGTGTCGTCACCAGCCCACCCTTCGGCCGCCCCAATTACCGTCGGCGTCGACACCGACTCGTCCCACCAATCGCCCTTCCGTTCAAGCGATCCGATCACTCCAACTTTGACTCATTCAAGAGGCTTTCTGGCCCCGACGCCATCCGAACGGTTCAGCGCGTCGCTCGTTCGTACGCTGTTGCCGCGAGTTCGATCGCGCTGTCGAGATCGGGACCGATCGGCGAACCGACGACGATGCTGTCGACGTGGGTGGTGACCGCAGCCATCCGTTCGGCCACCTCGTCGGGCGTGCCGGCCATACAGAAGGCGTCGGTCATGGTGGGCGTTACCCGTTCGAACGCCGCCGAGAACTCGCCGGCACTGATTTTTTCGCCGATTTCGGTGGCCGCTTCCGTGTCGATGTCGTGGCGCGCCAACACGGGCGGGGCTGCGCCGGCGGTGATGAACGCGACCGGGGGTCGGGCGGCCTCGCGGGCGGCCTCGCGATCGTCGTCGACGCTGACGCTCGCGTACGCGGCGAGGTCGAACTCGCCGCGCGAGTCGGGGCGATCCGCTTTCCCCTGTTCGACCTGCTCGCGCGCCCACGCGAGATCATCCTCGTGCGACCCGTTGAACAGCAGGCCACCGGCGTGTTTGCCGGCCATCCGGCACATGTGCGGCCCCTCGCCGCCGACGTACACCGGAATGTTCGCGCCGCTCGGCGGTTCGTAGTTGAGTCCGGCGTTCGCCGCCTCGAATGTGCCGTCGGCGTCGACGCGCTCGCCGGCCCAGAGTTTCTGGGCGGTTTTGAACGCTTCGAGAACGGGTCTGAGTCCACGGTCGTCAGCGTAGCCGAGATTGGCGAGCGTCGAGGGATCGCCCGGTCCGATGCCGAACACTGCTCGGCCCCCACTCGCCTCGTCGATGGTCGCCACCTTCGAGGCCAGCGTGACCGGATGGATTTCGAAGGGGTTGGCGACGCCGGGGCCAACGCGGAGGTCGTCGGTTGCGGCGGCGATGTGGTGCAGCGCGGCAAACGCGTCGCGGTTGTTGTAGTGACACGATGAAAAGAGCGTATCGAAGCCAGCGGACTCGGCCAGCACGCCGAGTTCGGTGAGCCGTTCAATTGGGTGTTCGGGCGTCAGTTCGATTCCGAACAT
>CAYWFO010000158.1:0-3553 GCA_964457485.1 uncultured Haloferacaceae archaeon | reverse complement strand
CATAGCGTGGGTCGCCCTCGAACGGCTCGCCAGTCGACGTGTTGATGATATCACAAATAAGACGCGCGGAGCTGCTTTCTTCTTTCTGTCTCCACGGGAGAATCGCGAACGTGTCCGGGTCGGGCTTGAGCCGCATGTCGGATTCTTGAATGCGGACGAACCCCTCGATCGAGGAGCCGTCGAAATAAATGCCGTCAGTGAACGCTTTTTCAGCCTGCCGGGCTGGAATTGAGACGTTCTTGACGACCCCAAGAATGTCCGTAAACTGCAGACGGAGGAAGTCAATGTCCTTCTCCTCGATTTCGTCGATCACGGCCTGTTCTTTTTCGGTCAGTCCACCATCTGTGGCAACGTTAGTATCCGTCATGTTATGGACAGATAAGCGTTTTACTGCCAGTATAAAGATCTTGTCGCTTAGTGCAATTACGCCCCCTTTATCTAAGAAACTGTATATTCGTAAAATTCTAATGCCCCCCGTCCGTCAGTAACTGTAATGACGTACGAAAACCTCGATGCCAAGTTGATCAATGCACTGCTAGGAAACGGTCGGGCCAGTCTCCGGAGCCTCGGCGAAGAACTTGATGTTTCTGTAACGACGGTTTCAAATCACTTGCGTGATCTCGAAGCCGACGGTGTCGTCAACGGCTATACGCCGATCGTCGACTATGACGCGCTCGGCTACGACGTGACCGCGGTCATCCATCTCAAGGTCGAAGGAAGCGCGCTGCCAGCAATCACCGAGCGGCTTCGTGCACAAAAACAGATGGTCAGCGTGTACGAGGTTACCGGTGATTACGACATTATTGCGATCGGCAAATTCACAGACACAGACGGCATGAACAGTCAGATCAAGGAACTGCTTACTGATGTCGACATTCGCGAGTCGAACACGAGTGTCGTTCTCAACGCGGTCACCGAAAACGAGCAGTTCGATCTCGACATCCACGAGGAGTAACCCGACGCGACGGCGTCGATTGGTCGACGGTGTGGCCATGCGACCGGGCGGCCGTTCAACCGGCTATCACCGGACGAACACTCGGCTGCTGAAACCGGTCGGTATCGGTCACCCCGTCGGCTTTCCCGCATTGTTCGAACGGAAAGGAACTTGCCGGTTGGCATCAAACGGGAGGTATGAACATGACTCCACCCGAGACGACGACCGCCGATGTCGTCGTTGTCGACTACGGCCTTGGCAACCTTCGGAGTGTTACCCGCGGGCTCGAACGGGCGGGCGCGAGCGTCACAATCACCGACGATCCCGACAGCTTCGTCGACGCCGACGGCATTGTGCTGCCCGGCGTCGGCGCGTTCCGCGAAGGAATGGATAACGCCGGCCCCTACCGCGAGGCGCTCGCCGACGCGGCCGACCGGGGCCAACCCATTTTCGGGGTCTGTCTCGGGATGCAGATGTTGCTCGGTTCGAGCGAAGAATCCAAACACGCCGGCGAGGGCGACGTTGAGGGGTTGAATTTCGTGCCCGGAACCAATGTTCGCTTCGACATCGATCAAAAAGTGCCCCACATGGGCTGGAACGAGTTGCACGTCACGCGCGAGCACCCGATCGTTTCCGGGGTCGACAGCGCGGGGTCTTCGAACGCGGATGCAGACGGATCCACCGGCTCCGTCGACGGCGAGTACGCCTACTTCGTCCACTCGTACTACGCCGCCCCGGAGGATCCGAACGCGGTTGTCGCCACCAGTGACTACGGCGTGGAGTTTCCCGCGGTAATCGCAAACGACGAGGGAACGGTTTTTGGAACACAATTCCACCCCGAAAAAAGCGGCGAGACCGGCCTGCGGATTCTCCGCAACTTCGTCGACATCTGTTCGCCCTAATTTTTCACTTGCGCAGTGTTGGTGCTTCCCCATCAGGTGCGACGGTGGTAGTTGACTACGAATGCGCCAGAAGACACGCAAAACAACAGTGTCGTACTGGAACCGGTAGTTAGGTGTTCGCGTTCGGCAGTCGAATTTCGACCGTCGTGCCGTTCACGGTATCGAGAATCTCGATATCGCCATCGAGTGTGGTAACGATCCAGTTGGCAAGCCAGAGTCCGAGTCCGCTACCGTGGGCGAGAGGGTCTTCCGCGCCAGTCCGTAAAACCTCGCGCTCACCGTCGGGCAGTCCGGGGCCGTCGTCAACGATCGTAACCGTGACCCAGTCGGGATCGGTTGTCACCTTGATATTGATGTTTGGCGCGTCGCCACTGTGTTTGGCAGCATTATCGAGCAGTTCACTGATCGCGGTTGTGACCCGCGGTTTCGTGAGCACCATCGCTTCGGTCGGTGAGTCGACCGACAGCGTGGCTGTCGGATACTGGTCTTCGATCTGTTCGACTGCCGTCTCGAGCATCGGAACGATGTCGTGAGACGCTAACTCGGGCGACTGCTCGCGGCTCTGTTCGATTTTGCGGGCCGATTCGGAGAGATTGAGCAGCCGATTGCCGGCTGCAACGATCTTCTCGGCGCTTGCTGCCGGCTGGCCGTCGAGTTTCTCAGCCAGCATCGCTGCCCGGCCGTTGATGACCGTGAGTTCGTTCCGGACGTTGTGCCGCAACACGCGGTTGATGACGCTAATGAGTGCTTCCCGCCGATGACGGTCGGTCGTTTCGCGAACCATGCCCTGTGCGCCGACGGTATCGTCGGCAGTCCGCTCCGACTCTGCAACGGACGGATCATAGATAGGCACAACCTGAATGTCAACGAATACCTCCCGACCATCCCGGTGTTGGAGTGGGAAATCCCGCAGTCGAATCGCCTCGCCAGCCAGCACGTCATCAGTATACTGCCGCGCTTGCTCGGCAACATCGTCAGTCGGTGCGACGGCGTCAATCGGTTCGCCGACCAGCATGTCCGGATCATAGCCCAGCACCTCCGCAACCGGTTCAGAGACAAACGTGAGCGACCGGTCAGTGTCAACCCGGTAAACAAACGCAAAGCTCGCGGAGAGAATCGCGCGGTACAGTTCGTTTTGCGTGCTGAGTTCGCGTTCTTTCTCACGCAGGTCCCGCCGCGTCCGTTCGAGTTCGGTCACGTCGGTAAAGGTAAGCACCTGTGCCGCCGAGCCAACCAGCCGCACCGGGTTGGTCTCGAGAAGATAGTACCGCGGCTTGTCGCCCTGTTCAAGAATCGCTCCGGGGCTCTCAACATGATCGGCGACTGCGGGAAGAACGTCGGCAATTGGCTTGCCTGTGGCGTGTTCGAGTGCGGGAAACAGGTCTTTTGCCGCCTCGGATGCATCCTGGATCCGCCGGTCAGCATCGAGATACACGGAGGCAGTACCGTCGGGCAGCGCAGTACTCACGGCGGCCAGCCGCTCTTGGAAGACCACGAGTACGCCGACCGCGAAGATTGCAACCCCGATGGGTGCATAAATGAAGTTGATGAAACGCGGGGTCGACACCGCGATGATATCGAAAACTACTGGAAGCGCGATCAGTCCCGCTAAGACCGAAAGCGGGCGTGTGTCATACGCCGACCGAATGTAGAGCTCGAAAAGCATGAACAGCCCGATCGCCGCGAGCACATAGGCCAATCCAGTCGCACTCCAGTG
>CAYWFO010000157.1:0-3555 GCA_964457485.1 uncultured Haloferacaceae archaeon | reverse complement strand
GCCGAGGAGCTCGGCGAGGAGCTTCGCAACGCCCAACAAGAACAGAGCCGATTCCAGTTCAACTCGCTGTTGATGCGGTGTAACGACGCCATCAGCCGCGAGACCGGTATCGACTACGGCAGCGCCTGCGGTGCAGGCGGCGGCTGTTAAGTAGTCACACCACGCTCCGTTTTTCCCCTCGACCTCCACTCCCCAGAGCCACCTCTCATGACCCAACACCACCCGTCCCGAACTGACACAGCCCGCCGCGAGCGACTCGTCGAGTCGACGCTCGATCTCCTGGCGTTCGATACGCAGAACCCGCCCGGCGAGACCGCCGAGCTATTGGCGTGGCTCGAAGGTGTCATCCTGGAGTGGGGCGTCGACACCGAGTGGATCGAGACCGTCGACGGCAAACCCAATCTCGTAGCGACGATCCCCGGAGACAGCGAGTGGACGCTATTGTACGAGGGCCACGTTGACACCGTCCCCTACGAGGCCGAGGCATGGAGCTACGACCCGCTTGGTGAGCGCGAAGGCGACCGGATCTACGGCCGAGGGGCCACAGATATGAAGGGCGCGGTTGCCGCGATGGTCGAGACGCTTCGGCGGTTCGCCACTGCCGACAAGCGGCCACCGATCACCCTCCAGTTCGCGTTCGTCAGCGACGAGGAAACCGGCGGCGAGGATGGCATCGACCGCGTGCTTGCGGCCGACGCGATCAGTGCCGACGCCGCTGTCGTTGGCGAGACAACTGCAACCGACGACCGCTACTCGGTGGCGATTGCCGACAAGGGTCGACTCTGGCTAACGCTCGAAGCAACCGGCCAAGCCGCCCACGGATCGCGGCCAATGTGCGGTACAAATGCTGTCGACCGCCTTTATAAGGTGATGTCGGTCTGCCGGGAAGCGATCACGACAGGCCAACTCGACTATCCGGAGCCGGTCGAACAGATCGTCGACGAAACAATTTCCTACTACAACACCTGCTCCGAGGAGACACCGCTGGCCTCTAAGGATCTCTTTCGGTATCCAACGGTCAACCTCGGGCGGCTCGAAGGTGGCTCGACAGTCAACAGCGTTCCGCAGACGGCGACCGCACAGGTCGACGTTCGAGTGACACCCGGCGCGTCGACACATGCAGTGTTCGAACGAATCAACGCCTGCATCAGTGCGAAACCCGACATCTCGATTACCTCGACCTCCATTCAGGAGGGAACTTACTCCGATCCCGACCATCCGTTCGTCGAGACGGTCATCGAAGCCGGCGGGGCCGTCGGCGACCAGCGGGTGTTCCGCCAGTGTGCGACTGGCGGCGGCGACGTGAAAAAGCTTCGCGAGATTGGAATTCCGGCTGTCGAGGCCGCCGTCGGCAGCGAAACGGCTCATCAGGCCGACGAGTACATTTCGGTCGATGCGTTGGCAGCGACCTCGACGTGGTACAGTCGGCTACCTTCGCTGCTGGTGGCCTCGTCCATATTCGAAAGTTGAGCGGTCGACGGCATTGACATCCTGATATTCACGTAGAACTATCCAGTGACGCTGCACAGAAATTCAGCCGAAATATCCTCGAATGAAGGCCTGTGAGAGCTGATCTCCCATCAGTAGGTGTGATCATCTGGTTAGGTCTGGAATCCGTTCAGACTTCACACCCATTCGCTGTAACCTGTGGTTCTACGATAGTTCGTGAACCTCGGTACGAACCCCCATCGATGACCGATGGGTGGGACAGACGAGACCGCAGTCACTTCTGTCGCGACGGCGCAGTGGACACTCGATGCCGGACTTGTTGGACCCACTTTCAGAACGTGCCCGCCGGATGACCGATGCCTACAGTGCGGGGATCGAAATCACTGAACAGTTGAAAACAGGCGACTCTCTCCCGTCGAGTATCGCAGAGAGTACGGTTCGAGCTGAATTACTTGATGATGGGTATCCAGCGTGGCACCCTGCTCCGCATACGTTTCTCGGGATGGTCCGACTCCTCATTTACCGGGAAATTACCGGTGACAGTTATCGGGCATTGGCTCGGTATCAGGAGCTCGCTGAGCCGTTGGGTTTAGATCGGGTCCCCGACGAGTCCGTGCTGTCGCGAACGTGGCGCAAACGCTTCGACGACGGTATCCGCGAGTTCGTTCAGATCGCCGCCCACTTCGTCGTCAAAGAGGCCCACGACCGCGATTTCTCGGCTCCTGGCGTTCGGCCGAAATCTGAGGTTGTCGACGAAGAGGACCGTTCCACCGAGGAATACGAGGCAGCTGGTCGAGAGTTCACTGATGAGCAGATCTATCGGACGACCCGACTCGCTCGTGACCACGGCTTTGACGGGTTCGATTCCGGTCGCGCGGAGAACGCCACCTACGAGGATACGCAATTCTTCGAGTTACAGACGTTCATGGGGATGGTTAGCTGTGGAACTCCACAGGGTGCAACCCGGTTCCAGTATCGACACGGGGCGGACGGCAGTCCACATGGGGATACGCATCTCAGAGCTGTCAAGCAATTCGAGCCAGCGGAGATAGTTGATGGATTTGACGTGGCGACCGACCGGCTGCTCTCGGTGATCGAGTCTGAGGCCTCGTTCCGTCGACCAGTCACAGCTGCTATCGACATTACGACCGTCCCATACTACGGCGATGTCGACGGGATGTCGATGGTTAGTGGGCTCAATCAAGACGACCGAGCGTTCAAATTCGCCACGCTATCGATTGTTGGGCTGAATATCCCGCTCGTCATAGCTGTCGAACCTATCCGTGAGAGTTCAGCATGGGACGAGAACCCGCCGAATCAGATCCACCGGGTCGTCCGCCGACTCGTGACACAAGCGAAAGAACACGTCCCAATTGAGACGGTACTCTGTGATCGAGAATTCGATGCCCAGCGAGTCTACCAGACACTCTCAAATCTCGGAGTGAATTATCTCATCCCAAAGCGAATCAACAGCACTGAACAGGATATCATTGAGACGATGGAGGCTGACGAACGGAATGTCGCGGTGGAATCGGCGTCTGTTCACGTTGAGACAGGGAGCCACTCGATGCAGTTCCTGTACGTGCCATCAACGAAAGGTGATGGGACAACCGTCTTTGCGACGAATCTCAGAGTCGGGCCGGATGAGGCTGAGACGTTCTGTCGACGCTACAGCCGCCGTTGGCAGATTGAAAACGAGTACAAGAGCATCAAGGGCGACTTCCTAGCGAAGACGTCCTCGAAGGACTACAGGGTGAGGTTGTTCTACTTCGTGTTCGCCGTGCTATTGTTCAATATCTGGCGGCTCACCGATTTCTTGCTGAAAGCCGGTGTCGACGGTGAGATGGACTACGAACCTGTTCTGACGGCTGGTGAGTGTGTCGAGTTGGTTTGCTCAGCACTGATCCCAGTTGATTAGCCGACTGAGAACCCTCTGAGCCCGCCCTAAGGAGTAGCAACGCTGTTCTGCCGCAACGAAATCTGCGGAATTCCCCGTACTTATCCGATAATTGTGGCGATAGGCCGCTAGATTAGTATCTTTAGAATAGAATACACAACAAATCGTCGCCAATCTAACTCCTAACGAGCCTATCCTCCGAAACTGTG
>CAYWFO010000156.1:0-3580 GCA_964457485.1 uncultured Haloferacaceae archaeon | reverse complement strand
ACGTTCGTCGAGGCGACGTGAATCATCAACACCGCGGGGCCGTTCGGTAGGCCGCTGCCGCCGGGTTGGTCGAGGCCGTAGTTGCGCCAGCCGATGCGTTTGACCACGTCGGTCGAGCCACAGGCACCCTGCTGGTAGACCAACGGCACCCGGTTGGCAAACCGGAGCAGGTCGATTTTTCCCTCGCTTTTGAGTTCGCCGCCGTAGGCGATGCCGGCTTCGACGATGAAGGGGTCGCCGCCGTGAACCTCCGCGTCGCGGGTGGCGGCCGCAAAGAAGTCCGCGTTGTACTCCTTTCGGAGGCCGGCTTCGACGAGTTCGGCCGTGATCGGCGAGAGACAGTCCGTCGGCGGCGCGAGAATATCGGTTTCGCGCATGGCCTCCAGCAGTTCGCTCGAGGTGTCGCGGTCGCCCGAAATCTCGCGAACTTTCGGCACCGCATCGGGAACCGTCCGCGAGGCCGACCAGAGAGCGTCGACGATGTTCTCGCGGGCGGTGTCGCCGACGGTCGCTCCGTCGTAGTCGGCGGTCGCATCGCCGACATCGTCGACCATCGCCACCAGCGCACTGTGGGTGAGCCGAAACCGCGGATCGTCAAGCGCGTCGAACCGCCGAGCCAGTCGTTCGGCAATCGCCTGAACGGTCGCGTCGTCCTTTCGCGTGCTGGTCGCGTCGTCAACCAGGGTGTAGAGCGCTGGGGTGAGAAAATCACGGCCGTCGGCCGTGTCGGCCTCGTCGGATGCGTCCGACTCGCTCGCGTCCGCTCCGTTTGAGTCGGCTTCACTCCCATATGCGGTGAGTTCGCCCCACGCCGCCGCAACCGCATTTTCCCTGACGGTCGAGCCAAACGTCCGACCCGTCTCGTCTTCGACCTCGTCGGCGACGGTGTCGATGATGGCGACGAGTTCCGAGTAAGCGGTTCGCTCACGACCGCGAAGGATCTCCTCGATTCCGCTTGCAAATGCGTTGGTCGCGGTCTGGCCTTTGTTCGAAACCGCCTCGGTCACCCGCTCCGCGATGTCGACGCTGTGGGTCGGCGTCGGCCACGAGAGTTCACGGCCGAAGTGTCGGTCGCGAAACGAGTCGATGACCTTCGATGCCGTTTTTTTGCCGACGCGGGTGAACTCCTCCTGCAAAAACCCCGACACCGAGTACGACTCGGTTGCATTCAACATTTTGATGAGCGTTCCGAGTTCGACGCCATGGGGATGGGGGCGGATTTCACTGGTTTCGGCCGGCAACTGATCGGTGCCACGCTCGAATTTGAGCGGTTCGTCGAGGCCGGGTTCGCGCAGTTCGACTCTGGCGTGTGGGTTGACAACGGCGGTGTGTTTGATGTAGTCGTGCAGTTGCTGACGCGCGCGCATGTTGGCCTCCATCTCCAGCTCGATGCGCGTGCCGTGGGTTCGGTCCCACGTTGTCGCCCGTGAGTCGCGGATTTCGGGCTCATTCGTGTCGGTGTCGATGATGAGTTCGAAGTACTCCGCGTGATCGGAGCCCTGCGTTCGACTCGTGATTTTGGCGGGCTTGCCGCTCGTCAGTTGGGCGTAGAGCACGGCCGCCGAAATCCCGATCCCCTGCTGGCCGCGGCTGTTTTTAACGCTTAACGCACCATTGTTTGCGACAACAAAGTTCTCGTCGTGGCCAGTTGCACCGGGTACCGAGATGTCGTAGACATACTCGGGTGGCTCGGTTTCGTTGACTGATTTGACTGGCAAGAGACACATATCTGTCTCCGTGAGACCATTGAGGTTCTGGACTGTCGACCAGAGTTCTGTTAGTTGATCTGTCGGCTGATGGGCCTCGTCGAGTAGGCCCCACTGCTTGAGATTGTGGCTGTACCTCGGTTCGTCAGCGTACTCGCCGGCCATTGCAGCTTCGATCAGTTCGCGGTATGTTTCAGCGTGATCGAGTTTCGAACCGATCCCAGCAGCCATCAGGAGCCCTGGAACTGAGTCCGGGACAGTTTTCGAACCAGCCGGTCCAACGCGAACATCGTCGAGAAGCGAGACGGGAATCCGTTTGTAGGTTTGTTCGGTTGTCTCCTTGGTTTCCGAAAAGACGCCCGCGATGTCAACATCCTCGCCGTACACATTTGTTCGATAGCAGTCGGCCGGCTCGTCGGCGTAGCTTTGGCTGTTGGTAACGGTTTCGGTGCTCGCAAGCACACCCTGCATGTTCCACAGTACCGAGAGCTGCCGGGCGAGTGTCTCGCTTGTTGTCGTATGCGACAGCTCGTTTCCGGGATGGGCTTCAGGGCCGTCTCCCTGATACAGCGCGGCAATAAACTGCTGTTGTAGCTCCGGATCGAGTCCGAACACGAACTCCGGAATCCGTTTGGTCGCTGCACTGTCACCGCAGACCGATTTGAGGAACATCACAAGCGGCGAGCCGAAGGCTTTGACTCGCGTCGAGTGTCGCTCCCGGTCGACGGTTGTCGTCGCGCCACCGACCGCAGCAACAGCCTGCTCGGTCGTCTCGATGAGGTCGGATTCGTGCGAGCCAAACGTAAACCCGATCTGTCGGTCGTCGACGTGGCCTTCGGAAATGTAGTGGGCGACCAGCGCAACCAGCTGCTCGTCGGCCGGAAGCGTCACCGGAATCGTCGTCTCCTCGCCACCGACCTGATACGTTTTGAGTTCGCAGTCGGCGGCCGCCGCTTCCCAGCCGAGTTCGAGCACCGTTTCGGCGGGTAGATACCCCTTGTCGAGATAGTTCTGTTCGAGGCTATCGCGGAGAATTTCGACGCCCTCGTACTCGTAGTAGTAGCGTTTCCGGCTGCTGTCGGGGGTCGGCTTCTTCCGGATGATCTCCCCGGAACGGAGCTGTTTGAGCTGTTCGGTCTCGAACCCATAGACGTAGACGCGCCGGTCTTCGAGCTGGTCGCGCGACAGTGATTCGAGCAGATTGATCGACTCGACCGATTCGCCGACCTGGGGGAGTCGTCGGGGCGTCAACAGGTGGTCGCCCGGCTCCAACTCACCGGCGGCTACCTCCGCTGTCTCGCCGTCTTTGGTCACGCTAAACAGGCTGTGGTTGCCGGTCACCTCGACAGTCCGGCCCTTTTGCGTCGTGATCTCGTAGGTCGGCTCGGCAGTTTCGTGCCGGATCGCGCGTGTCACCGGCTGCCACGACAGCTCGTGTGTCTCACGGTTGAACGAGGGGACTTCGACCCCATCGGCAATCGGCGCGGTGGCCTCGCCGTCGGCCGGGAGATACGCATCGCACAGTGAACCGATTGGAACGAACTCGATATCGCCGTCACGACGGACAAGCAGTCGTTGATCCGGAGTCAGTGACTGCTCTCTGGCGTGGAATCTTGAACCATACAGAAGCTTGCCGAACACCTTTGGAACCTGTTCTTTCGTAATGCCGGGGCCGTTGTCCTCGACGATGAGACGGTAGTAGTTGCCGTCCTCGACGATCTCGACGTAGATGTCGGGACGAATGCCGGCCTCCTCGGTCGCATCGAGCGCGTTGTCGACGGCTTCCTTGACGGCCGTCACAAGTCCGCGAGCGCCCGAATCGAAGCCGAGCATGTGCTTGTTTTTCTCGAAGAACTCGGCGATGGAGATCTCGC
>CAYWFO010000155.1:0-3841 GCA_964457485.1 uncultured Haloferacaceae archaeon | reverse complement strand
GCGAGGAAGACGTGCTCGCGGGTCTGTGGGGCGACACCGTCGTCTGCTGCGACGACGAGCACCGCGTTGTCAGCCTGCGAGGCACCGGTGATCATGTTTTTGACGAAGTCCCGGTGGCCTGGACAGTCTACAATCGTGAAGTAGTATTTGTCCGTATCGAACTCCTGGTGGGCGATGTCGATGGTGACACCACGCTCTCGCTCCTCTGCGAGGTTGTCCATCACGTAGGCGAACTCGAATCCGCCCTTACCCTTCTCTTCGGCTTCTTCTCGGTGCTGTTCAATCACGTGTTCGGGGACCGATCCTGTCTCGAACAGGAGTCGCCCCACGAGCGTGCTTTTGCCGTGGTCGACGTGGCCAATGATGGCCAAGTTCTGGTGCGGTTTGTCACTCATGGTAAGTAACGCGCTAAGGCGCTCTGTGGGGATTCTTTTGACTGATTGCCGTAAAACCATTTCGATACGTCTCCCCGACAAGCCCCGCGCCGTCTTGCGGTTTGTGCGAGTATGTGTCACACAAGCCGTCAGTATCTGGCCGTCGGGAATCATCCGCGGGTACTCGTTGTTTTTTATATCTTCATGACTGAAACAGGGACAGTAATGTTTGGCCGTCTTCCGACTCGTCTTGCGGCTTTCGTCTGCCTGCTCGGTTTTGTCGCATTCGCTGGCGGCGCGGTCACCGCCGGCGTCGCCACAACTGACAGCGTCGCCACCGCCGATATCTCGACGCCTGAACCCAACACGGACACCGATCTTGCCACTGCCGACGTGGACACCGATCTCGCCACTGCAGACATGGACACTGATTTCGCCGTCGACTCACGGTTTGCCAGCCAGGAGGCGGTCGAGACCGACCGCGTTCGGATCGATATCGCGCTCGCTGCAGACGGCTCGGCACGCTGGCAAATCGAGTTCTGGAGCGTGCTCGACGACGACGATAGCGTCCAGGCCTTCGAGTCACTCCGTGATGATATCGCAGCCGATCCCGACAACTACACCACAGAGTTCGCCACCGGGATCGACGAGACGGTCGAGACCGCCAGCCAGTCGACGGGTCGAGAGATGACAGCAACCGAGTTCAGCGTCGAGACTGACCGCCAGTCGCTGAGCCGCGAGTACGGTATCGTCACCTATCGCTTCGAGTGGGCCGGCTTCGCTCAGGCTGACGGTGACACCATCCAGGCGGGTGACGCCATCGACGGCCTGTTTTTGGATGACGACAGCCGCCTGCTCATAAGCTGGCCCGCCGACTACGACCGCCAGTCAGTTACTCCCGACCCGGATGACGAGCGCGCGAACGCGGTGCTGTGGCGCGGCAGCACCACCGAGTTCCTGACGGGCGAGCCACGCCTGACCGTCGCCCAACCACTGCTCGGCGTCGGCAGCGGCACGCTGGCAGTTTCGCTGGCCGTGGCAGCGATCATCTTCGCGGTCGCCGGCTGGCTGCTCCGGCGACGCTCGGCGACTGACGTCACAGACGACTGCCTGGACTCGAGTGAGCCGGCCAGTACAGCTGCCAACGGACCCTCGACACCCACCGAAACAGATGACTCCGTCGAGCCGTCGTCAGCAGCCGACGCCTCATCGCCTGCCGCTGCGGCACCGTCGAGTGCTGCTCAGTCAGCCACCGCCTCGACCGAGCCGGACCCCGAACTGCTGAGCAACGAAGAACAGGTACTGAGACTGATCGAAGCCAACGGTGGCCGAATGAAACAACAGACGGTCGTCCAAGAACTCGGCTGGACTGATGCCAAAACGAGCAAGGTCGTAAGCACACTTCGCGAGGACGAGAAACTCGAATCGTTCCGGATCGGTCGTGAGAACGTCCTGCGCGTTCCGGACGACGACGAGGAGGGGTCAAGCCTATGACTGCTCACCCGTCGCCCTATGGTCGAGAACACTTGCCAACCGCTCTCGACGCCGAAAGCGGGCGCAAATCGGCGCAACTAACGGAAAACCGCCGACATCGTCTCCAGTCTATATCCCAGTGGCTGACAAAGGAGGGAGTATCATGAAACGAATCGGGACGTTACTGATCGTGGCGGCAGTCGTCGCCGCGTTGCTGGCGATCCCGCTCGGTGTCGCCGCCGCGAGTACCGATCACAACGACCAGCCACCCACCCCTGGCGAACAGCTCGGTGGGGTCGTCGGCGTCCAGGCTGCCGCCGTCGATGGCGAGCTCGACGACCGCATCTTCGGCCAGCAGATCGCCAACGCCGACAGTGACGACGCACGAGCCGACCTCATCAACGAACGGCTCAATCAGACTGAACGCCGAATTGCCGACCACGAGGCCAGAATCGCCGCCGTAGAGGAACGACGTGCAGCCGGCGAGATCAGCGAGGGTCGCTACCGGGCCCAGCTCGCACGCCTCGAAGCCGAGCGAGCCAACACCGCCCGAAGCGTCGAGCGAGCCAACCAGACCGCCCGTGGACTTCCCGAGGATGTGCTGTCCGAGCGCGGCATCAACGCTGACCGGATCAACGAACTCCGCACCAACGCCCGCCAGCTTGGTGGCCCCGAAACAGCCGAGATGGCTCGTGAGATCGCCGGCGGGAACGTCACAACACCGATTGCGGGCGACCGCCCTGGCGGAGATCGTGGAGCTGGCGACCGTACTGCTGGTGACCGCGGGGCCAGCGACGACCGCCCGGGCTCCGAGCGGTCGAGTACTGACCGCGACCAGCGGAGTGTCGACCGCGGAGACCAACCGAGTGATCGAGCAGAACGCGGATCCGCAGAAAGCGATCCCAGCGATACAGACCGGACCGAAAACGACAATCGGAGTGACCGCAACTCCGACCGCAGAAACACTGGATCGAACGCCGACCACCGGACCGACCGATAACATCCGTCTGGGTTGTGGCGATACCAGGGGCTGTTTCTATCGACTGCTACCGTAACACGTAGGGGGCCGAAGCAGAGTTCGTCGCTTCCTACTCGACCAGTCGACTCACATCCGACAACACAGCGGTCGCCGTCTCGGGACCGCCCGCGCCGCGGCCACTGATGTTCAGTCGACCGGCATGCGTGGTCTCCAACTGCACGATGTTCAGCGTCCCAGTCACCGACAGCGGCCCATCATCGGGGACAAGCCGCGGGGCGACGCTAACGCCCTCCGGCGTCGACTCGCCGATGAGCCGGATCGTCCGCCCGTCTTCAGCCGCGAGTTCGAGCGCGGTGCCTGGAATCTCAGTGATTCCGTCGACCGCCGCGTCTTCGAGCGTAAACTCCTGGTCGCCGTCGGCCAGCACGTTCGAGAGGATGACGAACTTCAGGGCGGCGTCGATCCCCTCGACGTCGAACGTTGGGTCGGCCTCCGCAACGCCGAGGTCTTGGGCTTCGGCCAGTACGTGCTCGTAGTCGAGTCCCTCGGCGGCCATCCGCGAGAGAATGAAGTTCGCTGTCCCGTTGAGCACGCCACGGGCGGCGGTGATATGGCTCGCGCCGAAATCCTCGATAGTCGAGCAAATCGGAATCGCCCCGCCGACAGTAGCCTCGAACCGAACTTTCCCCTCGCTTTCGGCTTCCAGCTCTCGGAGCTCACCGTAGCGTTCGGCAACCGGCCCCTTGTTGGCGAGCACGACGTGTTTGTCGCGCTGTAGGCCCCTCCTAACGTGCGAGAAGCCCGGTTCGGCGTCGCCGAGCGTTGTCGGTGTGGCCTCGACTAACACGTCGTAGGGGCCGCCTACCGCGTCGTCTGGTTCGGCGTCGCCGACCACACCTTCGTCGGCTTTCCGCTGGAGGACGGCCTCGGCGTCGATTCCGTCTTCGTCGACGACCGCCGTCGAGGAGTCCGCCACGGCGGTGACGGTGTGGCCGTACTCCTCGGCGAGTTCGAT
>CAYWFO010000154.1:0-3842 GCA_964457485.1 uncultured Haloferacaceae archaeon | reverse complement strand
GCGTTCGACCTCGAATGCGGGCGGGTCGGTCTGCTTGCCGAGGACGACGCAACGGCCGCCGGCTTCGATCCGGTTACAACGACGATCACCGCGGGCTCGCGCTCGGGGTACTATCCGGGTACCAGCGAAACCGACGTGACGCTCGTCGCCGACCGCGAGACTGGTCGACTGCTCGGCGGGGCCATCGTCGGGGCCGACCGCGCGGCCGTCCGGATCAACACGCTGGCGACGGCGCTGGACGCCGAGATGGGCGTGTTCGACCTCGAACAACTCGATCTGGCGTACGCGCCGCCGTTCAGCCCGGTCTGGGATCCGATTCTCGTCGCCGCAAAAGTGCTCAACGGCAAACTGTCGGGGTGATCCGTCCGCTCGGCGAGTTTTCGACGAGATGCGTGACTCGCCGTGCGAGCGGGGTCTGCCCGTTCTGTGCGAGCGGGGTCTGCCCGTTCTAATACACCCACGCGGTGGGCGCGCCCGTTCGATTGGTCAACGGGTGGCCCCCAATCTACTCACGAACAGTCCCTGTGCGATTGCGGCACAGAACCAACATAATTATAAATGCGACTCAGGTGTATGATGGGACGGATCACCATATCATGAAGCAAAAAGATTTAGCGCGGCTTCGAAGGCACTGCGTCGATGGCAACACACGGGCGTGCAACACGCTCGAACGGCTCTGTGAGTCGGGAAAGAACGAGGTCTGTCACTACGTGCCGTGAGCGACGACGCCGCCGATGCGGAGAGCGAATCCTCATTTCTCGGCGCACTGTCGATTATTGGACTACTGAGCGTTTGCTGTATCGGACTTGCGGCCGTCGTTGGTGGCGCAACGATTGCCGGCGGTGCGGCCGGCACGACGACCGCGGTCATCGGCTCGGCAACGCCTCGCGGCACGCTCATTAGTGCACTGGTGACGGCTGCAACCGTGTTCGTTGTCGCGCTTGTCGCCCGCTGGCACCTCGGCTGACCGACCGCGGTGTGTCACGCTTCTCGGCCCGGTCGTCGATTACGTACGGCAAAGCGATTTTGTTCCATCCCATCCTGCGCAGGGGTATGGACTCACCGCGCTTTTACACCGCCGACGGCGACCCGGTTCCGGCGGTCACGACCGACGAAATGCGTGAGGTCGACCGCGTTGCCGTCGAGGAGTTCGGGCTCTCGATACGCCAGATGATGGAACACGCCGGCCGAACGCTCGCGGCGGTCGTTCTCGACACGGGTGCTACGCGCGTGACCGTGTTCGCCGGCCGCGGCGGCAACGGCGGCGGCGCGCTGGCGTGTGCGCGCCATCTCGCCACCCGTGGCCGGTTGGATCGAGTCATCTGTAGCCGCCCGCGTGACGCTTTTTCCGGCGCACCGGCGCGCCAGCTTCGGGTGCTCGAACGCATGGCTGTCCCGATTCAGTTCGTCGACTCACCTCCGTCGTCGACCGCGACTGCTGCGACGTCTACTGAACCGACCTCGTCGTCGACATCGTCATTATCGTCGACGCCGACATCCACATCGACACCAGCGCCCTCACCGGAAACCGATTGCTGTGTCGATGGACTCATCGGCTATGGCCTCGACGGATCGCCCCGCGCGGTCGACGCGAACCTCATCGAGACACTCAACGCATGCGACGCGCACACCGTCTCACTGGACGTTCCCTCTGGTGTCGACGCGACGACCGGTTTCATGCCGGACGCCGGGGTCGACCCACAGCGCATCCTGACGCTTGCGCTCCCGAAAGCCGGTCTCGCTGACTACGCATCCGACCCCCGACGGCTGGAACTCGCCGATATCGGCATTCCGGCGGCTGTCTACGACGAGACATCGGTGTCGTACCACCATCCGTTCGGCGAGGCGTTTTGTGTGCCGCTCATCGCCGCGGATGACTGACTGGCTGTCGTCGATTCTTCTCACTATTCGGTGTTGGCACCGAACTCCACCCCGCGAATCTCGAAGCGCGCACCGCCGGTATCCCCGTGAGTAGCCGTGATCTCCCAGCCGTGGGCCTCGACGATTTCGCGAACGATCGAGAGTCCATAACCCGTTCCCCTCGGCCGCGTTGAGTAGCCCCGAGCGAAGATGCGGTCGCCGTCATCGTCACTGAGTCCGCTGCCGTCGTCGCTGACAAAAAATCCACGCTCGTCGGGGAGCGCGCCGACGGTGACCGTGTCGGCCTCGCCGTGATCGACAGCGTTGTGAAACAGGTTTTCGAAGAGCGCTGCCAACCGCGTTCGGTCGGCCTCGATCGTCGCGTCGGTCTCACAGCGGAGCACCGCGCCGTGGGTTTCGGTCATCTCCCAGCTTTCGTGGGCAACATCGTCGACGTTGACAACCGCTGTCTCGCCGACAGTGCGTCCCGCTCTGGCGAGTTCCGTGAGCTCGTCGATGAGTTGCTCCATTCGCGTGAGCGACCGATCGATCGGGTCGATATGCTCGCTGTCGTCGTCGGCTGCAAGCAGATCAAGCCGGCCACGGGCAACCGTCAGCGGATTGCGCAGATCGTGAGTAACGGTACTGGTAAACGTATCGAGTCGGTTGCGCTCGCGTTCGAGTTCGCGCTCGCGCTGTCTGAGGGTGGCCAACTGCTCGATTCGTGCGAGCGCGGCCGTGACGGTTTTCGCCCAACTTTCGAGGCGATGGGCGTCCTGTCTGCTGAACGCGCCGGGCCGTTTCGCACCAACGTTGAGCACGCCGTACTCGCCGAGCGGCACGATGAGTTCGCTCCGAATCGGCGTGTCGGTGTTGTGCCGGTTGGTTTCATTCCGCATGTCGTCGATGAGCCGTGTCGACTGCGCGGTAAACGCCTCCCACGACAGCGACGACTCGTCGACGTGGTACGTCGGCAACTCGCCGATGAGCTGGCGGCCCTGCTCGGTCGCCGATACCGGTTCGAGCGCGTCGCCGTCGTCGGTGAGCAGCCAGACGCCGGCGAGATCGAACTCGAACACCTCGCGGAGGCTGTCGACGATGATGTCGGCGGCCGCTTCGGGCGTTTCGGCGGCCAACAGCGTTTCGGCGGTTCGCTGGAGCAACGTGAGGGTGCTGGCGTACTCGGCGAGTTGGCGTTCGGTTTCGCGTTGTTTCGTGGTGTCTTCGAACTGGCTGAAGGCGGTGACGACGCCGTGTTCGTCGGTGACGACGCGTGTGTGACACCGGCAGAAGCCTTCGCCGCCCTCGGGTGCGTTGAACCGAACCGTCTCGCGTGTTTCACCACCGGACTTCCATAACTCCTCGAATTTGGTTTCGATGGTCTCGTGGTCGGCGTCAGAGACCAGTTCCCGCCACGAACGCCCCCGGAGCGCCGACGCGGGTTCGCCGAGAATGGATTCGGCGGCGCGGTTGACGCGGCTGATACGGAACGAGCGGTTCCACTCGATAAATCCGACCGGTGACTGCTGTATGAACACCGACAGCTCTTCACCTCCGACGGTTTCTGCGTCTTCGCCGCCTCTCGCGTCCGTCTCGCTCCGTCGCCCTATCGGCCCGTTCGCACGTAACTCGTCGAGAAGTCCGCGCAGCCGATGGGTTGCAAGCGCCGTTCGTCTCCCGAGTTGCTCGCGCTCGACGAACTCGGTTGCCCCCGCCGCGAGTGCCGCTTGGACCGTCGAATTCGTCAGCGAATCGGCACAGATCACTACGGGGAGCGTTGGTTCGTCATGGCGGATGCGTTCGAGCAGGTCGTTGCAGTCGAACGCGCTGTCGCCGTCGACGAGTACGGCGTCGATGTCGCTGTTCTCGACCGCCCGTTCGGCCTCTGGTTCGTGGGCTATCGTGAGCGACATGCGGCCATCGGCGGCGAACGCGTCGCTGACCGTTTGTGCCCAGTCGGGCGCGGTCGTATACAACAAGAG
>CAYWFO010000153.1:0-3887 GCA_964457485.1 uncultured Haloferacaceae archaeon | reverse complement strand
GGGCCTGTCTGGTCGACGCCTTCACCGACGAGCCGCTTTCGGGCAACGCTGCGGGCGTGGTTCCCGACGCCTCGGGGCTGTCGACCGCACAGATGCAGTCGATCGCGGCCGAACTCGCCGCCAGCGAGACGGCGTTCGTCTGTTCGTCACCGGACGCCGATCGCCGCATCGAGTTTTTCACGCCGACCCAGCCGGTCGACCTCTGTGGACACGCGACGATCGCGAGCCACGCGCTGCTCTACGAGGATCGCGAAATCGACGCGGGCGACCACACCGTTGAAACAAACGTCGGCATTCTCGACATCGAAATCACCGATGACGGCACCGTCTGGATGACTCAGTCGCGACCCGAAGTCGAGCCGGTTGGGGTCGATGACGAACGGATTGCGGACGCGCTCGGCATTGACGTCGCCATGCTCCGCGATGTCGGCGCGGAGCTTCCGTTCGCGCGGGCAACGACCGGCCTGCCGTTTCTCATCGTGCCGATCAACTTTCTCTCGTCGCTCGGGAGTGTCGACCCCGACTTCGAGGCGATCGAGTCGCTTTCGGCGGCGTTCGATGTCACCGGAATCTACGTGTTTAGCTTCGATACGCTGGACGCCGAGTCGACGTTTCACGCCCGGATGTTCGCGCCCGCCGCCGGCGTGACCGAGGATCCGGTGACGGGCACCGCAAGCGGGGCGTGTGCGGCGTATCTCGACGAAAGCGCGGCGTTCGACAGCCCGCCCGAAGAGTTCGTTATCGAACAGGGCCACTTTATCGACCGCCCCGGTCGTGTTCGTGCCCGTGTTGACGCCGACGACCGCGGTCGCAAGCGGGTTCGGGTCGGCGGCCGGGCCGTGACCGCGCTCGACGGACGACTCGTCGTCCCCGACGACGATGACAACGAGATTCTCGAACTCTGAGATGAGGACGCGGCGTGGATGCGGTACGTTTCGGGCGATATCACCGCATTCCTGCACAAACGATTGTCGATTACAGAACACAACGGCTAAATCAGCGAGTCCGTTACACCGTGACAATGCAACGCGCACGGCTCGCGGTTCCCCAGCAGTTCGACCGCGTGCTTTCGTCGATGTGCACTCGTCCCCATCCCAAAGCTCACGAGGCGGCCGTCGAGTTTTTGAGCACCAACCCCGGCGATCCGGCGACCTACCAGACCGTTGGGGCGCTCGAACAGCGAGCCGTTTCGTTGCTCGGCGAACTCTGCGGGCTTTCGGAGCCTCACGGCTACGTCGCCAGCGGCGGCACCGAGGCCAACATCCAGGCGGTTCACGCCGCTCGGAATCTCGCCGAGACCTCCCCGAATCATCGCGAGTCGACTGGCTCTCCGAACGTTGTTGCACCCGAAAGCGTCCACTTCAGCGTGCACAAAGCCGTCGAACTGCTCGGGATCGAGCTCCGAACCGTCCCCGTCGACGCCGATTATCGTGCCGATCTCGACGCCGTCGAGGCGGCCGTCGACAGCGACACCGCGTTGGTGATTGCGGTCGCGGGCTCGACGGAGTACGGTCGTGTCGATCCGATTCCGCAAATGACGGAAATCGCCCACGACGCGGGTGCGCGACTCCACGTCGACGCCTCGTGGGGTGGGTTCATTCTGCCGTTCACGGACATCGAGTGGTCGTTCGTGGACGCGCCGATCGACTCGATGGCGATCGATCCGCACAAGTTCGGCCAAGCACCCGTTCCGGCGGGCGGCTTTCTCGCCCGCGACCGCGAGGTTGTCGATGCGTTGGCCGTCGAAACGCCCTACCTGGAGACGACGTCGCAGGCGACGCTCACCGGCACGCGCAGCGGTGCGGGTGTCGCTGGCGCGGTCGCAGCCATGGAGGCGCTGTGGCCCGATGGCTACCGCGAGAGCGTTCGAACCCAACAGGCCAACGCCGACTTCCTGGCGAACGAACTCGCCGCGCGTGATATCGCCGTCGCCGAACCCAGCCTCCCGCTCGTGACGGCGTCGCTCCCAGCCGACCTGTTCAGGACACTGCGGGACGCCGGCTGGCGGATTTCGCGAACCGCAGACGCCCGACTCCGTGTCGTCTGTATGCCCCACGTCGACCGCACAGCGCTGACAGCGTTTCTCTCGGATCTCGATCGGGAACTGGCCTGAGCAGCCGATCGAAACGGCCGTTTTTCCCAGCTAATTCCGAAAATATAGGGAGTTACAAACAGCACATTAGAACGGAAAAGATAGTTATATTTTGTCTTATAGCTCATAAAATTGTAGAATTAAACTCTGATATCGAGATTAGCTATCTGTTTGTTTTTCGGACTCAGAAAAATTAACTTAGTTACGAATTCAAGTACCTTTTTATGCCCCGCTCCCGTATGTGGCTGTGTATGAAACCGGAAGACGCCGTCAAACAGGTAGAGTACGTTATGAACACGAAAAGCAACGAAGCGAGCGCGGAGGTCGCGCCGAAGTACAAGCCGGCGTTCCGCCGTGTCGAGGCCAACGGCGGAGCCACCGAGGTTGGCGAACTCGCCAGACAGGTCTGTGCGGAGATTCGTGCGGGCAGCCAGCCCACCCCGGCGGCCGCAACGAGCTACGCCGACTCGCTCGTCGACGATGAGCGTCTCCTGACTGATGGACGCGGTGCGTAATTTTTCTGGGTCTCTCTGCCGTTTTTCGGTGTGCTCACCACGCATTTTTTCGCGTTCGGCTCGATTTTATTAGTTGACGGTGCAGTCATGCAGTATGGCAATACTCGTTCCCTACGACGGATCGGAGCCGGCACAGCGAGCGGTCGAACACGCCGTGCGGACGTTCGGCGACGAACCAATCGTCCTCCTGCGCGTCATCGAGACCGCCGACGGCTCGCTGGAGGCCGGCTTCGACCTGCTCAAGGAGGCGATCAAAGAACGCCGAAAGGAGGGAGCCGCCGAGGTGTCCGAAGAACTGTCGGCGCTGATCGACGAAACCGATACCGAGTTCGAAATCGAAACCGCTGTCGGCAAGCCAGCACGCGAAATTGTCGGCTTCACCGAGGACAACGATATTTCGCATATCGTCATCGGGAGCCACGGTCGGCGGGGGGCTTCGCGAGTGCTGCTTGGGAGCGTCGCCCAGACGGTCGTTCGGCGCGCGCCGACGACGGTGACGGTTGTGCGGTAACCTCAACGGGTTCGAAACCGGCGGATAGAGTCCAAGCAAGCGTGGGGCGTCGCTCAACCCGTTGACCGGGCGCGGGCAGTCCACTCGCCAGCATCGCTTCTCACTCCCAACGGCCGGACTGTTCGCGTGGCTCCGCTCGATCCGCCGTAAGAGGATCGCACAAAGAATATTATACTCAATACAGATTTTAGCAGGATTTAATAATATTGAATATTGTATTGATAAACTGATGAGCCCGGAACACTCCACGTCGATTACGCGCGAACTGACCGTCGGCGACAAGCGACAGTTCGCCATCAAGAGCCTGCTACTCGGTGGCTTTCTCGGCGGCGGGACTGCCATGGCTGTTGGCGGATCCCTCGTCCAGCAGGCACTCCAGACGGCCGTGTTCACGGCCGCAGTCGCCGGCGTCTGCTACTGGCTGCTGTGCGCGCTGGCTGCGAGCGTGACAGACGAGACGGGAACGCCAACGCTCGACGAGCAAACCGACTCGACCGTCGAGCCCACCACGGCAACTGTATCCAAATGACCGAGCCAGCACACGTCGACGTAGCTGTCGTCGGAGCCGGTGCGGCAGGTGTCGGTGTTGACGTCGCGCTCTCGAAGTTTGATCTCGACATACAGATCCTCGAACGCGAGCAGGTTGGCGCGTCGACGGCGGCTGCACTCTCGCCCGTCCAGGTGCTCGTGGTCGTCTATCTCGCTGGCGTCCTGTTGCCGTGTCTGGTGACCGCCTTCACGGTGGCCCGTGAGGTTTCGGCGCGCTGGG
>CAYWFO010000152.1:0-3923 GCA_964457485.1 uncultured Haloferacaceae archaeon | reverse complement strand
CAAGCCGAGGCGGTCGACGCCGGCGTGACGACGGGCGAGAGCCTGGTGGCGTCGGTTCCGACCGCCAGCGGGAAAACGCTCATTGCGGAGTTGGCAATGTTGTCGGCGGTCGAGCGCGGCGGGAAGGCGCTCTATATCGTCCCGCTGCGGGCGCTGGCGAGCGAGAAGAAAACCGAGTTCGAACGCTGGGAGGAGTACGGAGTTTCGGTTGGGGTTTCGACCGGCAACTACGACTCCAGCGGCGAGTGGCTCGCGAGCCGCGACATCATCGTGGCGACGAGCGAAAAGGTCGATTCGTTGGTTCGGAACAACGCGCCGTGGATCGACCAACTCTCGTGTGTCGTCGCCGACGAAGTCCACCTCGTCGACGACCGAAACCGTGGCCCGACGCTTGAAGTCACGCTCGCGAAACTCCGGCGCATTAATCCTGGCGTGCAGGTGGTTGCGCTCTCGGCAACCGTCGGCAACGCCGACGAGGTGGCCGACTGGCTCGATGCCAGTCTCGTCGCCTCCGACTGGCGACCGATCGACCTCCGGATGGGCGTCCACTTCGGGAACGCGATCAACTTTGACGACGGCAGCCAGCGGGAGGTCGGCGTCGAGCGGGGCCAACGGAACACGGAGGCACTCGTCGCAGACACCCTCGATGAGGGCGGCTCGACGCTCGTCTTTGTCAACTCCCGTCGGAACGCCGAAGCCGCGGCAAGACGGCAAGCGGGTGTGACGAAGCTGTGGCTTTCGGACGAAGAACAATCCGAGTTGGCCGCGCTGGCCGAAGAGATCCGTGATGTATCGGACACCGAAACGAGTGAGAACTTGGCCGCCTGTGTGGCCGAGGGCGCAGCGTTTCACCACGCCGGGTTGGCAGCGAAACACCGGTCGTTGGTCGAAGACGCGTTTCGCGATCGCCTCCTGAAAGTGATCTGTGCAACGCCGACGCTGGCCGCCGGCGTCAACACGCCGAGTCGACGCGTGATTGTTCGCGACTGGCGGCGCTACGACGGCGAGTTCGGCGGGATGAAACCGCTTGACGTGTTGGAGATCCACCAGATGTGTGGCCGCGCGGGTCGCCCCGGCCTCGATCCCTACGGCGAGGCCGTGTTGCTGGCGAAAAACAGCGAGACGATGGACGAACTGTTCGAGCGGTACATCTGGGCCGACCCCGAACCGGTTCGGTCGAAACTGGCGGCCGAACCCGCGCTTCGGACGCATCTCTTGGCGACGGTCGCCTCGGGGTTCGCCAACAGCCGCGAGGCGCTCTTGGAGTTTCTCGATGCGACGTTGTATGCGACCCAAGCGGCCGACGACCGCCACCTCGCGTCGGTGACTGACACGGTGCTCGCGTATCTCGAGGCCAACGGATTCATCGAGCGCGAGTCAGCCGATGGAACCGAGACGATTCGGGCGACAGCAATTGGTCATACCGTCTCGCGACTGTATCTCGATCCGATGAGCGCCGCAGAAATTATCGACGGGTTGCGAGACGTGGAGGATGAGTACGTGAGCAACACAAAAACAAACCACGAGAGCGACGCGAAAACGGAGATTGACCACAGGAGCGACGCGAAAACGGGAAGCCAGCGTCGTGAGTCGGCAACGCGGTCGTCCGGCGAGCACACGGACGGATTCGTTTCGGCCAGCGAACTGCGTGCGAATGGAGCCGACACGACCGACGCCGACGCGGGCACCGAAGTCGACGTCGACGAGGATATGGAAACTAACGTCAACGAAAGCGGCGATGGCGACACAGAGAGTGCATCGGTAGAATCGACGGAATCGGTAGAACCGACAGAAGTGGCAGAATCGGCACAACCGACTGCGACGACGCGGTCGACACGGCCGACTCCGCTTGGGCTGTACCACCTCGTCAGCCGAACGCCCGACATGTACGAGCTCTACTTGAAATCCGGTGACCGCGAAACCTACACGGAACTGTGTTACGAACGCGAGTCCGAGCTGCTCGGCCGAACCCCCTCGGAGTACGAGGACGTCGCGTTCGAAGACTGGTTGGCGGCGTTAAAAACCGCAAAACTGCTCGAAGACTGGGCCAGCGAGATGGACGAAGATCGCATTACCGAGCGCTACAGCGTCGGCCCCGGCGACATCCGCGGGAAGGTTGACACCGCCGAGTGGTTGCTCGGCGCGGCCGAACAGCTATCGGGCGAACTCGGTCTCGACTCGACGGTCGCGATTCGCGAGGCAAAAAAGCGGATCGAGTACGGTGTTCGCGAGGAACTGCTCGATTTGGCCGGCGTTCGTGGCGTCGGTCGCAAGCGTGCGCGTCGACTCTTCGAGGCCGGCATCGAGAGCCGCGCAGAACTCCGCGAAGCCGACAAAGGCGTCGTGTTGGGTGCACTTCGAGGACGACGCAAAACCGCCCAAAACATCCTCGAAAACGTCGGTCGACAGGATCCCTCGATGGACGGAATCGAAGCGGTCGAAACCGTCGATTCCACGGCTGCGGCGGCAGCCCAGCGCGGAGAGAACAGCCCGCAGACAGGTGGCGAAGATGGCGAGGCCGAGTCGGCCGAAGACCAGTCGAGTTTGGGTGATTTCGGATGAAAACCGTTCGAGCGAGGATCACGATCGCGGATCTCGACGCGTTTCTGGACGAGATCCGCGCCATGAGCGAGGAAACGGGAGCGACAATCCAGTGCTTCGACGCCCGGTACGTCGCCGGCGAGCGCCATCTCCGCCGGGCCGTCTCGCTGGCAGCGCGTGCAATCGAACGGGGAACGACCATCGCCAGCGACCCGGCGGTCGAGATGCTGCTGTACGCCGCTGGGCGACGCCAAATCAATCAGGCACTTGAAATGGGGGTCTCAGAAGGTGAAACCGATGCAGTCTGTGTCGTCACCGGCGGCGACGAAGCAACGGCAAAAGATCGGCTGTCTGCGTTTTTCGGCGAGCGTATGCTTGACGGCGAGAAGGGTTTTAGCGGCGGCGGACTCGGAGACCGCGACACGCTTTGCGAGTTTTTCGAGATCTCAGAACCGGAGCTGGCCGTTGTCGATGGCGATCTTGAGGCGGTTGTTCTCGAACGGGTTGCGTTGCTTGCAGTCGAAAAATAGAATCGCCGGTTGTGCGGTTGTGACAGGTGAAACAGGGAGAATTACACCCCTTTGTTTCGACTGGAGAATTGGGGTGCTGCGTAGAGGATACTGCGCAGATTGCGACGAAATAACAATAGTTCCACCAGGATTCGAACCTGGGTCGTTGCCCCCAGAAGGCAACAGGATTGGCCACTACCCCATGGAACTCTGTGCATCCGAATGGAGCGGGTGAGTTTACAAAACCGTGTCGGTTCAGGGGCCGTTCGTTTGTGGTCTCGCCACAAATTATCGGGACACGGCTGGCCAAATCAGCACCTATTTGTTCGCCACCTCGGCACTGGTAGGTATGTACATTGGTCGCTTCATTGTGGTCGGTCCGGGCGTTGGTGCCTACCGTGTCTCCTCGCGCTCGTTTCCGAACCGACAGATCACCGAACGCGACGGGCTGCTGACCGTTGGGCCAACGCCTGACGCCCCCGAAACCGACAATCCGTACGTGTCGTACAACTGCATGCGAACCGTCGACGGCCCATCGACCGATGATGAAGTCGCGGTCGTCGGCAACGGTTCGCACGTCGACCCAGTCACCGAGAAACTCTCGCTTGGCTACCCCGCACGCGACGCGCTCGCGAGCAGTTTGTTGGCGCTTGATTACGAGAAGGACGACTACAACACGCCGCGAATCGCGGGCGTTGTCGACAGCGACTCGGCCGTTATCGCGACGGTGCGCCACGATGCACTGCTCGTCAAACGTGTGGAGGAGCCAACGCTCGTGGCGACCTACGAGGAGAACGAACCACGGTCATACGATTTCGACGTCGTAGATGCAGACGCGGCGGCAACCGCCGTCTACGACGCGGCGTACGAACA
>CAYWFO010000151.1:0-3955 GCA_964457485.1 uncultured Haloferacaceae archaeon | reverse complement strand
GAGTTGGCCGCGAGCGCGACGAGCGGGCCCATCGTGCGGATGGCGGCGTTGAAATACGCCGGGAACGACTCGGCGTCGGGAATCTGGAGATGTGGCTGAATCGACGTCGCCAGCGATTCGAACAGAATTGAGGGAAACGCGCGGGTGATTCCCGTCGTCGAAAAAACGATCTCGCCGTCAGCGTGTCGGAGGATGTCGTTATCGATAGCGCAGTACCGGGAGTCGGTTCGCATATTCGTCGCCAGCGTAATACCATCCTCGTCGGTCGTTTCGGTGAGATACGAAAGGCCCCCCTCGCTCGGGGGAAGCGTCCACATGGCGTCGGTGACCAGCCGCCCGTCGGCGCGACCGGCCGCCGTGTCGGCGCGGTCGAACGCCGCCGCGATCCGGTCGGCCTGTCGGGCGAGCCCGTCGGCGTCGAGCACGTCGGGATCGGTGTTGATTTCGGCGTTGTGCACGCCGAGTTCCTTGGTTGCCCCCGCCTCGAAAACGGCGTCGTCGACGGCGGTGAGTTGCGGCGGGCTGGCGTTGTCGACGCTGTACACCTCCATTTCGAGGCCGACAGCGAAGTCGGGGTTGTCGAACTCGCCGTCAGCGATCGCGGTTTTGAGCTGTTCGGCCTGATCGGTCACACGGTCGAGATACTGTTCGGCAGCCGCCTCCGAGAGCGACGAGGTGACGAGCGAGACGAGTTCCGACATACGTCTGTGTCGCTGCGAACGCCGGTTGCTTTACTCTTGCTTTCGGTGGCGTGCTCGGAGGTGACTCTTGGCGTGACTGAGCCGCGGCTGTCGCCAGCGGAGACGAACGACTATTGCACAGGGCGCGAGAAAGCCACCATATGCGGACGAGTTTCAGTATTCCCGACGAACTGCTCGCGGAGTTTGACGAGACGTGGGAAGCCGAAGGGTTCGATTCGCGCTCGCGAGCGGTGCGCGAGGCGATGTCCGAATACGTCGAGTCACACGTCAATCTCGAGCAAATCGAGGGCAACGTTGCCGCCATTCTCGCGTTCGACTACGAACACGAGCCAGTTATCGAGGCACTCCACGGCGTCCAACACGAGTTTCAAGATGTCATCACGACAACGAGCCATACCCACGAGGGCGAGTGGTGTCTGGAGACGATTTTCTGTCGCGGGCCAGCCCCGCGTGTCCGCTCGCTCGTCTATCGGCTCAAGGATTTCGACGCCGTCGGGCGCGTGAAACTGATGTTGCTTCGAACCGAGCCGTAATATCACGATTCGGTGGAACCACACAGCGGTGGCAACTCGGAACGAGTCACTGAGTCGGTGACTACGCGAGACGAGCCACTCAGTCGGCCGCTTCGAGCAGTGTGGTTTCGGTGACCGAGGAGACGGATTCTTCGACCGTGTGGACGCCTGCAACCGAGCGGAGTTCGGCTGCCAGTTCGCGGCGTTCGGCAGCCGTGCCGTACGTGAGCAGAAACTCCAGACAGCAGTCTTCGGCGTGGCCATGCGCGTGCGCGATCACGAAGTTGTCCGCGTCGTGACGAACGCGCGAAATCAATCGTTCGGTTCGCGTATCGCCGTAGTCGAAACAGACAACAAACGTCGAAAGCTGTGGTGTCGCGTCGTCGAGGTGTTCGTCCCCGCTGAGCACGGTTCTGAGCCCTTCGCGAACGATTTCGCTGCGGGCGGTGTAGCCGTGTTCGTCGGCGTGCGCGTCGACCTCGGTAAGCAATGAATCCGGGAGAGAGATGCTGACGACGACCATACCGGACGTTACATTCCTTCTCACAAGAGTATTGTTATTCAGTAAACTGTCTTTACGTAATAACTACTATTTTTAGCTGTTGAGTTCATAACTTGTGCATGGCAACAGACGATCCACTGGCGTCGGAGCCGATTCCGGTAACGGTACTGAGCGGCAGTCTCGGTGCGGGCAAAACAACGACGCTGAACCACGTTCTCCGGACGGAAGGCGAGTTGAACGCGGCGGTCGTCGTCAACGACATGGGCGAGATCAACGTCGACGCCGAACTGGTCGAACAGGAGTCCGAACTCACCCAGTCCGACGAAGAGATCATCGAACTCTCGAACGGCTGTATCTGTTGTCGGCTCCGTGGCGACATGCTCGACGAAGTCGGTCGGCTGGCCGAGATCCGTGATTTCGACTATCTGCTCGTCGAATCCTCGGGTATCTCCGAGCCGATCCCAGTCGCCCAAACCTTTGCGCGCGGCTTCGACCACGCTGATTTCGATCCAACCGGCGTCTACGAACTCGATACGATGGTGAGCGTCATCGACGCCTACTCGATCTGGGACGGCTTCAAATCGGGCCACGCACTGGTCGACGACAGCGTTGCCGCCGACGATGACGACCGCGTACCCGAAGAGGCACTGATTGATCAGATCGAGTTCTGTGACGTGCTCGTGTTGAACAAATGTGATCTGGTTCCAGACGATGCGCTCGATGAGGTCGAAGCTGTCCTCAAAACGCTCCAACCGCGTGCCGAGATTATCCGAACCGAACACGGCGCGATCGAGCCAAGTGAGATTCTCAACACCGGACGGTTCGATTTCGAGGAGGCAAGCAACTCGGCAGGCTGGAAACACGAACTCGAACACGGCCACCATCACGAGAGCGCGATGGACGAACACGGCGTCACCTCATTCAGCTACGAGCGCGACCGCCCGTTCCACCCCGAACGCATCGAGAGCGTGCTTGAATCGCTTCCGGACGGGATCATCCGCGCGAAAGGCCTTCTTTGGTCGGCCGGCCGCGAGGACGTGGCGATGGGGGTTGATAAGGCCGGCAAATCCGTCCGCGCCGGCCCGACCGGCCGGTGGATCGCGACCCTCCCCGAGGCACAACGCGAGCGGTATTTCGCCGCCAGACCGGAGCTGTTAGACGACTGGGACGACCAGTGGGGCGACCGCGGGATTCAACTCGTCTTCATCGGTCGGCAGATCGACGAGGAGGCGCTGATCGACCGACTTGACGAGGCGCTCGTGACCGACGCGGAGTTCGATCCCGACGAGTGGACGACCTACCCCGATCCGTTCAGTGCCGACGACCAGCGCGAACTCGTGCTTTCGGACGACTAAACTGTGGGGAGCACGGAGCGGTCACAACGAATGGATAACGAAACGACAAAAGATGAGAGCACGCCGAAGCCACGGCCGGTCACTATCCTGAGCGGCAGCCTTGGCGCGGGCAAAACAACGACGCTCAACCACCTGTTGGCGACGAGCGACCTCGATATCGCGGTCGTCGTCAACGATATGGGCGAACTCAACGTCGACGCCGAGTTGGTCGATGTCGAACGCGGATTGGGCGGCGGCGACAGCCGGGTCGCCGAACTCTCGAACGGCTGTATCTGCTGTGGGCTGCAGGGCGAACTCCGCAACGAGCTGTTTCAGTTGGGCCACAGCTACGACTTCGAGTATCTCGTGATCGAGGCGTCGGGGATTTCCGAGCCCGCACCAATCGCCCAGCAGCTGGCCGGCACCAGCCCGGTCGGCTCGCTGTACGACCTCGATACGATCGTCACCGTTGTCGACGCGCCACGATTTGCGGCGACGTTCGACGACCGGCCGGCCGAACGCGAGGGCCCCGACGAGTCGGGTCGGCGGCCGCTGTCTGATCTCGCCATCGAACAGGTCGAGTTCTGTGATGTGGTCATTTTGAACAAACGCGACCTCGTCGACGATGCGACCGCCGAGCGGGTCGAGCGCCTCGTGCAAACTCTCCAACCGGAGGCGGCGCGCTACTGGACGACGCGTGGGCGGATCGATCCCGAACGCGTGCTTGGAACCGGCCGATTCGATCCGGTGGCGGTGGGAAACAGCGCGGGGTGGAAACGAGCGCTCGAACACGCGGAGGCACATGAGGATCATACTCACGGTTCGAATGAGGATCATGCCCACGATGTGGACGAAAGTCACGAACACGGGCATGGCGATGGTCAGTACCACGATGACGACGATGAC
>CAYWFO010000150.1:2447-3957 GCA_964457485.1 uncultured Haloferacaceae archaeon | reverse complement strand
CGTCGTCCTCGGTGAACTCGTACTCGTAGGTGAATCCCGCTTCCGCCGTGAGATCACTGTCGAGGCCGGCGGGGCCATCAACGGTAGCAACGTTGTGTTCGCCGCCCTCACCGGTCCACTCCCACGTTACGGTCGTGCCGGGATCGATCCAGATACCGGCGGGCGAAAATGCGAGCGCACCGCCGTTTCCTTGCGCACCGACTTGCACGGTGACTTCGTCCTGTCCACGGGCGTCTCGGTAGCCACCATCCACGCCATCAATGTAGGACAAATCGGGTTGCTCCTCTTGAGCGACCGCTGTCTGGCTGCTCGCGGCGACGGCTGTGGTGGCGGCGGCAGCACCTCCCGCAGTTCGAATAAAATCCCGCCGTTTCATACACGGAGTTCTCAGACCGCGGCGTGCTTAAACCCACCGACTATCGGCGTCGACAAACCGGCCGCTACACGCCCTCTGTCTCGCGTTCTCGTCGCTCTTGCCGGCCGTCGAAAGCGTCGTCTTCGGCCGTCGAACTCGGCGGCAGATTCGGCCGCTCGATTCCCTCCATCTCGACCGCACGAAGTCGGTTGCGGTACTGCTCGGCGCGAAACCGATCGGAGAGTCGCGCGTTGGCGACGAGCAAAAACAAAAAAAAGCCGACAATCGCAAACAAGCCGCCGATCACGGGTGCAACCAGTGTCTCGACGAACCGAAACACGAACGCCGCGACCAGCGCAAGGCCGCCGATCAGTTGCATTCCGGCGATAATCTGTATCATCAGATTGCCGAACTCGCCGGTCTGTTCTGGAACTGACTCCGGCGATGGGAGGTGGTAATCCGCGGGCGGTTCGGCAATCTCGTACTCCTCGATCGAGCACATCGCGACAAGCGGCTCGACATCGCGGAGCATTCCTCCCTGTCCCTCGACGGTGCCGTCCGGTGAGACGACGGCGTACCCCTCGTCGGAGTACGCAAGCAGGCGACCACTGCCGTCGGGGTCGCGTTCGATCACGGCGAAAATGTCGCGGCTCGCGACCTTGTTTTTGAGATCTGCTTCGACCCGATCGAGCAGCCGGGGACCGGTAATCCAGGTGTCGACATCGAACGCCGCCTCCCACTCCTCTGGCGTCATTTTCGCCATATCCGCCGGGCCGAAGTTCTCGAAATCGTACTTCTCCTCGACGGCCGCTCGGAGTTCGTCGAGGGCGTCTTCATCGCCGCTCTCGTCGGCTGTGCTCTCGTCTGTTGTACTCTCGAGGTTCGCGACCACCTCCTCGTCGGTTGTATCCGCTGTCGCGGTGTCGTGTTTCGCGGAGAAAACGTCGTTCTCGACATCGCGCTCGCTCCCACCGTCGGCCATCGGTCGGCAGTCGTGCCGGTCCGCAACGGTGCTGTCGGCGTTGGCTGCGGAGTTCATTAGTATTCTGTTGGGTCGGTATCCGTAAAGCGCTTTCCGACTCCTGACTTCCGTGCCGTCAGCGAGCGACGCCGACGGTGCCATCGCGCCGGCACCGATGTCCACTCGCGAACACG
>CAYWFO010000150.1:0-2347 GCA_964457485.1 uncultured Haloferacaceae archaeon | reverse complement strand
AAATCGACGCAGTCAGCATCTCCATCGCGCCGACAGCCGACCGGAATGCGGGTGTTTTAGAGCACACAGTTCCTACCGATGACAATGGTCGATGACGCGACGCTCGCCGCGCTGGCTACCCTTTCGGTGACGGCGAGTTTTCCGTTTTTCATCTACGGGGCGTGGATCATGCTCGACGCACGAACGGTCACGTGGGGGGTGTTGATTCATCATCTCAAATACATCACTGTTGGCCTCGTGCTGACGACGCTGCCAATGGTAACGTGGATGATTCCGCGGCTGTTCGAACAGCTCTCGGGGCTGTCGGCGTTGCACTCGATTCTCGGACTTCAGGCGTACGCGATGTTGTTGTTCGCGCTCACGGGAATCGGTCGCATTTTCCAGGCGAAGTACAACGCAAATCTGTACAAAAATCCCGATCAGGACATCGATCTCAATGAGCTTCATGAGAACATGAGCGCGTGGCGCGGCCGACTCCGAATCGGCGTTTTTGGCTACGTGATTTTCTGGCTGGGCGCGTATCTCACTGGGCTGTATCGGTTCGTCGTGAGCTATCTACTGGTCTGAGTTACGCCCACGGTTCGCCCGACGCGAGGTCGACCTCGTTGTCCTGTTTCGAGGATGGACAGATATCTTCGAGGAGACAGTCCGCACAGTCGGGATTGATCGCCGTACAGGTCTCCCGACCGTGGGTGATCATGAGGTGGGTGTACCACTGCCAGTCCGCTTCGGGAACGACGCCCATGAGATCCTGTTCGATCGCTTCGGGGCGCGCTTGCTCGGTTATCGCGAGTCGCCGCGAAATGCGCTGGACGTGCGTGTCGACGACGATCCCCTCGACAATCTGGTGACCGTGCTGGAGAACGACGTTGGCGGTTTTGCGGCCAACACCCATCAAATCAGTCAGTTCGTCCATCGTGTCGGGCACCTCACCGTCGTGTTTCTCGACGATATCGGCACAGGCCGACCGGATGTATTTGGCCTTGTTGTTGTAGTAGGTAATCGAGGAGATATCCTCGGCGAGTTCATCCTGCTCGGCCGCCGCGTAGTCGGCCACACCGTCGTATTTGCTGAACAGCTCCGCGGTGACCTTATTGACCCGTTCGTCAGTACATTGGGCCGACAACATTACCGCAATGAGGAGTTCGAGCCGACTCGAAAAATCCAGTGAGATTGTGGTATCCGGGTAGGCGTCGTACAGTCGGTCGATGACTTCGAGCGTCTGGTCGTGACGGCTGTCAAGTGAACTGCCCATACAGTCGCGTTGGGAGGCTGCCTGTTGAGTGATTCGGAGTCGCTGTTTCGGTGGATGCACCCAATCGGAACTCATGACATTCGGGCGCTTCAATCAACTAATGAAACTTCTATCAGTTTTCAATCGGCAACGCTGACAGCGTATACGGTTGCTTATATCCCCGCTACAACTAATGTCGACCAGTAACTATGCAGTCTCGCCGACGATTTTGCTCGACGGTCGCCGGCGGCGGTATCGCCGGGCTGGCGGGCTGTCTGGGCGGCGAGTCGGTCTCGGTGCTGTCGGCAGGCAGTCTCGCAGTCGTTCTCGAAGACCACGTCGGCCGAGCATTCGAAAACGAGACAAGCGTCGAGTTCCACGGGGAGTACTACGGGACGAACGCAGCCATCCGAATGGTCGAAGACGGCCACAAACACCCGGATGTCCTGATCAGTGCCGACAACGTCCTGTTGCGTGATCGTCTCTACGAGAATCACACAGACTGGGACGTCGAGTTCGCCTCCAACTCGGTCGGCCTCGCCTACAACCCCGACACCGATTTCGGCCGTCGACTCGACGCTGACGAGCCGTGGTACGAGGTCGCAGCCGAGGCTGAAGCGGGCGAGCTGGCGATCAGCGATCCGGATCTCGACCCGCTGGGCTACCGGGCGATGTTGGCCTTCCAGTTGGCCGAAGCCGAATACGACCTCGACGGCTTCGTCGACCGACTCGCCGACCGTGTCTACCGCGAACCCGAAGAGCCACAGCTGCTGGCCGGCGTCGGGACGGGCAACCGGGCCGCCGCGGTGTCGTACCGCAACATGGCCGTCGACCACGGACTGCCGTTTTTCGAGTTTCCCGACAGCTACAACTTTGCGAACCCGGAGTACGAAGCCCAGTACGCCAGCGTCAGCTACACCACCGATGAAGGGTATACGGCCCGTGGCAACCCAATCGTCTACAACGCAACCGTCCTCGACCGCGCGGACACCCCGGTAGCCGGCCTGGAGTTCGTTCGCTTTCTCGCCGACAGCCACGACCTGCTGGCCGAAAACGGACTGACAGTCGACGGCTTTCCAAACAGTCATGGGGCCGTCCCCGACGAGATACAGC
>CAYWFO010000149.1:0-4095 GCA_964457485.1 uncultured Haloferacaceae archaeon | reverse complement strand
CCGACTCCGGATCGGCCTCCGACGGGGACGCTGATCTGGGCTCGTTTTCGCCCGACTCCACTGGTGATGACGCTCCCACCACCAGTAAGAAAGACGGTGGGGACGCACTCGTCGACGAATCCACAGCCGAGGCCACCGAAACAGCGGCGACAACGGACGAGGATGGGGTCGATGTCGACCTCGAAAACGCCGCGGTCGAAAAAATGGTCGAACTCGACGACGGCGACGGGGCCGACCGCGATAACGTGGTCTCGACGCTCGTTGCTGCCCACGGGGTCGAACCCGACACGGTCGAGGAAGCGATCGGTGATGCGCTGATGAGCGGTCGGTGTTACGAGCCGACCGCCGGCGTGCTCAAACCGATCTGATGGCGCAGTCGACTCCGCGGGTCGAACCGGTTGCGAACGAACCGGCGGCGACGGTCGAAGTCGACGGCGAGCGACTGCTGCTTATTGCGGATTATCACGCCGGCATCGAGGCTGGCCTCCGGTACGAACGGGGCGTCGAACTGTCCAGCAACGCCGCGGTGCGCCGCGACCGACTCTGTGCGTTGCTCGACCGCACCCACGCCGATCGGCTGGTCGTTCTCGGCGATTTGGGCCATCGAATCGGCGCGCCCCGGGGCGTCGAACGCGAGGAACTCGACGCATTCCACGACGCCGTTGTTACCGACCGTGACGTGGCGATCACGCTTGCGCCCGGAAACCACGACGGCGAGATCGAGTCGGTGTTTGCCGACCGCAACGAAATCGATATCCTCCCGCCTGCGGGAGGGATGCTCGGCGATGCGACGACCGGAATCGGCGTGCTTCACGGCCACGCTCGGCCGACTGCTGCGGTGGTCTCTGCTGGAACGATCTGCATGGGTCACGAACATCCACAGGTCAAACTCACCGACAGCGTTGGGGGCAGTCGAACGGAAAAAGCGTGGCTCCGTGGCCGACTCGACCCGGCGGTTCTGGCCGATGGCGACACGGACGGCGAGCAAGCGGTTGACGAACCCGCCGCGGATCCGCCAGCGGAACTCGTCGTATTTCCCGCGTTCAACGACCGCTCTGGCGGCACGTGGATCAACACGGGCCAGGGGTTTCTCTCGCCGTTTCTCCCGGATTTCCTCGTCGTGGGCGAGTGTTACTTACTCGATGGCACGCGACTCGGCACGTATCAGCAGGTCTGAACCCAGCGTTGTGGTGCGACGAGCGGTGTGCTTAATCCGCTCGCGACCGGTGTCTCCTCAATGAGTGACTCGGGCGTACAGCCGGGACTCGACGCCTTTACACACCTCGGTGACCGGGTTCGCGCGGCACTTTCGGAGCGGGGGTTTTCGACACCGACCGCGCCACAGCGACGCGCGATTCCGCCGCTTGCAGCCGGTCACAACGCGCTCGTGCTCGCGCCGACGGGAACCGGCAAAACCGAGACGGCCATGCTTCCGGTGTTCGATTCGCTCGTTACCCATCGCGAGCAACACGGCGAGACGGCGGGGTTTTGCGTGCTCTACATCACGCCGCTTCGCGCGCTCAACCGCGACATGCGCGAGCGACTCGAGTGGTGGGGTGACACCCTCGATATTGAAATCGACGTCCGCCACGGCGATACCACCCAGTACCAACGACAAAAACAGGCCAACAATCCGCCCGACGTGTTGGTGACGACGCCCGAAACGCTGCAGGCGATGCTCACCGGATCGAAACTTCGCACGGCTCTTTCGGCTGTCAGACACGTCGTCGTCGACGAAGTTCACGAACTGGCGGCGTCGAAACGCGGTGCACAGTTGACTGTGGGCCTCGAACGACTCCAACTCCTTTCGGGGCCGTTCCAGCGAATCGGCCTCTCTGCGACCGTCGGTGACCCGGATGCAGTCGCCGCGTTTCTCACCGGGAAACGCACTGACGACACTGTCCAGCAGTCACCGGTGGCCACGTCGCTCGATACCGTTCATCCCGCGGAGGTCGACCGTGAGTACGAAATCGTCGAGGTCGATGTCGCAAGCCGTGTCGAGTTTCGGGTCGTCCATCCCGAAATCACGCCAGCGGACGAACAGCTCGCCGGGAAGCTGGCAACAAGTGCCGAACTCGCGAGTCACGTCCGGGCGATTCGAGAGCTCGTTGCCGACAACGAATCAACCCTTATTTTCGTCAATACCCGCCAGACCGCCGAAGCACTCGGCTCGCGGCTGAAGAAACTCGACGAACCGATCGGCGTTCATCACGGCTCGCTCTCGAGGTCGGTTCGCGTCGATGTCGAAAAGCGGTTCAAAACCGGCGAACTCGATGGACTCGTCTGTACGTCTTCGATGGAGCTTGGAATCGATGTCGGACGCGTCGATCACGTGGTGCAGTACGGAAGCCCGCGCGAGGTCGCACGCCTCTTGCAGCGGGTCGGCCGAGCGGGCCACCGTCATGATCAGGTTTCGACGGGGACAGTCATCACGAGTGATTCCGACGATACCCTCGAATCGCTCACCATTGCTCGCCGGGCGAGTGCCGGGCTGGTCGAACCTGCGGGCATCCACCACGGCAGTCTCGACGTGCTCGCCAACCAACTCGTGGGACTGTTGATGGATTTCGATGAGGTGAGCGCCCGCGAGGCCTACGAGATCGTTCGGCGATCCGAGCCGTTTCACCATCTTCCCGAATCGTCGTTTCGGGCCGTCGTCCGTGAACTCCACAGCAACCGCCTGCTCTGGCTCGACGAGGAAGCCGACCGACTTGAAAAATCCGGCGGGACGTGGCAGTACTTTTATGCGAACCTCTCGATGATTCCCGACGAGGAGCAGTACGAGGTTCACGATATGTCCTCGCGAACGCAGGTCGGCACGCTCGACGAGCGCTTTGTGGTTAACTTTGCGGCCCCCGGCGAGGTCTTTATTCAGCGCGGCGAACTCTGGCGAATCAACGACATCGACGACGACGAGGCGCGTGTAAATGTTGCGCCGATTGCCGATCCAGGTGGCGAGGTTCCCTCGTGGGTCGGCCAAGAGATTCCCGTACCGAAAGCGGTCGCCGGCGAGGTCGGCGAAATCAGAGCGGTCGCGTGCGACCAACTGAAAGCCGGTGGCGACACCGCTTCGGTGGCCGCTGACCTCGCACGTCGGTATACGGCCGACGCGGCGACGATTGAAACCGCACTTCAGCCGGTTGCCAAACAGCTTGAGGCCGACCTCCCGGTGCCGACCGATACGTTGCTGCTCATCGAGCGACAGGGCCGAACCGTCCGGCTCAACAGCACCTTCGGCCACGAAATCAACGAGACGCTGGGCCGGCTGCTTGCAGCACTGGTCGGCCAGCAGACCGGCTCCTCGGTTGGAATGAGCGTCGATCCCTACCGAATCGAGTTCGAAGTGCCACCAAAAGTCGGCGTCACCACGTTCCACGACGTCCTGTTTTCGACCGAGCCAGACCATCTCGAACACTACCTCGAACTCGCACTCAAGCGGTCGGAGACGCTCACATTTACGCTCGCACAGGTCGCCGCGAAATTCGGCTCGCTCAAGCGGTACCAGGGACGCCATCGGTTTGGTGGCGACCGACTGCTCGATGCACTCGAAGACACACCCGTTTACGACGAGGCGCTTCGGGAGGTGTTTCATCGCGACCTCGATATCGAGGGTGCCGCCGGCGTGCTTCGACGGCTGCAAGCAGGCGACCTGTCACTCGATGTCGTTGGCGAGGCGACACCGATCGGCTCGGCCGGTCGGAGCGCCGGGCAAGAACTCCTTGTTCCCGAAAACGCCGATTCGAGCGTTATCGACGCGGTAAAAAAACGGATTCAGAACGATCGAGTGCTGTTGTGTTGTCTCCACTGCAAGGAGTGGGATCACACAACGAAAGTCCGCCGCGTCCGCGAGCAGCCCGAGTGTCCCGAGTGTGGCTCGACGCGAATTGCCGCGCTCAACCCGTGGGCCGACGAGGTCGTTTCGGCGGTTCGCGCCACCGACAAAAACGAGGAACAAGAAACACAGACCCGCCGTGCCTTCCGTGCAGCCAACCTCGTCCAGAGCCACGGTAAACAGGCGGTTGTTGCGCTTGCGGCCCGTGGTGTCGGCCCGCACAACGCGGCGCGAATTATCGGGAAGCTCCGCGAAGACGAAGC
>CAYWFO010000148.1:0-4117 GCA_964457485.1 uncultured Haloferacaceae archaeon | reverse complement strand
CGGTGACGACGAGGAACCTAGCGAGCGGTGGGCGTTGATGGCTTACGACGACGTGATAGACGGCTGGGTATCTGCATCACCAGGTGACTTCCGGCGGAGTGAGGATCGACCACCGCCCCCTGACTGACTGAGTTTTGCTGTCCCCCCATCGCGTCTATATATTAATATCTGTATTGCTACTTGTGCCGGTGGCAAGTCGTCGCCGTACTGCGATTTAGGGGTACGTAAGACCAAACGCCGTACCATATGGGTCGTATAGCTGCCCCTACGCCGTACTGCGTTTTTACTCCTGAGTAAGCGACTATGTTACTCCTGAGTTGCTTCCGAGTAACCGGTACGTAGTGCCGTAGGAGTGCGTACGTTGTGGCGGCGAAGTGAGCATGTGTTGGGTATGTGGGGTTGCATGTAGCGGGCATGTAGCGCGTATGTGTTTTTAAGTAGATACCGGAAAAACAGGGATACAATGCCTGTACCGGCTGTTTCACCCAAAAACTGGGAACGGACGACGATCATTTGCCATTTCGTAACGGCGACCTCGGTGGAGATCGTCGAGGAACTCTCCTTTGAGGATCGTGTTGCGTCGATCGTCGACCGTGAGAGGAACTTCACTAGCAAAGCGGTTTCAAACGAACAGGAGGAGAATCACAGAGACTACAAGACTCATTCTAACTTTCAGGCAACGCCGCGCAGGCCGTATCGGAGAGAGTTTTCGGTTGCCCGTGAGAAGCCACACAGACCGCGTATTTCTGATGAGACGCTTACGCGACTCCGTGAGAAGGTGAAGGAGGAGAAACCGTCAGTACCGGCTGAGAGGCTTGATTTTGACGACAACCTAGGCATTGTTCTCGATGCGGCGGAACGCTACTACAAGACGCTTCAATGTGAGCTGAGGCAAACACAGCCGGCTGAGTGATTGCGGCCCTACCATTTTTAACAATCACCGACATTTTGCCGAGTAAGAGATACGCAAAGCTACTGAGTGATTCCAAAGTCGGGAGGAGGTGAGTCCACCCAACCATCCATATCCACCTTCTCCTTCCGTTGCCTAAGCCTTTACGCAAAGGGTAAACGCTGGTTAGAGGGTCTGAGTCTGTCCTTAGCGGGCAGTACGGCCATTTGCCCAACATCAGGCAATTTGGCACGAGGTAATGCCAATTGGCGTGATTTACGCCTACCCTCAAAGGCGGCGGCGACCTTGTGGTGCGTGAGGGCCGGCGTACCCGGGCCGAACGCCGCCGCCGCCGGCACCGCCGACCGAAGGGAGGCGAACGAGAGGCGGTGCGGTTGCTGTTGCGGTCTTAACTCGACGTTTGTTAGAACAACTCAAGAAACCCCCTACGTAGGCATTTCAGGCTTTGAGGGTGGTTCGACATGAGTAGTCAGTCCCAGTTTTCGGATCAGACTGACCTAGCTAGGGACTGGGGTGCCTCACCTACTGAGGAGCGCCCGGACTGTCGGAAAGACCTCCGGCACCTACGGTTCCAATCAGAATCAGGGAAAGAGGCACCGTACCGGTGCGGATCGTGGGACTGCGAGTGTTGTGGGCACCGGTTGCGTATGGGACTGATAGAGGAACTAGAACGGATCACTAAGGAACGTCCAGAGTTGCGTAGGTTCCTCACGTTAACCGTGGATCGACGTGCGCCGGCTACGCGGGAGGAACAGCACGAATACATCACAGACCGGTGGAACGCGCTTAGAACGGAACTAAGGGATCGTTACCCGAACCTTTCGTACCTATGGGTGCGACATGAGGGAGATGAACGAGATCGGCCCCATTTGCACCTCCTCGTAGATCGCTACCTTCCTCAGTCCCAGCTGTCGCAGCTCGCCGAACGTGTTGGTTTAGGAAAGGTGGTAGACATACGGAGGGTGAATGCTCGGAACGCTGCCCACTACCTGAGTGCGTACCTGGGCCGTGGGTCGCTGTCGTTCCTTCCTAAGGGATCGAGAAGGTACGGATCGAGTGCCGACGTAGATCTAGATCCACGAAACCCCGGCGGCGACAAAGCGGAATCAGCCGAACGCTGGGCACTAATGGCGTATGATGAGGTGATAGACGGCTGGGTATCTGCATCACCAGGTGACTTCCGGCGGAGTGAGGATCGACCACCGCCCCCTGACTGACTGAGTTTTGCTGTCCCCCCATCGCGTCTATATATTAATATCTGTATTGCTACTTGTGCCGGTGGCAAGTCGTCGCCGTACTGCGATTTAGGGGTACGTAAGACCAAACGCCGTACCATATGGGTCGTATAGCTGCCCCTACGCCGTACTGCGTTTTTACTCCTGAGTAAGCGACTATGTTACTCCTGAGTTGCTTCCGAGTAACCGGTACGTAGTGCCGTAGGAGTGCGTACGTTGTGGCGGCGAAGTGAGCATGTGTTGGGTATGTGGGGTTGCATGTAGCGGGCATGTAGCGCGTATGTGTTTTTAAGTAGATACCGGAAAAACAGGGATACAATGCCTGTACCGGCTGTTTCACCCAAAAACTGGGAACGGACGACGATCATTTGCCATTTCGTAACGGCGACCTCGGTGGAGATCGTCGAGGAACTCTCCTTTGAGGATCGTGTTGCGTCGATCGTCGACCGTGAGAGGAACTTCACTAGCAAAGCGGTTTCAAACGAACAGGAGGAGAATCACAGAGACTACAAGACTCATTCTAACTTTCAGGCAACGCCGCGCAGGCCGTATCGGAGAGAGTTTTCGGTTGCCCGTGAGAAGCCACACAGACCGCGTATTTCTGATGAGACGCTTACGCGACTCCGTGAGAAGGTGAAGGAGGAGAAACCGTCAGTACCGGCTGAGAGGCTTGATTTTGACGACAACCTAGGCATTGTTCTCGATGCGGCGGAACGCTACTACAAGACGCTTCAATGTGAGCTGAGGCAAACACAGCCGGCTGAGTGATTGCGGCCCTACCATTTTTAACAATCACCGACATTTTGCCGAGTAAGAGATACGCAAAGCTACTGAGTGATTCCAAAGTCGGGAGGAGGTGAGTCCACCCAACCATCCATATCCACCTTCTCCTTCCGTTGCCTAAGCCTTTACGCAAAGGGTAAACGCTGGTTAGAGGGTCTGAGTCTGTCCTTAGCGGGCAGTACGGCCATTTGCCCAACATCAGGCAATTTGGCACGAGGTAATGCCAATTGGCGTGATTTACGCCTACCCTCAAAGGCGGCGGCGACCTTGTGGTGCGTGAGGGCCGGCGTACCCGGGCCGAACGCCGCCGCCGCCGGCACCGCCGACCGAAGGGAGGCGAACGAGAGGCGGTGCGGTTGCTGTTGCGGTCTTAACTCGACGTTTGTTAGAACAACTCAAGAAACCCCCTACGTAGGCATTTCAGGCTTTGAGGGTGGTTCGACATGAGTAGTCAGTCCCAGTTTTCGGATCAGACTGACCTAGCTAGGGACTGGGGTGCCTCACCTACTGAGGAGCGCCCGGACTGTCGGAAAGACCTCCGGCACCTACGGTTCCAATCAGAATCAGGGAAAGAGGCACCGTACCGGTGCGGATCGTGGGACTGCGAGTGTTGCGGCCACCGGTTGCGTATGGGACTGATTGAGGAGATAGAACGGATCACCGAGGAACGCCCGCAGATGCGTCGGTTCCTCACGTTGACCGTAGACCGGCGAGCGCCGGCCACGAAGGAGGAACAGCACGAATACATCACCGACCGGTGGAACGCGCTTAGAACGGAACTGAGGGACCGCTACGAGGACCTCTCGTACCTGTGGGTGCGCCACGAGGGGGACGAACGGGACCGCCCCCACCTGCACCTGTTGGTGGACCGCTACCTTCCCCAGGCGGAGCTGTCCCAGCTCGCCGAACGTGTCGGCCTTGGTAGCGTCGTTGATATTCGTCGAGTCGATGCGCGGAACGCGGCACACTACATATCTGCATACCTCGGTCGAGGAGCCTTGTCGTTCCTGCCTGAAGGGTCGCGCCGGTATGGATCGAGCGCCGACGTGGATCTAGATCCGAGGAACCCCGGCGGTGACGACGAGGAACCTAGCGAGCGGTGGGCGTTGATGGCTTACGACGACGTGGTAGACTGCTGGGTAAGTGCATCGCCGGGAGACTTCCGGCGGAGTGAGGACCGTCCCCCACC
>CAYWFO010000147.1:0-4122 GCA_964457485.1 uncultured Haloferacaceae archaeon | reverse complement strand
CGAAAAAACCGTTTCCATCGCCCACCGGGTGGGCGTGACCCTGCGGATCGACAGTCATGCCCGGTGTCCAATCGGCGGGCGAAAACAGGCTTGCCATCGAAAAATCAGCCATCTGCTCACGGTTCGAGTGTCGAGCGGAGTTATATCGTATGAATGTGTGACAAATTCGAATATTAGTACACATTAAAAATAATACCTGAACAATAACTCGTAGTTTACTGTCTCTTTTCGCCGTCTGGTGAATAGCGAAATAGTTTTCCACCCGGTCACAAATGTGGCGAGTAACGGGCATCGAGAATGAGCTGGAATCGACGACCACTGGACGGTGTGACGACGGTTCGCCACCAGCGCAGCGAGTGCGCTGTGGGGCCGAAGCGTGAACGATCGTTCTGGTGGCCGCGATGACCGGCGGCATTCTCGTGCCGATTGGCGAGACATCAACAGTCGACGAAGCCGTTGAAGCCGCCGTCGACATCGCCAACACACACGGAACCAATCGGCTGCATCTGGTTCGGGTTGTTCCGGGCCATCACGTCGGCGGAGTTCCCGAATCCGACGCTGCACTGCTGAAGCGTACCAAAAAGACGGCCAGCAAAGCTGGCGCAACGGACATAGAAACTGCAGTGCTCGGAACCGACCGGTACATCGCCGGCCCGGGCGAACACTGTGAACTGCTTGTTGGATACGCCCACGACAACGACCTCAACCGGATCGTCCTCGACCCACAGTACAGCGTCGATGCGACCGATCCAACCCTGCAGTCGTTCGAGTTGATTCTCGGCTCCTATGACATCACAGTGGAGCAGGCCGCCGTTGCCGACACGGGGGGGCTCACACGTGGCGAACTGCTTCGGGCAGGCGTCGTCGCCGCGGTCGCCTTCGGCTTTTATATTGCGCTCGGCGGGCCGACCTCGACGTTTACGCTGGCGTCCGGTGTCGTCACCGGTGTTATTGCCGGCGCGTTGCTGCGAAACGTCGCCTTCGAGACGACCCCGAACATTGGCGCGACCGCCCGGATTGCGGTGCGTGGACTGGCATTTGGGCCCTATTTGTTCTGGGAAATCGCCAAGGCAAACGTGTTGTTTGCCTCTCTCGTGTTGCATCCCTCGATGCCGGTCGATCCCCGGATCAGCCGCATCGACGCCGCCGTCGGAAACGGTCTATCGGTAACGACGCTAGCCAACAGCATCACGCTGACCCCGGGAACGCTGACGCTGGATGCGTCGGGGCACACGCTGCTGATTCACTCGATGACGCCCGAAGCCGAAGACGACGTGCTCGACGGCGTGCATGAAAAGGCCGTCCGGTTTCTGTTTTACGGGCGCGCTCAAAGCGAACTTCCCGGGCCGCGAGCGCGTGGCGATTACACACAGATCACACATGGCGAGTCGACCAATCGATCACCAACGGATAGGCGAACTGAACCGGGTGAGGATGAATGAGTGAACTCGTGACCACCGCGTTGGTGGCGGCGGCCGCAATCGTCGTCGTGACGACGGTGCTCGTGCTGTACCGGGTCGCCGTCGGGCCAACGACCTACGATCGGGTGATCGGCGTCAACATGATCGGCACCAGCATCGTGATGGTGTTGGTGTTTCTGTCGGCCGGTCTCGACCGACCCGAGTATCTCGACATCGCCATCGTGTATGCGTTACTCAACTTCGTGTTGAGCCTCGTTGTCGGCCGGTTTACGTACGATTCGTCGGGGGTGGAGTGGTAGTGATCCTCTCGGCGCTCATCATTCTGCTGGCTGCCGTCGGCGTCTTTTTCACCTTCGTTGCGGCGGTCGGCGTGCTCCGACTACCGGACGTGTACAGCCGCTCGCATGCGGTGACGAAAGCCGACACGCTTGGGGTTGGCTGTTCGATCTTGGCGGTCGCACTCTACTTCGGCACGCCCGGTGAGGTGTTCCGGGCGATCGTGTTGTTGCTGTTCGTCTACTACACGAACCCGACGGCGGCTCACGCGATTACGCGGTCGGCCTACAGTCGCGGTGTCGAGGTCTGGACGGCCGACACCGAGGAGGACACCCAATGATCTGGCTCGAACTCGGCTTGGTGGCGTTCGTCATCATCGGCGCACTGTTTGCGGCGACCATCCGTGATCTCGTCGGCTCGGTTGTCACCTTCGCGGGCCTCACCCTCGGGGTCGCCATTATTTGGGTGCTGTTGGCCGCCCCGGACGTCGCGCTTATCGAGGCTGCCGTCGGCGCGGGTGTGACATCCGTACTGTTCATGATTGCGCTGGTGAAAACCTCGAAATCACGAAGCGACAGCGAGGACGAAGACGATACGGAGCGCATCTTCCGGTCGGTAAACCTGCCCGCATTGCTGCTTGTCGGTGGGCTGGCGATTCCGCTCGGCTACGCCTTCCTCTCGTTGGATCCGGTTGGCGCGGCCAACGCGCCCGCCGTGTCGACGACGTTTGCCGACGGGGCGCAGACACCGTACGGATACTACATCGAGGAGACGATTCCCGAAACCGGCTTTTCGAACTCGGTTGTCGCCGTGCTCGTGGTGTACCGTGGACTCGATACGCTGGGCGAGCTCATCGTCGCCTTCTCGGCGGCCGTGAGCATCCTGATCGTGCTCGAACGGAGTGATATTCTATGAGCCCGCCGGAAACTGCCGACGACGACCCGGCACCGACACCGCCCGAACGGGCGGCAGCAGTCAGCCAGGTTGGCGTCACCGAAAGTCCGGTCGTCAAAACCGCCTCGCGGACGGTGACACCGTTCGTCGTCGCCTTCGGCATCTATCTGACGCTGTTCGGCACCAGCCTCCCGGGCGGCGCGTTCCAAGGCGGCGTCATCGTCGCCTCGGCAGTCACGTTGATCGCCATGGCGTTCGGCTTCGGCCCGACCCAGCAGTGGCTTTCTGCGCCCGCGCTGGCCGGGCTGTTCGTGCTCGGCGCGACGATTTTCGGCGTGGTGGCGTTCGGCGCGCTGCTGTACGGCGGGGCCGTCCTCGAACTGTTCGTCTTCCCGCTGTCGGTCGAAAATATGGTCAAACTAGTCGAGGTCGCCATCGCTGCACTCGTCAGCGGCGTCATCATCGGCCTCATCATCTGGCTGGCAGACGGCTTCGGCGACGGGGGTGAGTCGGTGTGATCGGACTCGGTGCGTACCACTACTATGCGGTGTCGTTTGCCCTGTTCCTCATCGGGATCTACGTGATGATCGACGACCCGAACCTGATCAAAAAGATCATCGGGCTCAACCTGACCCAGATTGCGGTGTATCTCATGCTCGTGATTATCGGCTACGTCGATGGCGCATCGCCGCCGATTATTGGCTTCGGCGAGCCGTATGCGAACCCGCTGGTGCACGTGCTCGTGCTGACGGCAATTGTCGTCGGTGTGGCGCTGACCGCGATGGCGCTGGCGTTGGCGATCCGGCTCTACGTCGAGTTCGAGACGCTGAACGTCAACGAGATCGAGGCCGCCATTGCGGCCGACGACACCACAGGAGGCAGCAAAGATGATTGAACCACTCATGGCGACCGAGCCGTCGCTGCGGCCGGGCGCGGTGATGCTGATCGCGCTGGGTGCCATCGTGTTGATCGGCCTCTCGAAGAACAAACCGAACGTCCGCGAAGCCTGGACGCTGGTGGCTGCGCTGTCGATGTTCGCGCTGGTTGCGAGTATGGTGCCGGACGTGCTGGCCGGCACCGTCCACGAGACGAATCTCGGGACGTTCGTTGCCGGCATCGAACTCACCTTCCGGGCCGACGGTCTGGGGATGATCTTCGCGCTGGTCTCCAGTGGCCTCTACGTGCTGACCGCGATCTACAGCATTGGCTACATGCGCGGTCACGACGAACCGTTCCAGACCCGATTTTTCGCCATGTTGGCCGCCAGCGTTGGCGCGGCGCTCGGTGTCGCCTTCGCGGCCAACATCTTCGTGCTGCTGGTCTGTTATGAGATCCTCACGCTGGCGACCTACCCACTCGTCGCCCACGACGAGTCCCGCGAGTCCCGCGTTTCGGGGTATAAATACCTCGCCTACGCGCTCTCCGGTGGGTTGGCCGTTTTCGGCGGGATGATTGCCGTCTTCGTGCTCGCCGGCGACATCACCTTCACCCGTGGGGGCCTCGACGCGCTGGCAACGGTCGCCGCCGAGGA
>CAYWFO010000146.1:0-4204 GCA_964457485.1 uncultured Haloferacaceae archaeon | reverse complement strand
TGTTCGTGTTGACGATTATCATCGCAGTCGGCGCACAGACGAGCCTGTTTTTCGGCATTATCGCCATTGCGATCTTCCAGTACCCGATTATGACCAGATACACCGACGAAGCACTCAACTCAGCGCCTGAAACGGTCAGAGAGTCGACGTACGGCCTCGGTGCGACACGGTTCGAGACGGCTCGGATGACCGTGCGAGCGGCCGCTCCCGGTGTTATCGCTGGGCTTATCATCGGCTTTGCCCGCGGCGTTGGCGATGCGGCGACGGTGTTGTTTACGACCGGCCGATCCACGAACATGCCCGGCGGACTGTTCGACGGAGCGACGACGCTCCCCGTGCTTATCTTCGATCAGGCGATGTCGTTCAACCCTGAGGTTCGGTCGCACGCGTACGCAGCCTCGTTCATCCTGATCGTCGTCGTCCTCGCGTTGATCATCATCTCGAAACTGCTTGCCGGCAGATACGCCCGCTATACTCCTGCGGGTCGACACTCCTGAAACCATGTCAGACACACCACTCACAACCCAAAACCTGTCAGTAACGTACACCGGAGACCGAGAGGTTGAGGCAGTCAGCGGCGTCTCAATCGAGTTTCCGGCGAACCAGCTCAATGCGATTATCGGCCCCTCAGGCTGTGGCAAATCGACACTGCTGAAATCGCTCAACCGGTTGCACGACATCCAGTCGAATGTCGAGATCGATGGTGATGTGCTCCTCTCTGGGGAGTCAGTGTACAACACTGACGAACCCGCCCCGGAGATCCGAAAGCAGATCGGCTACGTCCCACAGACCCCGACCGCTCTACCGGTGTCGATCTACGAAAACGTCGCCTACGGGCTGCGCATTCACGGCGACTACGACTCGAAAGCAGCACTCGACGACCAGGTCGAAACCTACCTCAAAAAGGTCAACCTCTGGGACGAAGTCCACGACCGGCTTGAGACACCGGGGGCAGAGCTTTCGACCGGCCAGATCCAGCGGCTCTGTCTGGCCCGCTCGCTGGCGGTCGAACCCGAGGTGTTGCTCTGTGATGAGGTGACCTCGGCACTCGATCCGATCTCCGCTGAAACCGTCGAAGAGACGCTCGAAGAGCTAAAATCGGAGTATACGATCATCATGGTCACCCACAGCATGGCCCAAGCCCGTCGGATTGCCGATGAGGTCGTCTTCCTCTATCTTGGCGAGGTCGTTGAATCGAACGATGTCAAATCGTTCTTCGAGAACCCACAGAAAGAGCGGACAAAAGCGTTCATCGGCGGCCCAACATCGCTTGACGATGATGCTGCTGAACTGGAGACACCCATATCGCCTGCTGCCAACGGTGGGGAGCATGCGGCCGAGGAGACGACAGCACCTACACCGCTCGAGAAGTAGCCACAACCTATCCCAACCGGAAGCCCCGCAGCGAGATCCAATCTGCCATCGTTCTATGCGAATTAGACACACAAAGCGGTCGGCTTTCGGTGTGTAGCCGTCGTATGCGGGCGAACCTTCGCAGGCCGAAACACTACCCTTTTGACCCTCCTGCCGGTAGGAACCTGTATAATGGGCCGACGAAAAAAGATCGTTCAAGAATGTGAGCGGTTGATGGACAATCCGGAAAACATCCGGAACATCGCCATCGCCGCCCACGTCGACCACGGCAAAACAACCCTTTCTGACAATCTCCTTGCGGGCGCGGGCATGATCTCCGACGATACGGCCGGCCAGCAGCTCGCGATGGATACCAAAGAGGACGAACAGGAACGCGGTATCACCATCGACGCGGCAAACGTTTCGATGACCCACGAGTACGAGGACACCAACCACCTCATCAACCTCATCGACACGCCGGGCCACGTCGACTTCGGTGGCGACGTAACCCGAGCAATGCGTGCAGTTGACGGCGCGCTCGTGGTCGTTGACGCGGTCGAAGGCGCAATGCCACAGACCGAGACGGTGCTCCGCCAGGCACTGCGTGAGGGCGTCAAACCCGCACTCTTCATCAACAAGGTTGACCGACTCATCAACGAGCTTCAAGAAGGCCCGCAAGAGATGCAAGAACGCCTGCTTTCGGTTATCCACGATGTCAACGAACTGATCCGCGGGATGACCGAGGAGAAGGAGTACGACTGGACTGTCTCTGTCGAGGAAGGGACTGTCGGCTTCGGCTCGGCACTGTACAAGTGGGGTGTTTCGATGCCGTCGATGCAGCGAACCGGAATCGACTTCGGCGACATCATGGAACTCGAACGGAAAGGCGAGGAAGGTCGTCTCGAACTGCAAAAACGAACCCCACTGTCGAACGTCGTCCTCGATATGGTCTCCGAGCACTTCCCGAACCCAGTCGACGCCCAGCCACGTCGTATTCCGACAATCTGGCGAGGTGACGCCGAATCCGACCTCGCAGAGAGCATGCGTCTGGTCGATGAGGACGGCGAGGTCGTCTTCATGTCGACCGATATCTCGATGGATCCACACGCCGGCGAGATTGCGACAGGTCGACTCTTTTCGGGAACCATCGAAAAGGGACAAAACCTCTATGTGTCGGGCACGGCGGGCACGAACCGTGTTCAGTCGGTCGGGATTTTCATGGGTGGCGAACGCGAGGAAGTCGAAAAGGTTCCTGCCGGCAACATCGCCGCCGTGACCGGTCTCAAGGATGCCATCGCCGGTTCGACGGTTTCATCCGTCGAGATGACCCCGTTCGAGTCGATCGAGCACATCTCCGAGCCGGTCATCACGAAATCCGTCGAGGCGAAAACGATGGACGACCTGCCAAAGCTCATCAAGGTGCTCCAGCAGGTCGCCAAAGAGGATCCGACAATCAGAATCGAGATCAACGAGGACACCGGCGAACACCTGATCAGCGGACAGGGTGAGCTTCACCTCGAAGTGATTACCCACCGGATTCGTGACAACCAGGGTATCAACGTTCACACCGGTGAACCGATCGTTGTCTTCCGCGAACAGCCCCAGCAGCAATCCCGCGAGGTCGAGGGCGTTTCACCGAACCGCCACAACAAGTTCTACATCACTGCTGAACCGCTCGATCAGGATATCGTCGACGCCATTCAGCTCGGCGAGGCCTCGATGAACATGCCGGAGCTCGAACGCCGTGAGGCGCTCCAAGAGGCCGGTATGGACAAGGACGACTCGCAGAAAATCGAGCACATCTACAAAACCAACATCCTCATCGACGAGACGAAAGGGATTCAGCACCTCAACGAGACGATGGAACTCGTCATCGAGGGGCTCGAAGAGGCGCTCGAAGACGGTCCGCTTGCCGCAGAACCCGTCCAGGGAACGCTTCTTCGGCTTCACGACGCCAAACTGCACGAGGACACCATCCATCGCGGCCCCGCACAGGTGATTCCCGCAACCCGCGATGCGGTTCACCGCTCGCTCATCGACGCGAAAATCAAACTCCTCGAACCGATCCAGAACGTCCGAATCGACGTTCCATCCGAGTACATGGGTGCGGCATCCGGCGAGATTCAGGGTCGCCGTGGCCGTGTCGACGACATGTACCAGGAGGGCGACCTCATGGTGATCGAGGGCATCGCGCCGGTCGAAGAGATGATCGGCTTCTCCTCGGACGTTCGTTCGGCAACCGAGGGTCGTGCCTCGTGGAACACCGAAAATGCCGGCTTCCGTGTCTTGGTGGACAACCTCCAGACCGACAAGATCGGCGAAATCCGCGAGCGCAAGGGAATGAAACAGGAACTGCCGCCGAGTATCGACTACATCTAACCGGCGTTCGGCCCACGCGGTTCGTTTTTTCGTCGCCACCACGAACAGCAAGATCGCGGTCGTCTCCGTCACGCCGCTCTCGCAATCGCTTTTCATGTACAAAATAATAGATAGAAGAACGGCGTCTCCGAGTTCCTTCGTTGTCGACGCTGACAGCGACCCGCCGCTCACGCCGTTTCTCAACGGGCGGTTGGGCAGTCACAGCACACGTCGGCATCAATAATATACGCTGCTGGTCGTCGTACACACATATGCGAGCAGATTCAACCCCAGTATTTGTGCGTGGTGTTGTGGATGCGTAACGCCAGCCAACCGGACGAAATCGCCGACCCGAAAGCGGTCGCAACGTGGAGCGAACTTCCCGATCGCGAACCGGCGGGCGCTCGAGTCGCCGGTGTTGATCTCGTCGTTATCCGCTACGATGACGAGGTATCGGTTCTCTACGGCCGTTGTCAGCACCGTGGCGTTCTGT
>CAYWFO010000145.1:0-4281 GCA_964457485.1 uncultured Haloferacaceae archaeon | reverse complement strand
GCGAGCCAGTCGAAGCCGAGTACCTCCAGTACGCGATCAATCCACGAGGCCAACAGTTCGTCCTCGCCGTACGAATCGACGAGGCCGCCCTCGAACTCCCAGAGCGTCTGCAGTTTTTCGAACGCCTCCGTTGCCTCCGAGTCACAGTCCCAGCCGTCGAGATCACCGATCCGGTCGGTGAGATAGTAGTTCGAAAACAGGTTTGCGTTGTGAAAGGGCTCGCCCCCGAGCGTGGCCTGACTCATAGAATACTACTGGTTGGGAAACCGGACTGTAAAGAACTGTTGGCCGCTCCACGACTCCGCGAGTGCGCTGTCTGTGTCGAACCCGAGCAATCATGACCCAAGAGCGTCAACATCCACTACCGATGCCAATCGACCCCGAGGACGGACTCATCACGGATCTCATGCTCGGCGCGATGCTCGTTTTCGGCGCGGACATCATCATCCTCGCCGGCTTTGCCTGGGTCGCTGGCTTCATTTCATCCGGTCTGTTCGTCGGCCTCACCGTGCTCATCGTGGGCGTTTTTGCGGGGTGGATCGGCTGGCGCTGGTGGGCGCTCAAACAGTTGGAACCGACCGACAGAAATCCACTCGAAGAACTCAAACACCAGTACGCGACCGGCGAACTCGGCGATCGCGAGTTCGAGCGAAAACTCGACCGGCTCGTCGAAACCGACGAACGGGTCGGCGACGAACGGGCCGACAACGAAACCGAACGCACCCTCGAACGCTGACCCGTCTACGCACCCAGCCGGTCGACGGTCTCGGCCTGCAGTTCCTCGCGCACCGCATGGCTCGCTTCGGCATCCACGACGATCTCGATCACGTGCGACCCCTCGGCGGCTACCGCCTCGGCGTAGGCCTCGCGGAACCCCCCTCGCGAGTCAACCCGTGCGTACTCAGATCCATACAGCTCACCGGTCGGCTCGAAGTCGAGCCCGTGTGGCGTTTTGAACTGCCGGGTAAACGGCGGCTCGAAGGTCGCAATCGGGAGCTTGTGGAAAATCCCGCCGCCGTCGTTGTTGATGAGCACAACCGTCGCGTCGACGTCGGCGCGGTCGAGCAGTGCCAGCCCGTTCATGTCGTGGTAGTACGCCAGATCGCCGATGACGAGCGTCACGTCGTCGGTCGTTCCGTGCGCCGCCCCGAGCGCGGTCGACACCACGCCATCGATGCCTGAGGCCCCACGGTTGCCCACGGTCGTGACCGATTTCGTCGTCGGCGCGCCGAACCGATCGAGATCACGGATCGGCATGCTGTTGGAGACGACGAGCGTCGCCGGATCGGGCGAGCCCTCGACAACGTCGGCGAGAATGCCCCCCTCAAACAGCGTCTCGCGCCCAGTTTCGACCTGCTCGCGGTGGGCCGCGTCGGCCGCCGTCCAGCGCTCGCGCCAGTTCGCACTGCCCCCGCTCCGGATGAACTGTGAGAGCTGTCCGCAGAGCCGCGAGGGGTCGGCGACAACGAGATCGGTCGCGGTAAACTCGGCCTCGCGCCACGCGCCCGCGGGGTCGACAACCAACTGCCGCGAATCGGTTCCAGCGAGGTATTTGCGTAGCGCTTTGGATGTCGGCGATGCGCCCAGTCTGACGACCACGTCGGGGTCGGGCCACGGCTCGGTGACGGCCGTACTGACGTAGCCATCGTAGCCGCCGATCACGGGCGCGACGCGGGTGTGACCGCCGAAGCGGAGTCCCGACAGCGGATCGGCCAGCACCGGAAATCCCGTTGCGTGCGCAAGCGCCGTCACGGCCTCGGCGTCGAGCCCCGGCGGATCGGCGGGGCCGGCAACAATCAGCCCGCGGTCGACCGCCAGCGACTCTGCGAGCCGTTGGAGGTCTCGGTCGTCAAGCTGCGGATGGCCCGCTGTCCGGGTCACAAACGGTGTGTCGCCCTCGCGCCCGGTCGCGGCCAACGGTGAAATGTCAGCCGGAACGTCGTTCTCGACGGGTGTCGGCTCCAACGGCTTGGCGAACGGAACGTTGAGATGGACAGCCCCCGCAGGCGTCCCCTCGGCGGCCCCAACGGCCCGACAGATGTCAGTCCGGATCGACCGGAGCGTTCGGTCGCGGGCGGCCGGTTCGGGCAGTTCCTTGTACCACCGGACGGCGTCGCCGTAGAGCTTCTGCTGGTCGACCGTCTGGTTGGCACCCGATTCGCGAAGCTCCGGCGGTCGGTCAGCCGTCAGCAACAGGAGTGGAACCCGGCCCTCGTCGGCTTCGATAACGGCGGGATGGTAGTTGGCGGCGGCGGTTCCCGACGTACAGACCAGTGGTGTCACCTCGCCCGTCCGCCGCGCGCGACCCAGCGCGAAGTAGGCCGCCGACCGCTCGTCGAGCGCCGAGACCGTCCGAATGTCGTCGTGTTCGTCGAGCGCGACGGTCAGCGGCGTCGATCGGCTGCCCGGCGAAATACAGGCGGTTTGCACGCCGCTTGCGGCGAGTTCGGCGGCGATGGCACGCCCCCAGAGCGTGTTTCGGTTCGGTGCAGTCATTATCGGTTCCTTGTCGCCCAGCATGATATGTCCGGCGTGTTTCGGCAGTCGGCCGTGTCGGCCGTGCGGGTGTGTAGACTCGCGGCTCGGCGCACAAAACGGGCTGTCAGCGTTCTCCTCGGCGCTGATACGTCGGTGATTACTGCCGACCTGTGGACTCACGAACCTCGGCTTCCGGCACCGAACCGATAGCCACCACACGCCAGCCACTTCCTCTTCCGGGAGCACTGAGTAGCGTAACCGTGACACGGCTACCGATCGTGAGTTTGTCGAGTCGGTCGGCAACCACTGGGGTCGCCGCGCCGACAATCTGATACGTACGACCCTCATCGGTTCGGAGCGTCATCGCGCCGTACTGGTTGCGTTCGACGACGACGGTACACGACTGCTGATGGATCGACCGTGCGGGACACATACAACACCCTTCGAGCCATCGACGGTAAACTCGACTAGGAGCGCTATACAGCCGACCCTACCGGTATTATTCCTCTATAGCCAACTTTGAGCCACGGATACCAGCCAGTTCGACAATCGCAGTTGGCGCACAGTTATTTATATCCCTCCGTACTGGTACGGAGCACTATTATAAGCGTTCAATAGTCGACTGTCGGATTTCGTGTGTGTTGATGTCCGACACAGTTCAGCCTCCATCTCCCCTGCCAGCGATCCAGCGGCACTGCCACTGGTCGACTGCGTTGGTTCACCGGGTGGCTGGCGTATGAAACGCCGCCGGTTGCTCCGTAAACTCGGCACGCTGACGGCCGGCGCGGTGGGGTCGACGATACTCAACCCCTTTGAGGTCGGCCGGGCAGCCGGCTCGGTGTACCGCACCCGGCTGACCGAGACGCCGAGCGGCCCACCCGACAGCCCGCTGACCAACGGGTCGCGGCGGCTCCAAGATGGCGTCTATCAACTCACCTATGAGTGGCTCGACCACAACGCCCGGCGGTGGCAACTCGATTTTACCGTCGACCAGACTGCCTACACCGACGCCGAAGCACGATCCTGGGGCTATCTCCAAGCGTTTCGCGCAGCGCGGACGAACAGCCACGCCGGCCGCCTGGGCGAGCGACTCACCAGTGCAACGCCGCAGGGCCCGTCGAGTGTCGCCAGTGACGCACTGACGGCCGCTGATCGCCTCGAACGCGCAGTGGGGTTTGTCGCCGGGCTAGAACACGTCGTCGACCCGGATTCAAAAGGTGTTCCCGAGTACCACCGGCTACCCGAAGAGACGCTTGTCGACGGCCGTGGCGACTGCAAGGATCTCACCTACATGCTCGCCGGCATGCTCTCACAGCCACCCTTCGGCTACCGGACGGCGATGGTACTCCTTCCCGAACACATGCTGGTTGGTGTCCACCACGCCGATCTCCCTGCGGCCTACGCCGACGCACCTCGGCTTCCGGACGGCGAGCACGTCGCCATCGAGAGCACGTCGGCCCGTCCCATCGGTGAGTTTCGTGACGAACCCGTGTTGGCGATCTACGACGGCGGCTTCCGGTATGTCGACCACGCCGCAGTTCGTGAAACGGCTGGTCGGTTTCTGCGTGATCCGACTTCGTTCGAGGTCGTCGACAATCTCCGGTGAGCAATTTTTCTGTGAAATTATTGGTTGAGCCATCTGGGAAGAATTTTCACGCAGTTACGAGCGAATCTGGCCATTGTGATCGTCAGCGAAGTTCTCTCGGCGTACTTCCGCAAGAAAGTCAGCTAGCCGTCTCGACGGTCGTTCGGTACGGGCGAGGAACGACCTTCCTCCCCGGCGACAACAGAGGGCGAGTCCCA
>CAYWFO010000144.1:0-4378 GCA_964457485.1 uncultured Haloferacaceae archaeon | reverse complement strand
ACGCTCACCGCGGGCCAGTACAAACCGAACCGAACCGGTGTCGACACCATTTCGTCGTTCAGCCAGCACTACACGGTCGACCTCCGCGAGGGGTTTCCGTTGTTGACCACGAAGGATCTCTCGGGGTTCCGGTGGCGCTCGCTCATTCACGAGTTTCTGTGGTATCTCTCTGGCGACGAACACATCCGGACGCTTCGCGAGCACACCGGCATCTGGAACGCTTGGGCCGACGAAGAAGGACGGCTCGACACCGCCTACGGCCGCTTCTGGCGACGGTTCCCGGTTCCCGAAAACGGGCTCGACGGTGAGGCCTGGCCCGACGAGGATCACCGCTGGCGTAACGCGGACGGCACGTTCGACCAACTCCAGTACGTGATCGACACACTGGGCGAGTCGCCGAACAGCCGCCGACTCGTCGTCTCGGCATGGCATCCCGCCAACGCCGCAGTCAGCACGTTGCCGCCGTGTCACTACACCTTCGTGTTCAACGTCCAAGGTGACCAACTCAACTGCCATCTCACCCAGCGATCGGGCGACATCGCGCTCGGGATTCCGTTCAACATCGCGGCCTACTCGCTTTTGACACACGCGGTCGCCCAAGAAACCGGGTTCGAGGTCGGCACGTTCGGCCACACCGTTGTCGACGCCCACGTCTACTGCGGCACCGACGACCGCGGCGCGTGGTACGCCGACAACCTCGATGCGCTGCAGGCGCGGCTCGACGCTGTCGATGACGAGACAGGCTATCTCGCGGTTCGCGACTGGCTCACCGAGCGTGCGCCGGACGAATCCGAGGCGACCGACGGCTACGATCATATTCCGGGACTGTTGACACAACTCTCTCGGTCGCCGCGCGAGCGTCCGACAATCGGGATTGCCGACAAACCGCTCGACGAACTCACCTTCGACGACATCGAACTCCTTGACTACGAGCCGGCCGACGGAATCCGGTTTGCGGTGGCCGAGTGATCATGGCTGGCGACGACCGTCTTCCGAGCGGGACAGCAAATACCACCGACGCCAACGTGATCGAGAGCGCGAACGCCGAAACAACCGATAGCGGCGAATCGGGTTCCGAAGGGCCACCGATCGCGTTGATCGCGGCGGTCGCCGCAAACGGTGTTATCGGTGTCGACGGCGAGATGCCGTGGCACCTCCCGGCCGATCTGGCGCACTTCAAGCGGAAAACAATGGGCAATCCGGTCGTCATGGGCCGGCGAACCTACGAGAGCATCGCCGCCCACCTCGGTGGCCCGCTTCCCGGACGGATGAACATCGTGCTCAGCCGGAGCGACCCTGACCTCCACGACGGCGTCGTTGTCGTCGACTCGGTTGAGACGGCGCTCGCCGAGGCCCGTGCGGTCTGTACGCTGGACGACGAGGCAGACGAAATATTCGTTGTTGGTGGAGCGACTGTGTATGCGCAGTTTCTGCCGCTCGCCGACCGACTTGTCCTGACCGAACTCGACGCCACATACGACGGCGACACCCGGTTTCCCGACTGGGACGACGAGGCGTGGATCGAACGCTCTCGCGAGGATCACGACGCGTTTTCGTTTGTCGAATACGTCCGCACATCGGCGGACACGACGTCAACGTGACCTGGGTGGACACCGAGGAGTCAGCCGGTCGGATCGCAGGCGAACAGTCGTCGCCAACAGATACGTTCAGGATGCTGGGCCGTTTACACCGACCAATGACTCCCAGATTCGATTCGGGCCCCACCCGAACCGTTCTTCTCGATGTCGACGGAACACTGTGTGACAACATGTCGCGAGTGATCGACTACCTCGCCAGCGAGTACGGCGTCGATCTGTCGCCAGAGTTGATCACCGACTGGACGTTTTCGGTGCCTGATACGGAGCACCATATTGGCGAGATTATCCAAGAAGTGACTGCCGAACGACCCGAATGGTTCCTGCTCGGCACCGAACCAATCGACGGTGCACGCGACGCTGCTGAGTGGTTCATCGACCATGGCCACACGGTCGCGATTGCGACCCACCGCCCGCCTGAAACACATGCGCTGACTCGCCAGTGGCTGGCCGAACACGACATTCCGTATGACCGGTTCATCGAGGACGTTCCCGAGAACAAGGGGCATATCCAGGGCGACCTCCTCATCGACGACTATCACGTCAACGTCGCCAACGCTATCGAAGCGGGCAAAAACGCCGGACTGTTCGTCCAACCGTACAGCGATCGAACCGCGTGTTCGTCGGCCATCTGTGCGGCCGACTGGGCGACGATGCTCTCGAAGCTGGGTCACAACGCGAGGAGTGCTGACGACTGAGACGACAGCGAATACCGGCGTCAACGACGCCAGCACCGAGATGACCGAGACTGACGGTGATCCACCGCTGTATCGAACGGGTATCGCCCCGGTTCACAAGGGTTTTTCCGCTCCCGAGTCCTATGACTTCTCAGATGAATCAGCACGGAGTCGGTTGTCGGGGCGGAGGCCAGCGATGAGAGGCAATGACCAGCAAGCGTACGACCGCGGTACCTCGCTGTTCTCGCCGGACGGGCGGATCTACCAGGTTGAGTACGCCCGTGAGGCCGTTTCGCGTGGTGCGCCAAGCGTCGGGATTCGAACGGCCAACGGCGTCGTTCTTGCCGCTCAGAGCCGGGCGGGATCGTCGCTCATGGAAAGCGAAAGCATCGAGAAACTCCACAAACTCGACGACCACGTTGGCGCTGCGAGTGCGGGGCACGTGGCCGACGCCCGACAACTCATCGACTTCGCCCGCCGGCAGGCGCAGGTCAACCGACTCCGGTTCGGCGAGCCGATCGATGTCGAGGCACTAACGAAGTTCCTCACCGATCACATTCAAGAAAACACCCAACGCGGCGGCACCCGGCCGTACGGCGCGGCGTTGCTGATCGGCGGCTACCAGAACGGCACGCCACGCCTGTTCGCAGCCGATCCCTCGGGAACGCCAAACGAATGGAAAGCGACCGTTATCGGCGGATCAAGCGCGGAGATTCAAGACCACCTCGAGGCCGAATGGGACGAGGAGATCAGCCACAAGGACGGCCTTGCGCTGGCCGCAGAGTCGCTCCGCGTTGCCAACGACGAACTCGGTCCGGCGGAGGTCTCGATTGCCTCAGTTACGGCCGACGAGGGGTACCGCTCGCTGACGGTCGCCGATATTGAAGACATCTTCGCGGCTGCCGACATCGAGCACGGCACGGACGACGAGACCGACGCAGCCGATGACGACGACACCAGCGAAGACGACTCCTAACTACATCGGTGACGGATTTTGTTGGAGGAAATGGTGCAAAGTGAGCGGTGTTTTTAGTTCACTACGTCGAGTACTGACCAATGACACCACCACGGACGGTAACCGTCGAGCGACTGACGATTTATCCAATCAAATCGCTCGACGGCCGGTCGGTTGACGCAGTCGATATCGCCCGGAACGGCGGACTTGTTGGGGATCGTGAGTACGCCCTCGTCGATAGCGACGGCCAGTACGTCAACGGCAAACGGGAGCAACGTGTCCACCCAATTCGTGCCGAGTATACGGGAACGAAAGCGCGTGTCGAGTCGGTGACGCTGTCGAGACCGGATGACGAGTCGGTGACGTTCGAACTCGCTTCGACCGGAGTCGACGACACCGCCGGCAGCGACACGGGAGCGATGGCCGCGTGGCTCACCGACTGGTTCGGCTATCCGGTGGGACTCAAGCGGAACACAGCCGGCGGGTTCCCTGACGATACGACCGCTTCGGGACCAACGATCATCAGCACGGCGACGCTCGAAACGGTCGCCTCGTGGTTCGATGAAATCTCAGTAGACAGCATGCGTCGTCGCCTGCGGGCAAACATCGAACTCGGCGGCGTTCCCGCGTTTTGGGAAGATCATCTGTTTGCCGACCGCGACCATCGGATTCGGTTTTCGATCGGTGACACATCGTTCGTTGGCGTCAACCCCTGTCAGCGGTGTGTGGTGCCGACGCGAGATCCGGACACCGGCGAAGAGTATCCCGAGTTTCAGTCGATTTTTGTCGAGAACCGACGCAAGACCATGCCCGCGTGGAGCGGTGGCGACTGGTTCGATCACGACTTCCGGCTGATGGTGAACACGGTCGTTCCACAGTCCAGTTGGGGCGAAACGATCGCCGTTGGCGATAGAGTTGTCGTCGGCGACCGGGTTGCTGTCGACGAGTAGGCGGCGGCAACGACGCTTGAGGAGGCATAATAAACGGGCTCTCTTGGGTCGGTTTCGCGGCGCGTCAGTTTCCCACATACGAGAACGCAAAACGGAACTGTTTTGTTCGCCAGTGGGGTACGACAGGATGCGTTCATACGAACGCAACAGCACGCTCTGATGGTGTAGTCCGGCCAATCATATTACCCTCTCACGGTAATG
>CAYWFO010000143.1:0-4469 GCA_964457485.1 uncultured Haloferacaceae archaeon | reverse complement strand
TTGCACTGAAAGGCATATCCACAGGTTGGCATGCTCGTGCAAAGAACTGCGGGCTGTTCAAGGAAGGATATCACCGGAAATGATCAAATTTTAGAAATTCCGACGAAATCAGATTGAGTGGGTGACTGTTCTCGTTCGGCGAGACATGTGGCGCAACATGTATTGCGAGCTAGCCTGTATTGCAGGGTATGGCAACTGAAGAGACTCCTGAAGAAACCAAAGTCAGTGACAGGGGAATGGTTACAATCCCGGCGCGGCTCCGCCGACATCTCGATATTGAGCCAGGTGATAAACTCCGCTGGAACACTGACGAACAGGGGAATCTCACCGTAGAGGTGGTCAAGCAGCGCTATGGAGCGTTCGAAGACGATAATATGAAGGCTTCAATGGGCGGTGATAGCCTCGAAACCCACGATCTTGCCGGGAACGAAGCGGATCCAGTGTTCACGGAGGATAATTGAATGGCGGTCGCGGTGGTCGATGCTAATATCCTCATTGATTACAAAGACACGAGTTCAGACACTCGCCACAAACGGGCCGAGGGCATCGTTTATGGAGTCGATCGAGGGGAACTCCCAACCGCCCGAGTCACGAATTACGTGCTGTTAGAGGCGCTGAACTGGATTCACGAACGGCAGCGACACGACATTGCAGTTGATCTGAAGGCGCGTCTCGCTCAGTCGGCAGGTTTCGAGATGGTTCATTGTGCGCAGAAAGATTACCACCGCGCCATGGAACTGTTTGAGGACTATGAGAGCCTCTCGTTTGGTGACGCGACTATTACCGCGTATATGGAGCGAACAGGGATCGAGTACCTCTATTCATTTGACGATGACTTCGACGGGGTTGAGCGTATTACCCGGTTAGATACGCCGGATAATCCGTTCACTTGAGGTCTCTCATTACTCATTCCAGAAAACTTTGATCCGGTTATCAAGACGGGTTAGCACGGTTGCGAGTACGTCTCGCCACTCGTTGGAATAATCAGTATCCTCTCCAGGTGTCGGTGCATCTGGGGGCGGATGGTAGTGGTCGCGGGTGTTATGATCATTCGGGTGCCGATCCCATCGGCATTCCCACGAGTCCCCGGTTTGGTATTGCTCAGAATAGTGGATGCTGAAGTCGTCGGTCTCAAACCAGCGGATTCGCAGGTACGCACGCGTGACCCCGCCCGGAAAGTATCCGAGATCGTAGTTGGCGATGACAGCGTTCGGAGCATACGGCGGTTGCGTCTCGATGTCATCGAATCGATCGCTCCGGGCGAGATGGGCAGCAATCCGGTCGAGGACTTCCGTATCGATGGGGCCACGACTGGGTGGGTCTGATGTGTCCTCAGGCATCGACTGGATCGGGCTTGCTACCGGCGACCGGATTGTTTCGGCGTGCTTCGTCGAGGAGTGCGGCTCGCTTTTCGAGTGTCTCCCACTCGGAGAGTGCTTCCCAGGCTGCTTCGGTGGATATATGATGCTCTTGAGTCGCGTTGACGAGGGATACCTCGTCTGGGTGCGTTGCATCGAACTGCGTTCTGTAGTCCTCGATCTGTTCGAGCGTATCGCCGAGGGCATCAACGATCTCTTGTTCAGAGTATTCCTCGCGGATCTGGTCGATACGTCGCCATTGGAAGTACGCATCGTTGCGCTCATAGCGAACCGGGTGGCCGTCGTGCCGGTGAACCATGCCCATCTCGTCGAACCACTCTAGGTAGTCTCGTGCTGTTTCCGTGTCGCACTCGGCACGCTCGGCGATCGTCGAGACCTTCGTCGGCGTGCGAAGTCCGACGACCACGTCGAGAAGTCGCTCTCGGATTGACCCGCCTTTGAAAAGTGAGTCAGGCGATTCTAACGCGTCGAGGTCAGGCGGTGACTCCTCGCCGGCGTATGCATCGTCGGGGATGTCTGTGAGGTCCATACGTGAAATCTCCGTACTGTGGCCTACCGGCTGTAGCGATTTATATCTGTGGTGTGCTGAATTATTTCTGCTTTAATCGTGTTTAGCCGACAGGCAGTTCTGGGACTGCTCGCTCTGTGCGTCGGAGAGTGCATCCAAGTCGAAGATCAGTTGATGGCTCGTATGCAGGCGAGTAGCTCCTTGTGGAAAAGGATCAAACCTTCAGTAGATGATCGTAGATCCGCTCAGTCGTTTGGATACTTCGATGACGGAGCCGATTCCGAACATCGTAGAGCGTGTTCCCCTCTTCTTCATTCATCATCCGATACGCCACGCCGTGTCGAAGAGCGTGCGGAGTCACGTCACTCGCATCGCCCCGACTGTCATCAACCTTGTACGGACGAACATCGGCTTCGGCAGCTACCTTGTGCAGCATATTCCGCACACCTTGTCCGGAGATTCTGTTTGCAGATCGAGACGGGAAGAGTGCTGGTGAGTCCTTCCATCGGGCGTTGAGATATGCTGAGAGTAGTCTCGTGGTCTCGTTTGAGAGCGTGAGTGTTACTGGTGGGGGAGAATTCTCATTCGGGTAGTCTTTCTGAATCTCCGTCGGGAGATAGAGTTCCGAGCTTTCATTCCGGAGCAGATCCACGTCGACTTGGACGAGTTCTCCGACTCGCAACCCAGTGTCGTACATCAACGCGATAATGGCTTCGTTCCGTTGCTGTAGATACTCCACTCCTGTCGAATAGGACGCAGACCGGAGCGATTCGACTTGATCTGGGGTTACCCAGACTTTCGCTCGAACTTTGGAATTTGCAGGTTGACCCATTTCCGCATCCACTCTTTATATACACTCATGGTTCTCAACCGCCTTAACTTTGGAGTCCACAAATAGACTCCAAAGTTCGTAAGCAACCCACAGTTACCAACGGAAGGAGCGGAGCACAAATCTAGACTTACGCTAATCAACTCAAGTCCGCGTACTCGGAAACAACGTGATACAGTTCCTCATCTCGAATGAGCTTGGCGAGCTCCTGCCCGTCGATCAGGACATAGGAATCTACGTCTGCTGCCCATTTCTCTGTATTCGCCGTAAAGGATCCCGTTGTAACTAGATACCCTGCGTATGAGCCCTTGTAGTCATCTGTTGCTCCGCGGTATCGCTGCGCTTCCTCTAATGAGATTGATTTTCCGTCCGGATCCCATCGCTTCACCTGGATAGTTTCCATATACGGAACGTACTTGTCTTTCCGGGCCTCGATGTCGATTCCAATATCGTCTGGATCGCCAACAACAGTCGTGTCGAAACCACGCTGTTCCCAACACGAGGCAACGAATTCCTCAAACTCCGTTGGAGAAAGCTGGTGCAGTTTCTGTATGAGCCATCGATCAGATATGGCTTCGAATTCTTTGTCCAGATTCAAACGCCGTACAAACAGTGCATATCGAACCGCTATCTTCTGATCCCTGAGCTGTGAAACGTATCTGTTAACGCCTTGCTCGTCTCCGTCCTTGGCTGCAGTTCGAAGGTCAGCTAGCGCCTGCTGTGCTTGGCGCAGCTTTCGGTGTGGGGGCTTACCCAATAGATGGAACACTGTATACCAATCTGGTTGATCACGTCGAAGACACCGGGAAGCCATCCCTTTAGCTTCTGAAAGCGCATCGAGATCCAATTCATTCGGGTCCGGAATAGCTCCCCCAGCAAGGGTAGCGATGTGGTTTGCGGCTTCTTGGTACCGTCCTCGTAGTGAGTGTAGATCTGCCCGGCCGTAATCATCGGTTGTTACGACGACTTCCTCATCTCTATCATCTTCAACGAAAATTGCCTTGTTGAACGCAAGACGGCGACGAGGTAGGGTCGATTGTTTGTAGTCTCAAGCTGTCAGAGGCGCGTTCTTACAGTCAGAAGATGCAGTAGCTGTTACTGACGGCGGTTGTCGAAGGGTCAAAACTATGGCATCTCACACCGTTGTTCCGATGACGGCGGCGATGCCTCTCCCGGCATTCGTCTTTAGTTAAGGAATCGCAAGACAGCAGCACGATTACTTCGCTGTGCAAGTAGCGGCTGAGATCTATTATGATAATATTTTGATCTGAATCACGATAAGCCGATAAGCTTACCGTGCACTTGGTGCACGTGTTTCTAAGAGCGTCTAAGATTATGACTCGAACCAAAATGGGTGTCTCCGTACGAACTGAACTCGTCGAAGAGCTCGATACACTCGTCGATGAGTGCTCAGATCTCGGAGCAAGCCGCTCCGAGATCGTTGAAGCGATCCTCACAGCATATTTGCAGAATGATGAAGAGAGAATAGAAAAGACCCGAGAGCTGGTTATCCGCAATCGGAAACGATCTAACTCGTAGAGAAGTCCGTGCACTCGGTGCACGGACTTCTTAGAGCGTTATTCGAAATCACAAATTGACTGTGTTAATATCGGAACCGCCTTAGGCGAATAGAAGACTGCCCTCTGCTAACTGATCCCGTCGCTGTACCGCGATTTCGCTCTTAACTAAAGACGAATGGCCTCTCCCGGATACGTCCGGAGAAAGGGAGCAGGCGGCGAGGCCTAACTCGCCG
>CAYWFO010000142.1:0-4562 GCA_964457485.1 uncultured Haloferacaceae archaeon | reverse complement strand
CCGGACGACGGCGTCATGCTGATGTTGAGCCCTTTCTGAATGATCTGGGTGAACGCCATCGAGCAGAGGAAGTACCAGACGATCCAGACCTCTATGGGCCCGAGAATGCCGGTCGACCACTCGACGGTTCCCGCGAAGGGAATCACGAACGCCGAGAGTTCGTACTGTGCGGGCGCACCGCGGTAGCCGACCGCCCAGAACATCCAGAGAAACGCCGGAATCGTGAGGAACATGATCCACACCATCGGGCGGAACTGCTCTTTGAACATGCCGAGTTGGTCGCCCATCATTTCCATCTGTTCTTCTTAGATCTCGTCGAGCGCCTCGTCATCACCCTCCTCTTTGGCCTTTTCGCGCCGGTCGGAGATCTCCTGCATCTGTTCTTTGTACTTGCCCATGACCTCCATATCCATGAGCGCAACCCGGAGAATTGTCGAGTAGAGGCCGGTTGCGACGGCGACGGCCATGATGACGACGTAGAACGGCACGACCGAGTTGAGCGGCCCCAACACGAGATCAACCGTGCCGCCGATGAGGTTTCGTGCGGGGGCCCACGCGTAGCCCGCAAACAACAGGAGCGTTGCGCCGGCGGCTCCTTTGTCCCACTTCGTCCACGAGTTCGATTCGATGTCGGGGCTGGCACTCGGTTCGGTCAGCCCTTCTGCGACCGCGTCGGGATCCTCGATACGAAACCCCTTGTCGCCGTCGACGAGAACGCCTTTTTCGATGAGACGACCCCACTGCCCACTGGTGATTTCGTCGCGCACGTCGACCCACTGGACTTCGTTGTCGACCGCGTTGTCGAGCACGGTCTGGATCGCCCCCTTCATTTCGGCTTCAGACCGCACGAGCGACCGGACTTTCTGTTCGGTTCGACTCATTGGGGTCTGTTGGCAGTCAGCGGTTAAGAAGGTTGTACTCTCTGTCTGTGTCGGTGTCCCCGTTTTTCAGGCGTCTTCGACGACTTCGACAACCCGGTCGAACACGTCATCCGGATGCGCTTCGCCGTCGACTTCGACGAGTTCGCCGGCCTCGCGGTAGTGCTCGATCACTGGCTTGGTGTTCTCGTAGTACACCTCGAGGCGGTCGCGAACGACTTTTTCGGTGTCGTCATCGCGCTGGACGAGTCGGGTTTCGACCGCCTCGTCGTCGGGCATGTTGAACTCGGTGTGGTAGATGTCGCCGGTTTCGGGATCCATCCGACGGCCGGTGAGTCGACGGACGAGTTCGTCCTCGCCCACATCGAGGAAGATTGCGGCCGACAGCTCGGTGATTTCGCTGAGATACTTCGCCTGCGAGAGATTTCGCGGGTAGCCGTCGAGCACGTAGCCGTCGGCGTTCTCGAGTGCGGCTTCGACGATTTCGTTGACAACGGCGTCGGGAACGAGTTCGCCAGCGTCCATGTACTCGCGCGGCGTTCCGTACTCGGTCTCCATGTCCTTGTTGGCCCGCAGCGCATCGCCGGTCGTGATGTGGTCGATTCCGTACTCTTCGGCGAGCCGTTTGCTCTGTGTTCCTTTCCCAGCACCGGGCGCACCAAGCAACAAAATTTGTGGATCCATATCCGACCATCGGTAGCCGGGGTTAAAGATCTGAAGAAACGGCTTCGACCTTCGCGAGACCGCCGGGCAACTGCCGAGAGCGCTCGCCGTTCACATCTTACTGCAACTGCTCGATTGTTTCGACCAGTGGGTGTCTGGCGTAGTCGACGATCCGGATGTCGTCGATCGAGGTTAGCCCCGCTTCACTGGCCGTCCGCGCAATCCCCAGTTCGATCGGTCGCTCGGGTGTGATGACGTACGCCTCCATCTCCTCGATTCCGAGACGCCGAGCGGCCAACACGCGGTGGTGACCGTCGGCGAGAAACAGCCCGCTGTACTCGCTGTCGCCGGGGTTATCGATCACGACAAGCGGTTCGGCGAGGCCGCGTTCGAGTTCGTAGCTCCGTCCCTCGAGTTCGTCGGCATACACCTGCTGTTGAGTCGGAACCAACTCGACGAGTCGAACCGGCCGCCGCTCGCGCGAAAGGTCGGTTCCGTGGAGTTCGGTGAGCGTCCGGCTGAGTTTGCCAACCTTTTCGGGCGTTGCCCGTTCAATCTGGCTCCGAATCACGTCCGTGTTTCCGATAATCCCGACCAGTTCCCCCCCGTCGTCCACGACCGGGAGCTTTCGAACGCCTGCGCGGAGAATCACGCGGGCGCAATCGGTGACCCGCATCTCCGGGTTCGCGACGAGAATGTCGGTCATCATTACCTCCTCGATTGGCGTGTCGTTATCGACACCCAACAGATCCTGCGACGTTACAAATCCCTTAACAGTCTGGCCCGAACAGACCGGAAACCCGTTGTGGCCGTCGGTGTCGCTCATGAGTTGGGTGACCGAGCCAACCGTATCGGTCGGCGACACCGTCACGACCTCGTGGGTCATATACTCCGCGACGCGAGCGGTGTGTTCCATCGCCACTGGTACACCGACCGCAAATAAAAAGCCGTTGACGACGCTCAGATATCCGATACTGACGCTCCGCTACTCCGATTGCCCATCGGTCGAGTCGAGTGCGGCAAAAAACCGCTCGGCGACCAGTTCACGAACGACTGCCGAAAGCGACGCGTCGTTCTCGGTGGATTCGAGCAGTCCGAGCGGGAGTTGTGCACCGGCCATGTTTGCGTGCCCGCCCGCGCTGCCAATCTGCCCGAGCGCGTCGCGGAGTGTTTCGCCGAGGTCGACATCCGGGCCGCGAGCGCGACCCGAGACGTAGATGGTTCCGTCGAGATAGCCGAAGACGATAACGGTCGAAACCCCCTCCATATTGAGCAGTTCGTCGGCCGCCTGCGCGAGCGCGTCGCGGTCGCCAATCCGGCCGACACAGCTCGCCAGCGCCCTCTCGCGGATTTCTCGCTCATCGATTGCGGTCGCCAGCGTATCGAGCACGGCGGGCGTGACGCTCGGCGATTCGATTCGCCTGAGCGTTTCCTCGCTGGCGAACGCCGAGAGAAAGGAGGCAGCCTCGAAATCCGCCTGCGACACCTCCCGGGTGAACCGTTTGGTGTCCGTCTGAATGCCATACAGCAATGCGGTCGACAGCGTCTCGTCGGGCGTCAGACCGAGTCGACGGAGGTACTCGACCATGATCGTGCTGGTCGATCCAACCTCGGGGCGAACGTCGAGATAGCGTCCGCCTGACTCAAGCGGCACCCGCGGCGGATGATGATCAATGACGATGCTGACGGGGGTTTCGGGTGGGAGGCTGTCGTTGACGCCGGGGCGTGCGTGATCGACAAGCGCGATTGCGCCGTAGTCGTCGGGGTCGAACGCGCTGGGATCGAGACGCCGCATCGACAGCGACAGCAGATTGACGAGCGCGCGGTTTTCCTGGTGGCTGATCTCGCCGAAGTAACAGGCGTCGGCGGGCACACCGACCGACTCGGCTATTTTGGCGAGCGCCAGTGCGCTCGCAATCGCATCGGGATCGGGATTGTCGTGCGCAACGACGGCAAGCGGCTTCGAGAGCGGCCGGATTTCGGCGAGCAGTCGGTGCATCTGTCCCGGCTGTGATCCCCCGACGGTGTCGAGCACGCGGTCGATCACGTCGCGTGTGGGATCGATGGCGTGATCCGCACGTTCGGTGAGTCGCTTACGCTGCTCGGCGGTGGCCTCGACACCGATAACGACGCTGATGGTGGCTTCGGGAAACGTCTCGCGGGCGACGGTTACGATCCGCTCGGTTCGTTCGACGCTGCTGTCGGCGACGACGACGAAATCGGCGTACGACGGAAACTGTGTCGGATCGGTTGGGTCGCTTTCGATGGCCGGAATCGTCGAATCGCGAAGCGTGGTTACCCAGCCCGCGTCGTCGGTGACGACAAAGAGCGTGCCGGGGTGGCCGACCGCGTGCTCGACGAGGCTGCTCCCGATAGCGCCGTCGCCGAGGATGAGTCGGCTGATCATAGCACCACAATGGGCCGATTCGGCAAAATAGTGCCGTGTCGATCCCGCCGAACGCGACTTCTTAGCGAACCGAGCGGGAAAGACGCCGTGGGCCGGCCGTTACGAACACGGCCATCCACTCCGCGGTATTCAGACAAACACCGCGGCAGCGGCGGCCTCGGCGGTCTCGATGACCGGACCGAAGCCGGGCAGCAGCAGCACCGTCATCACGGCGGCGACGATGACGGCTGCGTACAGGCCGGTCGGCTTGTCGTCGAGTGCGTCGAGATTACCGTTCGGTTCCTCGATCCACAGCGCCCTGACGACACGGCTGTAGTAGTACAGCGACAGCGCGCTCGTGATCGCACCGACCGCCGCGAGCCACCAGAACCCGGCGTTGATCGCGTAGGCGAACAGGAAGTACTTCGAGAAGAAGCCGCCGAACACGGGCAGGCCGGCGAGGCTGAACATGAAGACGGCCATCGCCATACAGGCCATCGGGGCCTTCTGGGAGAGCCCCGCGTAGTCATCGAAGGTTCGGCCGACGCCCCAGTACTCGACCATGGCGATAAAGAGGAACGCGCCGGTGTTCATGAAGCCGTAGACGAGCAGGTGCGCCATTGCCGCGCCCATGA
>CAYWFO010000141.1:0-4563 GCA_964457485.1 uncultured Haloferacaceae archaeon | reverse complement strand
CGGCGTCGTACATCTCGCGGACGAGTGCGATACAGCCCAGTCCGTCGGCATCCGAATCAGTGACGACAACGGCGTCCGCGCCGTCGAGTGCCTCTTTCGCGCGCTGTTCGCTGCGGTCTTCGTCGAGCGAGTCAGGATAAAAAAAGCCGGTGCCGGGCAGCAGCGAGCGTCGACGAAGTGGCAGATCGCCGCTTGAAATGAGTTGGTCGTCCATACACCGTCCAGACCGTCGAGGCCCAAAACTCCGCGTGTTTGTTCCTCAGGCGGTCTCGGCTTCGGCCGACGCGAGTTGGCGAACGGTCAGTACGGGCACCGGACACGAGCGGACGATCCGTTCGGCGACACTCCCGATCAGAAACCGGTTTTCGCCGTGTCGGCCGCGCGTTCCCGTGGCGACCATATCCGCGTCGGTTTCGCGCGCGTAGTCGCTGATTTCGGCGGCCGGTCGTCCCTCCCGAACGGCCGTTGTCACCGCCTGGTCGGTGTTGGCTTCGACCGCCGACAAAGCGGTCTCTGCGTGCTCGCTCAGCGCTGACCGAAGCTCCGAACGCACCGCTTCTGGCGAGGAGTCGACCTCGCTTTTGTCGACGACATACAGCGCGTGCACCTGTGCGTCAAACCGTTCGGCAAGGTCGAGCGCAACCGACACGGCTCGCTCGACGCTTTCGGAGCCGTCGGTGGCGACGACAATCGTCTCGAACATGGTATCGGATTCGGCCGCGGGCGGTATAAAACACAACGCTCGCGGTCTGCGGAGTTGCGAAAACAAAGGGCTGTCTCACTCGCCCGGTGGGTCGCGTGTCCGGCCGTCAGCAGTGCTGATTCGGGACTCCGCGCCAACCTGTATGTCGCTGCGGTCGGCTTCAACAACGAGCATGTTTGCCGAGCCAAAGACGCCCCTCCCGCGCTGAATGTCGTGGCCCCGGTTCGCCAGTTCGTCGACAACGCTATCGTCGAAGTCCGACTCCACCTGTAGCCGATTGGTAACGCGGTAGGGGTACTGCGTCGAGGGAAACGCGGTGCTCACGAAGCGTGGTTGATCGACCGCCGTCTGGGCGTCCCGGCCGAAGGCGACGGCATGAAGAAACTGTTGGGTTTGTCCCTGTGGTTGTGTGTCGACACCCGTGTTGCCACCGAGAATAAACGGCCGACCGTTTCGCAGCGCCATATACGGATTCGAGGTGTGTCGCACCTTGTATCCCGGTGTGAGCCGGTTTGGATCGTCGTCATCAAGTGCGACCATCCGCATCCGGTTGTTGAGGTGAACGCCGGTGTCGCCGGCGACGAGGAACTCCGCACCGAGACTCGTCGTCACCGCCGCCGCATTGCCCGCCGAGTCGACAATATGAAACGTCGTCGTATGGCCGGCATCAACAGCGGATGCACGCGATTCAGCGATCCCCGAATCGATCGGCCACGACTGGGCGCGATCCATCTCGATCCGGTCGCGCTGAGCGGTCGCATACGCGTCATCGAGTAGCTCGGTGAGCGGGATCTCGACCCGTTCGGGATCGCCAACGTGTGCGTGTCGGTCGGCGAAGGCGAGTTTGAGTGCTTCGACCTGCAGATGGATCGCATCCGCCGGCTCCATCGACGCGAGATCAAAGCCTTTCAGAATGTTCAACGCCAGAAGTTGAGTAATTCCCTGACTGTTCGGTGGGTTCTGTAGCACCCGTATCTCGTTGTCATACGCAATCGACAACGGCTCAACGATCGATGCCGAAAACTCGTGAAAATCCGACTGTGTGAGATAGCCGTCGTGTTCGTCGGAGAACGCGACAATCGCGTCGGCAATCGGGCCGCGATAAAAGTAGTCGCGAGCGGCGTCGATCGCGGCCGAGCGACCAGCCTCGCGAGCGTCGTCTGCCGCCGCTGCAATCGACGCAAACGTGTCGGCCATGTCGTGTTGAAACACCGTGTCGCCCGCGGAGAGCAGGTCGCCATCGGGCATATAAATGGCCGCGGCAGCCGGCCGGTCGGCGATCTCACTCGCGTAGATTCGGAGCCACCGAGCCATCTCATCGCTGACCGGATAGCCGTCTCGTGCGAGTTCGATCGCTGGCGTGAGGACGGCAGTAACATCCAACACCCCGTAGCGATCCAGCCACTGCATCCAGCCATCGAACGCCCCCGGCACGATTGCCTGATGAGTACCGGCACTGTTGGCCCGAGATCGGTAGTCGTCAGCCGTCGCCTTCGAGCCAACCGGCCCGACGCCATCGAGGCTCGTCACCGTCTCGTTGTCGGCCTCGTAGTACAGCGCCCACGTTCCGCCACCAAGAACCGAGGAGAACCATGGCTCGACAACGCTCAGCGCGCAGGCAACCCCGACGGCAGCATCGGCGGCCGTCCCGCCGGCCTCGAGCAGGTCGATCCCAACCGCCGTCGCAAGCGAGTGCTGTGAGACGACTGCCGCCGCCCCCGGCTCGGCGGTGTCGAACCCGAGCGTTGCACACCCGGTGAGACTAGCGAGGCCGCCCGCGCCGCTTGCAGCCAGAAACGCACGGCGCGAACAGGGCGTTTTCATTCAAAAACCGTTCGCTGGTTGAAAATAAAACGGTTGTGGTCGCTCACGTGTCAGCTATCCAGCGCACCACGGGAGAAAATACTTCACCGAAAGCGACTACGGAAGGCAAAAAAGCCGAACACGCGACTGTTTTGCTCGCCCACGCCGGCGGAGGGGAGTGTTTTTGAGGCTCCCCGGAGACATCCGCGTATATGGCTGAACTCGAATGCGACCTCGTGGTCGTGCCGGTCGACGGGAGCGAAGAGTCAGCGACGGCCGTCGAGTACGCGGTCGCGATTGCCGACCGATACGATGCCACGGTTCACGCGGTGTATGTGCTTGGCGAGACGGTCGTCCGTGGCATGGAAAGCGGCGCAATCGAGAGCACTGACGTTGCCGACGACACCGAATCGTTCGGTAACCTGATCGCTGACATCGCCGCCGACTACGGGGTTCCGGTTTCGACTTCCATCGCGCAGGGCTTTTCGACGACGGTCAAAACGCTGCACCCCGGCGGGGTCGTACTCGATACAGCCGAAGCAATTGGGGCGGATTTCATCGTTATTCCGCGCGAACCCGCGACCGACGCTGAAGGCGACGTGCTCGAAAAAGCCGCCGAGTACGTGTTGTTGTACGCGAGCCAACCCGTTTTGTCGGTGTGAGTTGGCCGGGCCGATGCGGGCGACGCTTTTTTTACGTCAGTCGGTACCGTTAGTCGTCTTCGCCGAGACGGATCGCCATTTCGAGTTCAAAACTTTCGGCTCCGGTCGTCTCGAAGCCGACCTTCTCGTACAGCGAGACGGCCGGGTGGTTCCAGCGCTCGACAGAAAGCCAGACCTTCGTTATCCCAACACTCGCACCGTAGCCCAACAGCGATCGAATCAGATGCGTTCCGATGCCGGCCTGCTGGTACGGTTGGTAGACGAAGATGGCGAGTTCGTACACGCCGTCGTCGCCGTCCGGAACGAGTGTCGAATGACCCGCCGCGTCCTCGCCATCCCACGCGATGAGGTTGTAACAGTCGTCGGCGAGAATGCCGTCGAGCCAACTGCGAACCCGTGACTCCTTGCCCGGCGGAATTCCTTGTGCGCGGTCTGCGGGATCGAAATCGTCGTACATCGTCACGAGCGCCTCGAACTCCGTTTCCGAGCCGTTGTAGGGTCGGATTTCGATGTCTCGACCGTTGCCGTCGGTGAACTCCAGTGGTGGCTCTTCGAAGGGGCCTGAGACCGTCTCCGGGTAGCGTCGTGGGGTTTTCATCGGACGAGTGTCACCGTTGTGTGCGAGTTCAACAGGACGAACTCGGTTGTTGCATCGATTTTGATCTTGCCCATCGGACTCGTGGTTCCCCCACCAATGACGATTTCGTCAAACCCCTCGCTTTCGGCGATATCGACGAGGCTGCTGCCCGGATCGCCATCGAGGTGCCGAACGGTGGCGTCGATCGGGGCCGCTGCAAGAATCTCGTCGGTACGGGATCGAATCTCGTCGCGCTCGGCGTGGTCGGTCTCGAACAACGCGACGGTGAGATCGTCGCCGGTGGCTGTGGCTCGATCGACCGCCCGTTCGAGTGCGGCCACCGAGTTGTGTCGCCCGCCAACGCCTACCAGCACGTGCATGATGAAGAGGGGTGCAGCGAACGTCTAAAAAGTTGCCCGTTGGCCGCTCCCGATTTGGGTGACTGCTCGGGAGGTGGCTGTTGAATGGGCCACGACAACGTTTTTCAGGGGGCCGTTCGGAAGGTCGCTATGGACGACGACCCTGCCGACGCATCCGAGACACCCGGTACGGCCGACGCATCCGAGACACCCGGTACGGCCGACGCATCCGAGACACCCGGTACGGCCGACGCTGGGGCCGTCGAGACCGGCGAGACCGACACCGGCAGTGCCGACGCGACCGACGCTGACGACGCGACTGATGTCGCTACACACGCTGCCGCCGACGCCAACACTGAGGCGACCGCCGACAGCGACATCGACGCGACCGCCGACAGCGACACCGACGCGGCAGCGGACGTTCCCCAAGACGTCAAAACGTACAAACGGTTCAGCAAA
>CAYWFO010000140.1:0-4605 GCA_964457485.1 uncultured Haloferacaceae archaeon | reverse complement strand
TCTGGTCGGTGGCCGACCGGTGTGGTGTGGGGTCATCTGAGGCTGTCTCGGCTGTAGGCGAACGGTTCGTACGCACAACTCTCTCGTGTCAAGTATGAAAATCTTCGCACCTCGGCAGTAATATACTTGCTTCTGGTTACGTATCGATCCACGAGTGTTTTTCGGTGGTAAACGAGCGCTCGTGTGGGCTGTCACCTTGCAGACCGGTCTCGACTTGTGCGCGCACCGTTGCAACGGACTCAATGAGTGCTTCAGGAGCGTCGGATGTGGACGGAACAATTACCGCGAGACTGCCATAGCAGTCTCCGTCACCGTCAGTGACGGGAGCGGCAACACACTGTGTTGTCTCATCTGCGGTTAGTGTCCCAGTCGCGACGCCGTGTTCGGCAAGCATCGATCGCAAGACTTCGTAGTCATACCGGCTTTTGGGCAGATCCGATACCGGTTTATCGGTCGAACTGAGCAGAACCGTTCCCGGCAATGACTCGCTCATCGGCAACGCCGTCCCAACTGTCAACTCCACCGACGCGGGAAGGCGGTAGCTCTCGATGACGATTCCCTGTTCGCCCGCCTGTTCGACGAGCAGGACGCCGGTTTCGACGCGCTCGGTGTAGGTGTCGAGCACGCTGCTGGCGGCTCTGTACAGCGGCGAGTGTGACCGAACTCGGCGACCGAGATGGACGAGCTTTGCCGATAGCTGGTAGTGCGGCCCCCGTTTTGTGACGTATCCCAACTCGCGAAGCGTGCTCACGTGGTTGTGGACGATTCCCTTGCTCATTTCGAGGTCGCGAGCGATCTCGGATATTCGCGCGTGTTCGACGTGGTCAAGATGTTCTACGATAGTGAACGTCCGGGCGCTCGTGTCGACCCGCCGTGTTGCCTCGAATCCCATGTGAGAGACTCTCATTGGGCCCATTTAACCCTTTGTCACCCCCGCATCTCGGTGCTGTTCTGTCAAATAGAACAACTTCAGTCGACCGATTTCATGACATGCACGGGAAAATCGATACTGGCCATTACAAACATATACGCGTAATGAACAGACCTCAGAGTCAGCCGACGAGACGGGACGAATGCAGGTTTCGACACAGAAACGCTAATTGTTCTATCTTATAGAATACTTGTGGGTGTTGACTCAGATAACTCCGGCCGTTTCGGCCTTTGTGAGGATGCGCTGGGCCATCCGATACGTTTCTTTGTCGATTACGTTGCCGTCAATCGAAACCACGTCGTCAGGGTCGGCTTCGCGGTAGTGTTGGACGATCTGTTTGGCCCGTTGGGCCTCCTCGACTGACGGAGCAAACGTCTCATTGGCGGTCGCGACCTGATCGGGATGAATGACCATCTTTCCATCGTATCCGAGTGCCCGCTCGTACGAGCAAGCCTCGTGAAATCCCGCCGGATCGTCGGCAGCGGCGTACGGGCCGCCGATCGCCAACAGATCTGCGCTGGCCGCCGCGTGGGCGACTCGCGAGAGTGGATAGTGCCAGTAGTGGCCCGGATAATCTTCCGCCCCTTTGATCGCCCCAACCGATGCGGCATAGTCTGCGGGCCCGAAAATAAGGGCGGTCAGCCGCCTGCTTGCGTGAGCGATTTCGACTGCATTGTTCATTCCGGTGGCGGTCTCGATTTGGACACACAGATCGATCGATCCCGCTGTGAGCCCGGCGGTCGCCTCAAGGCTGTCAAGCAGCGTTTCGACGGTTGTGACATCGTGAGCGTTGCGAACTTTGGGTAGAATCACCGTTTCGAGATGCGTTCCGACCGCACTGAGTGGCTCGATGAGGTCTTCGTACCACCACTCGGTCTCCGTGGCGTTGATCCGGTAGCCAATCGTCCAGTTTTCGGTGTGGTGTTGTTTGACAGCCTCGATGAGCGTCGACCGTGCGGTTCGTTTTTCGCTTGGGGCCAGCGAATCCTCGAGATCGAAAATTACGCCGTCAGCATTCGTTTCGGCGGCCTCGGCGGCAAGCCGTTGCTCGTTGGCCGGAATGGCCAACAATGACCGCCTGAGTGGGTGCGATACTGCCATACATTGGCGAGGCAATCAAGCGGCAAAAATATGTGGCCTCTTGGCCTGATCGGATCCTCCTTGCTTCCTCCACGTAAATATATTTTGACGTATATTGTTTAGTTCACATTTTAATATTGTGAAAAGATACAATATTAATGATCTGCTGTCCACTTGAAGACATCGCGTTTCGCTCTGGCCGAGTAGCGAGAGTACACGACTTTTGTGTACTGTAGAAGTCTCTCAACTCACCCACTCTTGTAACCCAGACTAGCTTGAGTCTGATCAAGCAAGGCCGGACAGCGCGCGTTAATACTGCCTGTTGGCTGGATTCATCGCACTCAATTGGCATTTTCGACTCCTATGTTCGCATTCGATCTGTACCGATCTACCGACTACCGGGGTAAGATTACAACAAAAAGCCAAATATCGTGGTTAGACTTATGTTTTTGTCGCATAGTTTCGATACCGAGCCATCTGACCCGGTTGTTGTTCTGTACGTGTCGCTATCGCCGGCAGTCATGCAGTTCTGGGTAGCAAGAACGGATCTATTCGTGCGACGGCCGATTGAGGGCACAGTCACATGTGCTCACGTTCCATTCTCAGTACGCTTATTCGATCTCTAGTGATCTCTGCTCGTCCAATCACGGAAACAATAATGTTACTAACGACCAATACTACCGAAGCAAAAACTATCTTTTTCATATGTTTGAAATGATACTAAAACAAGAACAATCGGTTGATGATATCGGCACTCATGCGAACTCACTGCGGGTGTCGGAGGATACCGGCCATTTCCGTCAGCAAATGAGCAAACAGCAAACTCTAATGGGATGGATACCGAACTTTCGGGTGATGCCTACAGTAACCTACCTGAACTACGAGGTACTCGACGACGAAGGATGGGAGATGGACGACGATGATCTGTTCGAAAACGCTGCCGACGCCGGCCTCGACGGCGAAGACTTCGGCGAACTCGAAGTCAACGAAGGCGAGTACATTCTCGAGGCCGCCGAGGCCCAAGGCTACGACTGGCCCTTCTCATGCCGCGCCGGTGCGTGTGCGAACTGCGCTGCCATCGTCACGGAAGGCGACATCGACATGGACATGCAGCAGATTCTCTCCGACGAGGAAGTCGACGAAAAGAACGTTCGACTCACCTGTATCGGGAGCCCGGCTGCAGAGGAGGTCAGAATCGTTTACAACGCCAAACACCTCGACTACCTCCAGAACCGCGTCATATAACGATACTGTGTGTGGTTCGCCGCACACCAACGCGCCCGTTTTCGGCGCGCTTCACGCCTGCTGAGTGGTCATGCTACGGAGCACGGTCTGAACCGGTTGCGTGCACATTCCAACCGCGATGGTGTGCCGTTGAAAAAACCCACCCGTGGGTGGTAACTTCTACTCGATGTAGTCGTAGGTTCGTTCGTTCATCCGGCCCCAGCCGGTGAAGACGAACTCGCGCTCGGGGTCGGTGAACGGGTCGATGTCGGCGGCATCTTTCGTGTAGTTGTGGACGTCGTGAATCCGTTCGTACTCCGCGTAGCTTAGCTCGTACCGCGCGGCCAACTGCTCATTGATCGAGAGCGCCTCGATTTCGTCACGCCACCCCGGCTGAACGGTCTCGGCGTGGATTTCCGCCTGCGCCCCCGAGCCGTAGGAACCGACGAGGAGCTTTTCGCCGACGAGGTCGCGGTCGTGTTCGGCGGCCGACTGCAACGCGGCGATCCGGGCGATATGTACCGAGCCCGTGTACCAGTTGCCCACGTATCGCGAAATCCCGAGCGTCGGTTCGATCGCTCGGTCGTACCACGTGCGGTACTGTTCGGTTTCTTTCAGTTTGTCCATGTAGTCGCGGATTGCGTCCTTGTAGGCCTCGCGGTCGGCATAATCGCCCTCGCGGGGTTGGAGCCCGATCTCGTCGGCTAGGTCGGTCTCGATTTTGGTGTCGCGACTCATGTGGCGGTAGCCGAGCAGCGCGGCTTTGCGAACCATGCCCGGAAACGGCGTGTGGAAGGGAACGTACGCGAAGTCGTCGGGGTGCATGTCCCACGCGACCGTCTCGAAATCCTCGACAGCCTCGCGCATGCGTGCGAGGTACACCTGCATTGAGCGCTTGCCGTCAACGCTCGGGAACTGTTGGTTTGGCTTGAGAAAGTCGGTCTCGTCCATGCTGCCGTAGCCCTGTTCGGTCGAGAGCTCGACAAGCGAGGGATGTTCGTCGATGAGCATCGCGACTGCGCCGGCACCTTGGGTTGCCTCGCCGGGGTCGCCGCGGGCGTACAGCGCGGTGTCGGTGGCGATCACGAGTGCCGCACGGCCGCGGTTTCGCCCCGCGCGAATCCAGTTGTAGGCGTCGTCGATCGACTGGGTGCCCGCCACGCAGGCGAACTTTCGTTCCCCCTTGTTGGCGTGCCGGAAGTCGCCGTCGAACACCTGTTCGAGACAGCCGGCGATGTAGGTCGACACCGGCTTGGAGTTGTCGAACGCGGACTCGGTGGCAACGTCAATCCGGCCGATGTCGCTCGGTTCGAGCTTTTTTCGCTCCATGAGCCGCTTGGCGGCGGTTGCGCCCATGGTGACGATGTCCT
>CAYWFO010000139.1:0-4679 GCA_964457485.1 uncultured Haloferacaceae archaeon | reverse complement strand
CCCGAACAGGCCAAGGGCGTGCCGACGGTTCCCTTTTCGAGTGCGAGCACGTCATGTCCCTCTTCGGCCGCCCGGCGGGCAAAGCGTGCACCGGCGGGACCGACGCCGACCACGACGAAATCGTACATACCTGACAGTCGGCGGCTGGACGCAAATATGGTGCGGCTCAACGGGAGGGTCGAAACCGATCAGCGATGTGTGTCGTCCTCGCGGACGGCCGACTGTTCGTCCAGCGACTCACGCGAGTGTACGATCACGAAGAGAATGATCCCAATCGCACCGAGACCGACAAACAGCAGCATGCCGAGCGCCAACAGGAGTAACTCGGGACCGACAGCAATCTGGAACAGCGCGGGAACCATACGCCGCCTCACGCAGGGCTGAAAAATAGGTGTTGTCCCCCGCGTGGGGAACTCGGCCGAATCAGTCTTCGACGACGGCGGGAATCGGCGGGGACTCCCACTCGGCGGCCGAGCCGTCGTACAGTTCGAAGACGATGTCGGCCTCGCCGGCGCTCTCTCCCGTGAGGTCGACGGTGTCGTCGTTGTTATCGATCGAAACAACGTCATCGGGGGCTCCATCAGCGAGAACCGTCCGGAGCGTGTACTCTTCGTCGTCGCCGAGTTCGAGAATGTCGCCGTTCGAGTCGACGAACTCCGCGCGGAGCGTGACCGTTTCGCCCGCTGAAAGCGTCGGCAACTGGCCGAACCACTGGCCGTCGAAGGCGTCGGCGATGTCCACATCGGATCCGTCGTCCTCGTCGTAAATCAACAGCTCGTTGACGAGTTGGTACTCCTCCTCGCCGTTTTCGCCTTCGTCTTCGGGTTCCGGTTCCGGTTCGGCTTCCGCCTCGCCATCATCTTCCGGCGGGTCGTCGTCACCGTTGAGACAGCCAGCGAGCGCAGCAACCGCAGCAATTCCTGTCGACGCGAGTACAGACCGGCGTGTCCGGGAGGGTCGTGCCATTGTGAGCGTACGTTGTAAACTGGCTCTCTTGAAGTTGGCGGTGATGTCTGACACATGAACGACGCCGAGTACACGACAGAACACGGTCGGTTCGGCCGCGCTGAATACCCGTGCGTACCGACCGTCCAAGGTGGCGGCGGCTCGTGAGGCGAGTCAGTCGCAGCCGCCTCGCTGAGTGTCAGTCGTCGCCAGCGATTTTCGCCGGTTTGCGTCGGTCCGAGCGCGGCCCCTCGCGGTCGACGTCGGGCAGGTAGTCACGGAGGTATCGCCCGGTGTGTGAGTCGTCCTCGCGGGCGACCGCCTCGGGCGTGCCGCTGGCGACGACCTGTCCGCCCCCCTCGCCGCCTTCCGGACCGAGGTCGATGATGTGGTCGGCGTTTTTGACGAGATCGAGTTCGTGTTCGACGACCACGACGCTGTTGCCGTTGTCGACGAGCCGCTGGAGCACGTCGATCAGTTTTCGCTCGTCGGCCTTATGGAGTCCCGTCGTTGGCTCGTCGAGCAGATACAGCGTGTCGCCGGTCTGTTTTTTGCCCAGCTCCTCGGCGAGTTTGACCCGCTGGGCCTCCCCGCCCGAAAGCGTCGTCGACGGCTGGCCAAGTGACATGTAGCCGAGGCCGACGTCTTTCAGAAGTTTGAGCCGCCGGCGAAGCTGTGAGTTGGCCTCGAAGAAGTCGTACGCCTCGGCGACCTCCATGTCGAGGACGTCGGCGATGGTTTTGTCCTTGTAGGTCACGTCAAGCGTCTCGGTGTTGTAGCGTTTGCCGTGACACTCCTCGCAGGGAACGTGGACATCCGAGAGGAAGTTCATCTCGATTTTGACCGTTCCCTGACCGCCACAGGCCTCACACCGCCCGCCTTTGACGTTGAACGAGAACCGGCCCTTTTTGTAGCCGCGTTGTTTCGAGAGCTTCGTCTCGGCGAACAGTTCGCGAACGTAGTCGAACACGCCGGTGTAGGTCGCCGGGTTCGACCGCGGGGTGCGACCGATCGGGCTCTGATCGATGAGCCGAACGGTTTCGATCGCCTCGATTCCCTCGATCGTGTCGTGATCGCCGGGGTCGACCGAGGTGTTATCGTTCATCTCTCGGGCCAGCGCCTTGTAGAGAATGTCGTGCATCAGCGTCGACTTTCCGGAGCCTGACACACCTGTCACGGCGGTAAACACGCCCAGCGGAACCGACACGTCAATATCGGCGAGGTTGTGCTGTTGCGCACCGCGAACGGTGAGTTCGCCATCGCCCTCGCGACGCTCGGTTGGAACGGGAATCTCGCGTCGTCCCGCGAGGTAGTCGCCGGTAATCGAGTTTTCGGCAGCACAGACCGCATCGAAGTCGCCCTGGACGACGATCTCACCGCCGCGTTTGCCCGGCCCGGGGCCCATGTCGATGACGCTGTCCGCGCGGCGCATCGTCTCCTCGTCGTGTTCGACGACGATGAGCGTATTCCCGAGGTCGCGAAGGCCTTCGAGCGTGTTGAGCAGGCGGTCGTTGTCGCGCTGGTGCAGCCCGATCGAGGGCTCATCGAGGACGTAGAGCACGCCGACGAGCCCCGAGCCGACCTGGGTGGCGAGGCGAATCCGTTGGCTCTCGCCGCCCGAGAGCGTCGCGGCCTCGCGGTCGAGCGTCAGATACTCGAGGCCGACCTCCTCCATGAAGCCGAGTCGTGCGCGGATCTCCTTGCAAATCTCGGTCGCGATCGTCCGGTCGCGATCGGAGAGGTTGTTTTCGATCCCCTCGAAATGCCGGCGGGCGTCGCCAATGCTCATCCGGTTGAGTTCGGTGATCGCGGTGCCGTCGACCAGCACGTGTCGGGACTGTTCTTTGAGCCGCGTTCCATTACAGGTTGGACAGGTCGTCACGGCCATGTACTCCTCGATGTGTTTGCGCGTGCTCTTCGAGTCGGTTTCGACGTGGCGGCGGTCGAGATTGGGAATGACCCCCTCGAAGCGCTTTTCCTTGCGCCGTGTGCCGTTGCGTGTCGTTCGCTCGAAAACGACCTGGCGGTCGGTGCCGTAGAGGAACTGTCGTTGGATGTCGTCGTCGAGATCCTCCCACGGCGTCTCGACGCTCACGCCGAAGTGGCGAGCAACCGAGTCGATCCGGGTTCGGTAGTACGATCGGTTGTAGCTCCACGCCTCGAAGACGTTCTTGAGCGGTTTGGTCGGATCCTGGATGATGAGCGCTTCGTCGACCTCTTTGGTCTGGCCGATTCCCTCACAGTCGGGACACGCCCCGTGGGGACTGTTGAACGAAAACGAGCGCGTCTCGATTTCCGTAAACTGGAAGTCGCTGTTGGGATTGCCGAGCGCCTCCGAAAACTCGACGACGAGTCGGTCGTCGCCCTCGCCGGCGAGATCACCCGTCGATCGTGTGTTCGATCCAATCGGTGGGTGTTCGGGGGGATCGGGAACGATTACTTTGAGCACGCCGTCGGCCTCGTCGAGCGCGGTTTCGACGCTGTCGGCGAGTCGCGAGCGGGCGTCGTCGTCGAGCGTGACCCGATCGACGATCACGTCGATCGTGTGATCGTAGTTCTTGTCGAGATCGGGTTTCTCCAGGGTGAGGTCGTAGGACTCGCCGTCGACTTCGACCCGGGAGTAGCCCTCGCTGACGAGTTCGTCGAAGCGATCGGCGAACGCCCCTTTCTGGTCGCGAACGATCGGCGCGGCGATTTTCGCGCGGGTGCCGTCGGAAAACGCGAGCAGTTGGTCGACCATCTCGCCGGCACTCTGCTCGCCGACTTCCTCGCCGGTGACCGGATCGTACTGGGTGCCGATCCGCGCATAGAGCAACCGCAGGTAGTCGTGGAGTTCGGTGACAGTGCCGACCGTCGACCGGGGGTTGTTGGCGGCGTTTTTTTGATCGATCGAGATGGCCGGCGAGAGCCCCTCGACGGCCTCGACTTTCGGCTTGTCCATCTGGCCGAGAAAGTTTCGCGCGTACGCCGACAGCGACTCGATGTACCGGCGCTGGCCTTCGGCGTAGATGGTGTCGAACGCGAGCGACGACTTCCCTGATCCCGAAAGCCCGGTGACGACGGTGAACTGCTCGCGCGGAATCGTCACATCGATCTCTTTGAGGTTGTGTTCGGCGGCCCCCCGAACCTCGATGACGTCCCGACTCATTGGATCGAACCCACCGAATAGCGCGCCCCGTCAGTCGGCTCACGGACTGAAACGTACATACCATACACAGCGGTTCGATCGACTTAACGCGCCCGCTCCGTTTTCGAGCGGCAGTCAGCGCTCGCGGTCTCCGACAGAACAAACGCTAAGTACGCCCCGGTCAAACAATCATGTATATGTGGCGTACGGGGTCCAACCGAACGAACAAAACGGTCGTCTGCATCGCCTGTGGGGACTCCGTGTTGCGGTCGGAGGCCCGTGAGTACGACAAGGAAGGCAACCGCTGGGAGCGACACGACAAGCGGTTCGAGCACGTCTGCAAACCCTGTTTCCGCGAGTTGTGTCACCAACCACGAATCGGTCTCGAACCGATGCTCGTTGAGATCGAAGCCGACGGCCTCTCACAGGAGGAGTTTCTCCAGCGGTACGTCGAACGCGCCGAATCACCAAACACGGTCGACGAAACCGATTCCTGACTGGTAGGCCTGTTTCGACAGCAGAGAAACGGTGAGTGCGTAGTCAACTACCCCACCCTACTTCGCTCACCCTGAGGGGTTCGCTCGTGGAGGGTGTCGCCAGAACTCGG
>CAYWFO010000138.1:0-4694 GCA_964457485.1 uncultured Haloferacaceae archaeon | reverse complement strand
AACAGACCGAGGTCGTTGTTCGAGGCCGCCCCATCAGTGCCAAGGCCGACGTTCACGCCCGCATCCAGTAGACGCTGTACGGGCGCAATGCCGCTGGCGAGTTTCATGTTCGAGGCCGGACAGTGGACGACGCTCGCACCGCAGTCGGCCAGTAACTCGATTTCCGCGTCGTCGACGTGGACGCAGTGGGCGAGAAAGTCGCCCTCGGCGAGCAGTCCGTGGTCGTCGGCGTACTCCAGCGGTCGAACGCCGTGTTCGGCAACGATGGGGTCGACCTCATCTGTCGTCTCGTTGGCGTGGTAGTGGATCGGAATTCCCTCTGCTCGGGCTTTTTCCGCGAACTCGGCGAGGAGTGGATTTTCGGCGGTCGTCAGCGAGTGCGGCATGAGCGCCGTCGTGATTCGGCCGTCGGCCGCCCCGTCGAACCGGCGGGCCATGTCGAGGCTCTCCTCTGCATCTGCGCGGGCCGCCTCCTCGTCTTTGCCGATCGTAATGAACGAGTGGCTCAGGTTGGCACGAAGCCCCGACTGAGCGGTCGCCTCAGCGATTTCGGGCACCTCGAAATAGGCGTCCGCAAAGCCGGTAATTCCGTTTTTGATGAACTCGACGAGGCCGAGTTCGGTGCCGACGCGGATGTCTTGGGCCGTGAGTTCGGCTTCGACCGGCCAGATATCTTCGCGCAGCCACGCGCCGAGCGGCTTGTCGTCGGCGTAGCCGCGAAGCAGCGTCATCGCGACGTGGGTGTGGGCGTTGATGAGCCCCGGCATGACGAGCGAGCCGCTCGCGTCGAGTGTTTCGTCGGCGGTGACGTCGCCAACGTCGAGCACGACCCCCTCGGCGCGGTCGACGAGAACGTTTGCCTCGCGAACATCGTACTCCGGGGTGAGAACGTGGCCCCCCTCGATCGAAAAAACGTCCGCGGTGTCGGCTGTCATACCGGCGGCTTGGCGCGCAACTCCCTTAATCAGTCAGGGTTGCCGGCCGAGCGGTCGGCGGCCGCGCGAAGCCGATCGATTCGTTGGCCCAGCGGCGGCTGCACCGAAACCCACGTTCGCCAGCCGGCGGCCTCGGGTTCGACGCCCCGAATCGCCGCCACGGTCTCGAAAGCGTCGGCGAGTTCGTCGCTCCCGACTCGCGCGGCGGCCGCACGGTCGGCCGCAAACTGGAGTTGGCGGCCGAGCCAGAACAACACCAGCGCGGCAATTGCGAGGGCAAAGAGGCCGTCGGAAAACGAGAGCAGGCCGCCGAACATGGCGGTCGCAATGGCGATCACCGCGGCCGACGCGAGCAATCGGTACTCGACGTAGTAGTGTCGCGCCCGCTCGGCCTCCGCCGCCAGCAACGCGCGCGCCGTGTCGCGGTCGAGTTCCGTCAGCACGTAGTCGGTGACGATCAGCCGACGCCGACCCGGCAGGCCGCGAACCGAGACCTGAATCGACTGCTCGCCGACGGTGTCGACGACGTCGATGCCGGCCGGCTCGTAGCCCGACGGTTCGAGCAGCCCGTCGAGCGTGTCGGCCTCGCGTCCCGTTGGCGACCGGCTGTCGCGAAGCGAGTGGACGACCAGCGGGGCGACCAGCGCAGCGAGCAAAAAGAGGCCGACTGCGGCGACAACGAACCAGAGCGGGTCGATAACGACCTGCAAAACACCGGCCGGGGCCGAGAGCGACTCGATAGATGCCCCGAGCGCGCCGCCGCCGGTCGCGATTAATAGGGCCGAGAGACCGGACATACAGGCGGCTCGGTTCGAGAGCGTCATAGCGGTTGCGCTCTCGGCGTGCCTTTCGTCGGCGCGCCTCGCCACGTCGAGAGGGAAAGACAGTTGGCCTACCGGCGAGAGGGTCGGGTATGCGCATTGCCGTACCCAATAAGGGGCGTCTCCACGAGCCGACGGTCGAACTGCTCGAACGCGCCGGGCTCACCATCGAAAACGGCGCAGACCGAAAGCTCTACGCCGAAACCGTCGATCCGGACGTGACGATTCTCTTTGCTCGCGCCGCGGACATCCCCGAGTACGTCGACGACGGTGCGGCCGCGGTCGGCATCACCGGGCTCGACCAGGTTCGCGAATCGGGCTCCGAGCTGGTCGACCTGCTCGATCTCGAATTCGGCCGGTGTCGACTCGTTCTCGCCGCACCCGAAGACGGCGAGATCACCGACCCCGAACAGCTTGCGGGCAAAACGGTCGCCACCGAGTTTCCCCGGATCACGCGAACCTACTTCGAGGAGCGCGGAATCGACACCCAAATCGTCGAGGTCACCGGGGCGACCGAACTCACGCCGCACGTCGATATGGCCGACGCAATCGTCGACATCACCTCGACGGGCACAACGCTCGCGGTCAACCGTCTCGCCATCATCGATGAGGTGTTGGCCAGTTCGGTTCGGTTGTTCGCCAACCCCGATGTCGTTGACGACGACAAGGTCAAACAGCTCGAAACCGCCCTCCAGTCGGTGTTGGCCGCCAACGGGAAGCGGTATCTGATGATGAACGTCGACCAATCGAATCTCGACGCCGTTCGCGACGTGATTCCCGGTTTGGGCGGGCCGACGGTCATGGATATCGCCGGGGGCGACGATGTTGCGGTTCACGTCGTCGTCGACGAGCGAAACGTGTTCGAGGTGATCAACGATCTCAAATCCGTGGGTGCGACCGGAATTCTCGTCACCGAAATCGAGCGGTTGGTCGAGTAGTCCGTTCGAACGCCCTGCGATTTTTGTCGAATCTGTTTTTCCCGTCTCTCTTGGCGTTAGCCCGGTGCAGTCATCGCAATCGCGAGCACCCCGAACAGAACCGTTCCGAGGAGCACGGTGACAATGACGTGTATCGCGGTGATGTAGACGCTGGTCCGCCGCGGTTGCCCGTAGAGCCAGTGGATTGCGAACCCGTCGACGACGAGCGCAACGAACACCCCGATGCCGCTGGGCACCGACAACAGCGGCGTGCCGACCGAAACGAGTGCGGGGCCGATTCCGACGCCGAGAGCGGTGACGACCGGCACCTCGCCCAGCACGTTGCGGGCGGCGAGATGTGCGGTCACCGAAAAAAACAGCGCGAGCAGCCCGACGGTTCCGATGACCGCCAGCGGCGTTGGCTCGGTGGTCAACACCACCGGCGTCGACAGGGTGACGGGCGACATACGAGAACCGAGGAACTCGTGGGTGTCGAATCTATCGTTTTGATATGGATTGTTGCGTTCCGACTGGCACCGACCGACGTTGTTGCGGCGGTGTCGCCGCCGGCAGTCTCAGTCGAGCAGTCCGAGCTCGTCGAGGCGTTCGATAATCACGTCGACCGCGTCGCCGGCGTCGCTCGGCTTTTTGCCGCCGGTGATGACCAGTTTGCCCGAGCCGAAAAGCAGGGCGACGACCGCGGGCTCGTCGAGGCGGTAGACGAGTCCGGGAAACTGCTCGGGTTCGTACTCGATGTTTTCGAGCCCGAGGCCAATCGCGATGGCGTTGAGGTTGAGCGCGCTGCCGAGATCCGCGCTGGTGACGATGTTCTGGACGGTGATTTCGGGGTCGTCCTCGATTGGAATCTGGAGCTCGCGAAGCTTGTCGAAAACGATATCCAGGCTCTGGTGAACGGCGTCGGTCGAGTTCGCGCCGGTGCAGACGATTTTTCCCGACCGAAAAATCAGCGCCGCCGACTTCGGCTCTTGAGTGCGGTAGACGAGTCCGGGGAACTGTTCGGGGTCGTAGTCGGCCCCCTCGAGATCCATCGCCACGCTCTGGAGATCGAGTTCCTGGCCGATCCCCGTCGAGGCGACGACGTTCTCAATCGAAATCGTGTCTTTGGGATCGCTCATCAGTATATGAGCAAACGGCCGTCTGTGTTATAAATGTGGGCGACCGGTGGTGGCTCCGTCCCCCGATTGGTTCGCGTGTGATGAAATGAGTGGTCGACTCGGGCGACCCCCGAATGAGTGCATCGCCACACGCTCACGCATGCGGGGAGACCGACACGCTGATTGCGTCCGTCGAGTTCCCTGCGAACGTGTACTGTCTCGAACTCGCCGGCGACGAGGATCGGTTTGCGGCCTGCGAGGCCGCTGCGGCGGCAACCGCTGCCGAGGTCGTCGCTCCCGGCCTTGCGACCGCCCGCGGCGTCGACCTCGCCCGTCTCCGAACGCTCGCGTACACCCGCGCCGCAAGCGACTGTTTCGCTCGCACCGACGCCGACATCGCGTCCGCCGAGCGCGCGCTGTCGGTCGCGGCAATCGAGCGAACCGGGTCGGTCGCGGTTCGCGCCCGCGACGTTCGCTCGACGACCGGCGTGAGCACGCAGGCGGCCGAGAGGCGCCTCGGAAGCGTGTTGGTCGACCGCGGCTTTCGCGTCGACCTCGACGACCCCGATCACGAACTCCGCGCGCTGTTTTCGGGTCGCGACGACGACTCGGTGTGTGTGCTCGGTTGGCTGGCCGCCGAGAGTCGTCGTGATTTCGGCAAGCGCCGGCCGACCGACCGTCCCTTCTTTCAGCCGGGCAGTATGGCTCCGATCGACGCCCGCGCACTCGTCAACATCGCGGGTGCGGCCCCCGACACCACCGTCGTCGACCCCATGTGCGGCACCGGTGGCCTCCTGTTGGAGGCCGCACTGATCGGCGCGGACGTGATCGGTCTCGACGCACAGTGGAAAATGACTCGCGGTAGTCGGGCAAATCTCGATGCGATCGGCTCCGCCAATAGCGACA
>CAYWFO010000137.1:0-4718 GCA_964457485.1 uncultured Haloferacaceae archaeon | reverse complement strand
GCGGATCCCGACGACGACCCGCCACCGGAGTTGTCGCCGCCGAACTGGCTGGCGTCGAACGTGTCGGCGTCGAACCCCGAAAACGGGTCGTCACCGGTTCCGCCTGCGGCCTGGTCGGGATCCGGAAAGCCGTAGGTCCACGCAACGCCGCTGCCGAGGCCGCCGGTCTGTTTGTCGATGTAGGGAATGACGACCCAGCGTTTGAGCGCCAGTCTGATCGGGTACCGCGTCGGCGGCAGCACGAACAGAAAGCCGATGAGGTCGGTGACAAGCCCCGGGGTGAGCAAGAACGCACCCGCCGCGATCAACAGCCCGCCGTCGAGCAGTTCGTCGGTCGGCGGCGTCCCGGCAGCGAGTTTGCGTTGGAACCGCGCGAGCGTGTTGCGGCCCTCCGCGCGGACGAGAATCATGCCCAAAAGCCCGGTGAGTACGACGAGCGCGATCGTTTGGAGCCACGTCAACAGCCCCCAGCCGACGATCGCCACGAGGACGAACGAGTCCACCAGCGGGATGAGCAACAGCAACCCGAGCAGGTAGCGCGGTCGCATACCCGAGCGTAGACGACGACCGTCTATAACCTCTTTCGTTGGTGCCGGCCGGGTCGAAGCCCTTAGCAGGCCGCCGGCCCGAACGATGGTATGACCGACGTGACCGACGCCGCAGCCGAGACGCCGTCGCGGGTCGAATGGCGCTCGTGGGGCGAGGCGGCGTTCGCCGAGGCCGACGAACGCGGAAAGCCCGTGTTGCTCTCGCTGGTGGCGACCTGGTGTGGCCCATGCCACGAAATGGACGTTCGAACCTTCGGCGAGCCTCGGATCGCGGCCAACATCAACGACAGTTTCGTGCCCGTTCGCGTCGATGTCGACCGCAACCCACGCGTTCGCGAACGCTACAACATGGGCGGCTTTCCGACGACCGCATTTGTGACGCCGACGGGCGAACTGCTCACGGGCGCGACCTATCTCGGGCCCGACGGCATGCGCCAGGTGCTCGATCGAATTCGCGATCTCTGGAACAACAAAGGCGAAGCCGCCGGGCGGATTCCCCGCGCGCTGACCGACGAACCGACGCCAGCCGGCGAGCTCTCGCCCGAAATCGAGGCTCATCTCGCCGGCCAGCTCGGCGAGCAGTTCGACCACGAGTTCGGCGGCTGGGGCACCGACGCGAAGTTCCCGCTGGCGCGGACGATCGAGTTTGCGCTCAAGCGCGAGCCACACCTAGCCCAACAAACGCTCGATGCGATCGCCCAACACCTCCACGACGGCATTGATGGCGGCTTTTTTCGGTTTGCGGCGAACCGCGACTGGTCCGGCGTCCGCCACGAGAAGGTGCTCGAAACCAACGCCGCACTGACGAGAGCGTTCGCCAACGCGTACCTGTACACCGGAGACGACGCCTACCGCGAGCCGGCCGCCAGAACCATCGAATTTCTCACCGGCGAGTTGTGGACCGGCGTTGCCGTCGCCGGGAGCCGTGGCCCCGGACAGGGCGCGGCGTACTACCGATTGCCGGCCGACGAACGCGCCGACCAGCCTTCGCCCCGAACCGATCTCACCGTGTTCGCTGGAGCCAATGCGCTCGCGGCCGACGCGCTGTTGACCTACCACGCCTACACCGATGACGACACCGCCCGCCGCTACGCGAAACGGATTCTCGACGCCGTCGAGCGCGACCTGATCGACCGCGACACCGGTGTCATTACCCACTACCGCGCGGGCGACGAAACGGGCGAAACGCACCTGCTCGAAGACGCGGCCCACGTCGTGGGCGCGTGGTGTCGGGCCCGGCAGGTGCTCGGCGACGAGCGGTACACCACGGTCGCCAGACGGATCGCCGACGAAACGCTCGACACACTGGGTGACGAGCCGGCCTTCCGCGACGGGCTCGATTCGGGCGTCGGCCTCTGTGACCGCCCGTTGCGACCCATCGACACGGGAACGGCGTTCGCCGACGGCTTGGTCGACCTTGCTGTGCTCACCGGCGACGGGCGGTATCGAACGGCCGCTGTCGACGCCATTTCTGCGTTTGCGGGCGCGTTCGAGCGCTTCGGCGTGCAGGTTGCCCACTACGGCAGCGTCGCCAGCCGGCTCACCGACTCCCCGCTCGTCATCGAGGTCGGCAGCGCCGGCAGCGAGCTTCATCGGACGGCGTTGCGCGTCGCCGACCACGAAAAGATCGTCGTGCCTGACATCGACGGACTCGAAACCGAGGAGGCAACCGTTCGCGGAAGTGCGGCGTCACCGGCAACGACACCCGACGAGTTGCTCGAACAGGTGTCGAACGCGGTGTCGACAAAAAAAGAATAAACGGCGGAGTGTTTTTACCAATCGAATAACAACTGTTTGTATGCCAACACTCCGTGATCTCGGCCTTTCAGAGTACGAGTCGCGAGCCTACGAAGCGATTCTTCAAACAGGTCCGAAAACTGCAAAGGAGTTGTCCCAGCTGAGCGACGTGCCGATGGGGCGGATTTACGACGTGCTGAGTAGCCTCGAAGACAGTCGGTTGGTCCGGACACAGACCGCCGGACGCCCGAAAAAGTACGTCGCGGTCGAACCCGACATCGCGCTTGACCGCCTGCTCGACACCAAAAAACAGGAGCTCGAAACGCGAGCCGAGCAGTACGAGAACGTGGTCGAGACGCTACGGGAAGAACTGGCCGACCGCGAACCGATCAACGGCGAGTTTTGGACCGCCGCGGTCGGCCCCGAAGAAACGCTCGAACTGCTCGTCGAGCGGATCGCCGCCGCCCGATCCGAACTCATCGTTGTCGCGGACTCGGCGGCAGCCGGCGTCGACCTCACACACGCGAGCAACCGGGTTGTCGACGCGATGGAGGCCGCGCTCGAACGTGGGGTCGATGTCGAACTGCTCGTTACCCCCTCGCTAATGGCCGAACTCCCCAACAACGTCGGCCGCGAGTACGACGAGCGGCTTACCGAGTTCGATAACTACGCCGTCCGCACTCACGAGGCAGTCGACGGCACGTTCAATCTCATCGACGGTGTGGAGGTCTGTCTCGAGATTCCGAACCCGCTCAATCCACACGAGGCGTTCGCGATGGTCAATCTCAAAGACCAGCAGTTCGCCGACGACATTCGCGAAGTGTATCTTCCGCGCTGGGAGCGCGCCGAACCGCTCGACTGGAACGACAGCGTCCCGGTCGGAATCGAAAACGGCTCCTAACACCGCAATCGGCCGACAGCCCGTTTTAGGCCGTGCCGTTGAGTTCCGCGCGGAGTTGGCCCATCGTGACCTCGCGCTCGGCGTGCGCGTTGTGCTGGTGAATGGATTCGTCGTTCGATTGTTTGATGCGAACTACCGCACTGTCTTCGAGGTGGTCGAACTCCTCGACCGCGCCCTCCGCGAGCGCTCGGACACAGTCCTCGACGAACTTGGCGTCCGAGTGGGCCTCGAACGTCATGTGATCCTCGTCGGGACGTTTGGCCAGGTTGTAGATTCGCGCGCTCATCGAATCGCGGGCGATGTCAATGATGTCGCCCAGGTCGACATCGGGAGAGCCCTCGCTCGTGACCGTCAGCGTGGCGTGGCCGCGCTGGGAGTGCCCCGGTTGGGGAACGCGTTCGAGGAACTGATCGATTGTTTCGCGGTCGACATCGAGGGCGGTGAGCTCGTCGCGGGCGCGCGACTCCGACATGCCCTGCGAGCAGGGACAGACCGTCATGCCCGTTACCTCAGCCCCGATTTCGGCGTGCGTTGCCTCCTCGGTTGCGACGGCGCTGGCGATGATGCTTGCGGTGTTTTGGGTCTGCTTGCCGCTTGCGGGCGTCCGTTCTTTCGTGATCAACTCGGCGGTCATGCGAACCTCCGCCGTCGAGGTGTAGTCGTGTTTCGACAACAGCCGTTCGGCGGTCTCGCCACAGACATCCTCAACACGGTAGGCCTCGCTTTCGGTGGTTTCTTCGAGGATTTCGTCGATGACCTCCATGTTGCGGCTCATGTCGATGCCTTTGCGACCGCCCGGGAGGTCGACAAAGACCTCGAACTCGGCCATGAGCACAATAGGCCGCTTGTCCGCGCGCGCAAGCTTGACTAGTTTTTCGACACCCGTTACGCCAACCTGACTGAGCCCGACGGCGACCTCCGGCCTGGTGGCCTGTACATCGGGCAACTGATGACTCATCGAATGGGTTAGGAGTGTCGCGTGATTAGGGCTTTCGGTCAGCGAGAATCCGACCCACGGTTCGCTCAGCGAGAAACCGACTCACGGCCAGTCGTCGCGCTGCTCGGCGGCAAAAAAGTCCTCATCGTCGGCGTCGGCTGCGAGTTCCCACTCGGCGGCTGCGGCGGCGTCTTCGAGCGGAAGATACTCCCAACCGGTCTGCTCGGCGATTTCGGCGTCGTCATCGCTAGTGCCGATGAAGACGTGCCGATCGGTGTCAAACTGCTCGGCGACGTTTTCGAGGCTTTCGGCGACACCACGGGGGCCCGAAAAGAAGTCCTGTCGCACCCGGTGTTTTCGGGTGAAGTTCGTCACGACGTAGGTCGGTTTCTGGCTGACGACGCCGACGTACTTGGTCCACTGTCGGGCGTCGACAAACACCGCGCCGGGATCCGCAAGCGCCTGTAGGGCGTCGAGTTCGAATGCCAGCGTCATCTCGCCACCGTCGCTCCCTCCGTTCATGCGTTGTGTTACTTGGTTGTCGCCGAAAACCGCTTCGCTTCCAGTCTGTGTCGCCGCCGCGACCTGACGCTCA
>CAYWFO010000136.1:0-4776 GCA_964457485.1 uncultured Haloferacaceae archaeon | reverse complement strand
CGCCCGATGAAACGCTGGATATCCACTTCGATGTCGTCGAACAGCTCTCGGCACTGTCGGTCAGCGGCCGCCGACAGCTTTCGCTGACCGGCAGCGAGGCCGACCTCCGCACGTTTCTGCTCGACAATCCGGACGCCATCACCGAAGGATTCGACCCGCTTGCGACCGAGCGCCCCACCGATGCCGGCCCAATTGACATTTTCGGCCGCGACGACGCGGACACCCCTGTCGTTGTCGAACTCAAACGCCGGCGCGTCGGGCCGAGCGCGGTCGGCCAGCTCCAGCGCTACACCGCCGCCATCAGCCGAGAAATCGGTGACAACGCGGCTGTTCGCGGGATTCTGGTTGCGCCGTCTGTGACCGACCGGGCGGCGGCGCTGCTTGACGAGGCTGGCTTGGAGTTCGTCTCCGTCGCGCCACCGTCGTCGTCTCCTGCCGCCGACGCCGCGGCCGACGCTGGCGACGACTCCGGGGCGGCTGAGGGCCGCTCGGCGGTAACGAGGCCTGGAGCCGCGCCCGACGAGGGCGAGTAACCGTCGAATTCGGCCGTGTGACTGCCTCACAGGCGGTAATACGCCGGCTGCCATCGAAGGCTTTATTCGGGCAAGCGGCGTTCGACCCGATAAGTAACCATGGGCGAAAAACCAGCCTCGATGTACAGGGATATCGACAAGCCCTCGTACACGCGACGCGAGTACATCACCGGTATCCCGCAGTCGAAGGTCGCACAGCACAGCATGGGCGACCTCCAGGCCGACCCCGACGACTACCCCGTCAAAATCAGCCTCGTTACCGAGGAAGCCGTCCAGCTTCGACACGGCTCGCTCGAATCCTCGCGGCTGTCGGCCAACCGCCACCTGCTGAAAACGCTCGGCGAGGGCAACTACAAAATGCAGCTTCGCAAGTTCCCACACCAGGTTCTTCGCGAGAACAAACAGGCAACCGGCGCGGGCGCGGACCGTGTCTCCGACGGCATGCGCCAGTCGTTCGGCAAAATCGTTGGAACCGCCGCCCGTATCGGTGCCGACGAGCCGATTTTCACCGCCTACTGCGATGTCGATCAGGCCCCCGTTGTCAAGGAGGCCTTCAGACGCGCGTACAACAAGATCTCGCCGCCGTGCCGCATCGTCGTCGAACGCGGTGAAAAGAAACTCGTCGCCTGATCACTCGCGACACTCCGAGACCGACTACTTTTGCCGTCTCGTCCCGACCGTCAGCGTATGCTCCGGTTGGCGATGACGACACGGGCCGAAACCTTCGAACGCGTCCGCGAACCCCTCGCCGACCGTGGTGTCGAGGTCGGCTTTTTGTCGGCGAAAGAACGGTCGATTCGGCTGACTGACGAGGATAGCGCTCCCGACGAATTCGATGTCGGCTGGGTGTACCCCGGTCGACTCATGGAGGGTGCGGCGCTCGACGCCCGCCTCGAGATTCCGTGGGTCAACGACCGTGCGGCGGTGCTGTCGTCACGAAACAAGGCCGGTGTGATCGCCGTACTCGACGCGGCCGGTCTCGACGTTCCTCGAACCGTGATGATGTCGAACCCGGTCTCGGAGTCGGTCGTTGTCGACGCCCTCTCCCTGTTTTCGTTCCCGGTCGTCGTCAAACCCAACTCGACGACCCGCGGTATCGGCGTTGCCAAGGCCGGCGACCTCGACTCGCTGCTCGGGCTCGTCGATTATCTGAATCTGGTTCACGATTTCCGTGCCACCGGCGACAAATCCTATCTCATTCAGGAGTACCTGCCCGACGCCCGCGACTACCGGGCGATGGTGATCGATGGCGACTGTGTGGGAGCGGTCGAGCGGGCGTTGCCCGACTCGCTCGGTGAGGGGCGCTGGAAACACAACGTCCACCGGGGGGCCGAGGCGACCGGTGTCGACCTACCCCACCGCCACCGGCGACTCGCCGAACGGACTGCGGCCGTCCTCGACATACCATATCTCGGCGTCGACCTGCTCGAAACCGACGACAGACTCGTCGTCAACGAGACGAACGCGCGGCCGACGATCGATGCGGCCACAAAGTACGAACCGAATTTCTACGACCGGCTGGCTGGGCTGATTCGTGAGACCGCAAGGTCGACCGAGTAACTGTGTGTTCACCAACGAAGTCAGCACACAGGGATGTGCGCGAAGCGAGGACGAAAACGGGGTGATAGAGGACGAAAACAGGGTGGATAACAAAAACGGGGTGTGTGACCCGGCGTGCGCGAGGGGCAACTACTCGACATCGATGGCCGCCGAGTCGTCAGCGCGGTCGAACGTGACGTGGAGAACGCCGTTGTTGAACGTCGCCGTCGCGGAGTGTTCGTCGACGGTCACCGGCAGTCGGATTCGTTCGTCGTATTCGCGGTGATCGCTCGCCGCACTGATCGTGAGCGTGGTGCCATCACACTGGAGACCGAGTTCGGTCTTGTTGACGCCGGGGAGGTCGGCAACGAGCCGAACCGTCTCGCCCTCCTCGTAGACATCGACGTGCGTTTCGGAGCCAAAGCCAGCATCATCCGCGGCAGTCATGTCCTGCATCATGCGCTCGATTTCGTCAAAAATGTCACCAAAGGGGTCGTCGCCATTGTTCCGTCTCATTATCTCACTGTATGCGGGCACCGGCCAAAAGGTTTCTGTCAGGCCCGATTCCTGCTTCTTTCGCGAATCTTGAGACCCGTGCGCCGGGTCCACCTCCAGCGCGTGCGTTGAGTAGTGTGACACGCTCGGCAGCGTTCCGGCTTGTTTTAAGTAGTTGTAGGCATCTCATTCGGGCATGAGTAAATCCTATTTGGATGCTGCAGACGACATCGATGAAAGCGAAGTCATCCGGGTCGGCCTCAACGGGTTCGGTCGGATCGGGCGGAGCACGTTCCGGGCGATTTTCGACAACCCACGCATCGAACTCGCCGGCATCAACGACGTGATGGACTTCGAGGATATGCGCTATCTCTGTAAGTACGACACCATCATGGGCCGACTCGACGGCCTCGAACTCGACGGGGACGAACTCACCATCGGCGGCACGTCGGTTCCGCTGTTCAACATTCAGAGTCCCACCGAACTGCCGTGGGGCGAACTCGGTGTCGACGTTGCGCTCGAGTGCACCGGCATTTTCCGGACGAGAGACGATGCGGGCCAGCACCTCGACGCGGGTGCCGACAAAGTCATTATTTCGGCTCCCGCGAAGGGCGAGAAACCCGTCAAAACCCTCGTCTACGGCGTCAACCACGACGAGTACGATGGCGAGGATGTCGTCTCGAACGCCTCCTGTACGACCAACAGCGTCACGCCCGTTGCCCACGTTCTCGACGAGGAGTTCGGCATCAACACGGCAACGCTCACGACGGTTCACGCCTACACGGGCAGCCAGACGCTGATCGACGCGCCGAAAGCCAAACAACGCCGTGGCCGTGCCGCGGCCGAAAACATCGTGCCCACCTCGACGGGTGCCGCCCAGGCAACCACCGAGATTCTGCCACAGCTTGAGGGCAAAATGGACGGGATGGCCATTCGTGTGCCGATTCCGAACGGCTCGCTGACCGAACTCGTCGTCGACCTCGACGCCGACGTGACGGCCGAAGAAATCAACGACGCGTTCCGCGCAGCGGCCGACAGCGGACCGCTCGCCGGCGTGCTTGGCTACACCGACGACGAGGTCGTCTCCTCGGACATCGTCGGCCTTCCCTTCTCGTCGTACGCCGACCTCAACTCGACGAACGTCATCGGCGACAACGGCCTCGTGAAAATCCTCACGTGGTACGACAACGAGTACGGCTTCTCGAACCGCATGCTCGATACGGCCACGCTCGTCGTCGACGAAGCCTGATCGGTTTCGATCCGACCGAACCGACGGTACACGTCCGATATTCGCCGTAGCGTCACACCCAATCACTTTTCGACACGTACCCCAATTGCCACCCATGGCCTCATTCAATACCCTCGACGATCTCGACCCCGACCAGCGCGTCCTCGTTCGACTCGACCTGAACTCACCCGTTGAAAACGGAACGGTTCAGGACAACCGCCGGTTCGAACGCCACGCCAAAACCGTTGCTGAGCTCGCCGAATCGGGTCACCGCGTCGTGCTCATGGCCCACCAAGGTCGTCCCGGCGAAGACGACTTCGTCCCGCTCGACCAGCACGCCGACATTCTCGCCTCCTACATCGACCGCGACGTACAGTTTGTCGACGACATCTACGGCGCGGATGCGCTCGCCGCCATCGACGCGCTCGAAGCCGGCGAGGTGTTGCTGCTCGACAACACCCGGATGAGCGACGACGAACTCCCCGAGGCCGACCCCGAAACCAAGGCCGAAACCGAGTTCGTCGCGACGCTTGCACCCCATTTCGACGCCTACATCAACGACGCCTACTCCGCGGCGCACCGCAAACACGCCTCGCTTGTCGGCTTTCCGCTCGTTCTTCCGGCTTTTGCGGGCCGCGTGATGCAGTCGGAGTACGAGGCCAACACCGCAATCGCGACCAAGGAGTTCGACGGCCAGGTCACCATGGTCATCGGCGGCACGAAAGCAACCGACGTGATCGGTGTGATGAACGCCATCGGCGACAAAATCGATTACTTCTGTATGGGCGGCATTGCCGGCCAGCTCTTCCAGCGCGCCGCCGGCTACGACGTCGGCTACGACCGCCACGACGGGCTCGATCTGTACGACACGCAGTGGGAGAAAAACGAGGAGATTATCGCCGACCTCCTCGACGAACGCGGCGATCAGATCATTCTCGCCGAGGGGCTTGCCTACGAGGACGACGACGGCGAGCGCGCCGA
>CAYWFO010000135.1:0-4793 GCA_964457485.1 uncultured Haloferacaceae archaeon | reverse complement strand
TTGGTCGGCGATGAGGGCGTTCTGGGGGCCGATATACAGGGTTCGACCGCCGTGATCCATCGCCCGTTCGAAGGCGGGGACGGTGTAGGCCAGCGACTTGCCGCTAGCGGTTTCGGTGGCGACCACGACGTTTTGGCCGTCGCGAACGGCCTCGATGGCGTCGGCCTGGTGGGTGTACAGCGAGTCGATGCCGCGCGTTGCGAGCGCGGAGTCGAGTCGAGATTCGATCTCGACGGGCGTGGTTGCAGCCTCGCGGGCCGGCACGGTTCGGTGGGCGGCGATCTGGTCGTTGTAGTAGGGGCGCGTGCGGAGCCAGTCGACCAACTCGTTCACAGTGGTGTTCGGCGGGCCGGAGAGATACCGGTTGTGGTCACCGTTCAGTGGCTGGGAGACTGCGAGCGCCGACCTTTTCTGCCTCGGTTCGCGGCGTCAACCACTCGGCGCAAAAACGTCACCCAACCGCGAAGACTTCTGATGGATTGCGCGAGCGCTCCGCTCTACCAAATGTCGATCAAAAAGGCGGACGGCTCGGCCACCGGCCTCGCTGTGCAGGAACCGCGCTCACTTCGTTCGAACGGCTGTTGGTGCTGAACTGCAGTTCTTCGTAAACGCCGTGGAGGATGTCACGCGATCAATACACACTGCATCCCACCATACTGCCACCGTTGCTGACCGCTGGGAGTGCGCGCTATTTTTCGGCGTCTTCGTCGTCGGCGTCCTCGAAGTCGGCATCGACGTACTCGTCGTCTTCGCCGGCTCCGCCAGGACCACCGGGGCCGAAGCCGCCCTCAGGGCCGCCCGCACCGCCGGGACCGGCTTGGGCCTGTTGGGCCTGCTGTTGGTACATCTGTTTGCCGATCTCCTGGAGCGCCTCGCTCAACTGCTCGGTCACGTCTTGGAGTTCCTCGGTTTCGGCATCCTCGTCTTCGAGCACGGCTTCGACATCCTCGATTGCCTCCTCGATGTCGGCAATGAGGTCGTCATCGATGTCCTCCTCGTTCTCTTCGAGCAGGGATTCGGCGCGCTGGATCGATCCTTCGGCCTCGTTTCGTGCTTCGATCCGCTCGCGGCGGGCTTTGTCCTCCTCGGCGTGCTGTTCGGCTTCCTCCTGCATTCGTTCGACCTCCTCGTCCGAGAGCCCCGCGCCGCCCTCAATGGTGATCGACTCGGCGTTGCCAGAGCCCTTGTCTTCGGCCGACACGTTGACGATCCCGTTGGCATCGATCGAGAACTCGACTTCGATCTGTGGCGTGCCGGCGGGTGCTGGCGGAATCCCGCTCAGCATGAACTCGCCGAGCAGTTCGTTTTCGTCGGCAATTTCGCGTTCGCCCTGGAACACGCGAACCTGCACGGAGGTCTGGTTGGCCGCCGCCGTCGTGAAAATCTTCGAGGCGTCGGTCGGAATCGTGGTGTTCTTTTCGATGAGTCGCTCGAAGAGGCCGCCTTTGACCTCGATTCCGAGGCTCAGCGGCGTCACATCGAGCAGGACGATGTCGTCGACATCGCCGGCGAGCACGCCGCCCTGAATCGCCGCACCGAGCGCGACCGCCTCGTCGGGGTTGACGTTCTTTTTCGGTTCTTTGCCGACGATCTCTTCGACCTTGTCGGCAACCTGGGGCATTCGCGTCGAGCCACCGACGAGAATCACTTCGTCGATGTCGCCGGTCGATTTGCCGGCATCCTCAAGCGCCTGCTTCGTCGGACCAACGGTGCGTTCGATGAGATCCGCGGTGAGCGTTTCGAACGTCGCCCGCGTGATCGAGTCTTCGAGATGGACCGGCCCCGAGTCGGTCGCGGTAATGAACGGCAGATTGATTTTGGCTTCCTTGCGCGAGGAGAGTTCGATTTTCGCTTCTTCGGCGGCTTCTTTGAGCCGCTGGAGCGCCTGACGGTCGTCGCGGAGTTCGATGCCGTGGTCGTTTTTGAACTCGTCGGCGAGATGGTCGATAATCGCTTGATCCCAGTCGTCGCCACCGAGTTCGTTGTCACCGCTGGTTGCAACGACGTCGTAGACGCCACCGCCGAGTTCGAGCACGCTTACGTCGAACGTGCCGCCACCGAGGTCGTAGACGAGCACGGTCTGATCGGTGTCGTCGTCCAGCCCGTAGGCCATTGACGCCGCGGTCGGTTCGTTGACGATGCGTTCGACATCGAAACCGGCGATTTCGCCGGCGTTCTTGGTGGCCTGGCGCTGTTTGTCGTTGAAGTACGCCGGCACCGTGATGACCGCCTTTTCGACCTCGTGGCCGAGATACTCCTCGGCGTCGCGTTTGATTTTCTGGAGAATCATCGCCGAAATCTGTTCGGGCGTGTACTCCTCGCCCTCGATTTCGACTGTATAGTCCTCTTCGCCCATGTGGCGCTTGATCGAGGCGATGGTTCTGTCGGGGTTCTGAACCGCCTGGTTCTTTGCCGGCTTGCCGACGAGCCGTTCGCCGTCATCGCTGAAGGCGACGACCGACGGAGTCGTCCGGTTTCCTTCGGCGTTGACGATGATTTCGGGCTCGCCGCCTTCCATGATCGCAAAGGCGCTGTTCGTGGTACCAAGGTCGATACCGAGAATTTTCTCGCTGGCCATCTTGTCCTGAATTACCGGCTTGTGTCGGTTAAAGGTTACTAGATGAACCCGGGCACACGACAGACCTGACCCGACGCAGCCTTGCGATTAGCTGATTTTTCACATGCGTCCGTTCGGGGGGTTTAAACCGACCGCAACTCCACCACCACACAATCGACGCGTGTCATGTTAGTCGTCGTCGCTGACTGTCACCTGTGCGGGCTGGATCACCTTTCCGGCCATTTCGTAGCCCGGTTGGTAGACGTCGACAATGGTGCCCGCGGGCTGGTCGCTCTCGACACGGAGCATGACCTCGTGGCGCTCGGGGTCGACTTCGTCGCCCGCATCGGGCGTAATAAACGAGACGTTCTCGGCTTCAAGTACCCGGTCGAACTCCTCGAGCGTTGATTCGATTCCCGGACGGATATCGGTGTCCTCGTCCTGATCGAGCGCGCGGACGAGGTTGTCGCGAACGCCCGTGAGCCGCTTGACGAGATCTTCTGTCGCTCGTTTTTCACGTTCCTCTTGCTGTTTTTTCGTTCGTTTCTTGTAGTTCTCGAAGTCCGCCCGTGCCCGGGTGAGTTTCTCGGTGAGTGTTTCGATTTCCTCGCGTTGGGCGTTGCGTTCGGCTTCGAGCGTTTCGATCCGGTCACCGAGTTGGTGGGCTGTTTCGGCGAGCGCTTCGTCGTGGGCTGCGATGCGGGTGACGAGCGTTTCGACCGACGGGCCGTTTTCGCCGTTCGTGGTCGCGCTCACGTCGCTACCGGTTGCGTGCGCCCCGCTGGCTGCCCCGCCGTCGGCACCGCCGGTTTCGTCGGCGCGCTGTTCGGTCGAATCGGTTGACGATTGCCCGACCGAAGCGTAATCCTCGCTCATGGGCGCATGGAGGGTCTTCGACGGCTTAAGGGTTCAGAAAAACAAGACGCAGTCGGCGAACTCGGTAGTCGCTTTCGGGCCGGTGGCCATGTGACTCTGGAGTGCGAGCAAGGTCGGCGTCGACGGAGAGCCGAATGGGTGGCATGCGTCGGCCGTTGTCGCGCTGGTAGGTCGCTGTCGACGGAATACTTGTACAGTGGACGTTGGCGTAGTGGGTCATCTCGAACGTCGAAATAAGCTGGTCGACGGCGATCTCGCCGATCAGTCCGACGCCCGGAAATCCCTCTACGAGGGGTGGATGGTCCGGTTCTATGTCGTCAACGGGGACAGCAATGCGGGCCATACTGCCCCCTACACCGCCATCACTCCTTACTGCTCGCGAGCATTTCGCAATCCGCGCGACGGCGACGAACTCCGAAACCGACAAACGCTGGCCCGCAAAACGGGCGGTATGAATCCACTCGAGCGGTATGCCCCGCTCGTCGACGACCGCGAGGCGTTCATGACGGCCTGCGAGCGCCCACTACCCTCGGTCGTCCGCGTCAACACGATTAAAGCGGCCGCCGACCGCGTTCGCGCCGGGCTTGACGAGGAGGGAATCGGCTACGACGACATCGGCTGGCACGACGACCTGTTGCGGTTCGACGAGCGCGGACCGGGAACGACGTGGCCGTACTTTCACGGCTGGCTCCACGGCCAAGAGGAGGTCTCGGCGCTGCCCGCCATGGTTCTCGATCCCCAACCCGGCGAGCGGATCTGGGATTCGTGTGCCGCCCCGGGCAGCAAAACGACCCAGCTGTCGGCGCTGATGGACGACACGGGCATCGTCGTCGGCAACGACAACAATCTCGGTCGGCTGTCCGCACTCCGACACAACGCCGAACGTCTCGGCGTCACCAACCTCATGGTCACAAAGCAGGACGGCAGAAACTTCTCGCTCAACGGATTCGGCTTCGACGAGTTCGACCGCGCACTCGTCGATGCGCCGTGCTCGTGCGAGGGTACCGTCCGCAAGAATCCAACCACACTCGACCAGTGGACGCTCAACCACGTCCACAGCGTGGCAGCGATCCAGAAAGGTATCCTGTCGCGCGCGATTCAGGCGACCAAACCCGGCGGCACGGTTGTCTACTCGACCTGTACGTTCGCCCCCGAGGAAAACGAGGCCGTCGTCGACCACGTGCTCGAAACCGAAGACTGCGAGGTCGTCGCTTTCGACTGCCCGCTCGACAGCGTTTCGGGCGTCACTGAGTGGGAAGACGAGACGTACGATCCGAGCGTCACGAACACCCACCGGATCTACCCACATCTCAACGATACGGGCGGGTTTTACTGTGCGAAACTGCGGGTGGGCCAATGA
>CAYWFO010000134.1:0-4815 GCA_964457485.1 uncultured Haloferacaceae archaeon | reverse complement strand
GCATGAACAGCCCGATCGCCGCGAGCACATAGGCCAATCCAGTCGCACTCCAGTGAAGCAGACCGTGCTCAATGGCGAGATGTGGGAACGGGTCAGTGGCCTCAGTCGCGGTAAAGTACAGCCCGTGGAGTGGGTTGGTCAGCTTCACTACCGCGACAAGCCCGAAGACTGCAACGCTGAGCCGACGAAGCGTCGGATTCCTGTGGAATGGTCTGGCAGTGTACGCCGAACAGAAATACAGCCACGCCCCAACCGTCGCAAACCCGATAACAAGCCCAATCGCGTAGGTTGGTTCAGCAATCGGTGCCGGAAGCAATAGGTAGGCCGTCTTCAGCACCCCCCAGCTACCAGTCGTTGCTAGCAACCAGACGAGGCCCGTCCGAATCTCGGCGTTCTCAAAGGCTTTCGCCCACGGAATCAACAACAGACAGAGAACTCCACTGAGAAAAAACACCGCCGCATACGCAATTCTGAGTGGATCGGCGAGCGCTTCTATCACGTTCATTACGGCTAGGCCGGCGTGATAAAAAAGATTCCTACCGGAGTTGTGGATCTCTCACCTCTGGTATATTTGCTGACGGCTGTGGTCCGGCTCACGGTGGGCTGCAATGGATGCAGCGGTTGCGCGCTACGAGCCCCGGCCCGATCCGCTTCTGGATTCGTATTACCGCGGGAGTAACGTCGACACCCGGGCATTTTCTTTGATACGGAGTCCGCCGTCACCAACGGTCAGCGGGATGCGTGGAAGTTCGTCGAGTCGGAGCGTCGGATGCGATGCCCCGCGTTCGACGAGTTCGGTTCGCGGTTGGAGCAGTGCTGGCCCCGACAGCGACTCGTTGTACTCGATGAGCACAGTCCCCGACTCGAGATGCCACCACTGGTACTCGTCATCCTCGTTGCGCCAGACTCGATCGTGAGGCGTCAACTCAGCCGGCGCAAGCTCGCCGCCACCAAAATCAAGCCGCCCCGGCTCCTGAATCTCATAGATTTCCCCCACCGTGAGATCGATCCCGTCGTCATCTCTGACCTGGGTTGGCTCGTGAATGATGCCCTCGACCACGTCGAAAAGTTCGGTCATGTCACCGATAATTTTGGGGAGGGACAAAACATCTGCCCCTGTCTCCGGTATGCGCGTGTGAATCGGCACGATCGCCACCAGTGCACGACAGCAAATCACGCATATAAACTCGCGATTTGAGTGTAAGCGATACAGGTGTTTCGCCCGAAACCACACGCACGGTTTCATCGTATCCGCGCTCCACGATCTGCGGTGATCAAAGAACGCAGACCGTGCGAACCGAACGCACCAGCGATCCAGCTACGTGATTTTCTGCCACGTCCATACCACTCGCTGCAACGCGGTGATGTGGCTCACGATCGCGAAAAACACTAGCAGCCAGCCGACGCTGTCGAGCCCGTACGCCGACGCCGCGAGCCACGGCGCGGTCAGACTGACGATGCCGACCAACACGAGAATATCCGCCCGCCCGAGCAGTCCGCCGTAGATGCGACCCGCGCCGACCGCCTGGGCCTGGGTGCCGAGATACGCCGTCAGCAACACGCCGGTCACCGCGAGCAGGCCCAGCACGTACTGCGATACGCCGAGCGCCAATCCACCGAGAATGAGCACGTCGGCATACCGGTCGAGCACGTGATCGAGAAAATCACCCGCATCTGAGGCCGAACCGGTTTCGCGGGCAACCGCGCCGTCGAGCACGTCGAGAAAGCCGTTGAGCAACACGAGCAGGCCGCCAACGACGTACCATCGTGGGTCACTGCCGGCGACGTAGAGCGCGACGCCTGCGAACGCCGCCAGCACGAACGCGAGAATGCTGATCGCGTTCGCGCTGAGCCCCAGTCTGACGGCGATCGCAACGAACGGGGCGATCGCGCGGTTCGAGACGTGCCGCAACTGATCGAGCGTCATTGGTTGGCCCGCAGATCTCCGGTCATTGTGTACGGTACTCGGTTTGCGAGTAAATAGCTGCGGCCAGCGGTCGATGGTGTGCGGATCCGGTGGGTCGCTGTGAGCGAGTCGCGGTTACGCTGCTCGCTCGTCAGCCACCGCAACGCCGATCTCGACATCGATTCCTTCGATGTCCCACGTTTCGACCCGGCTGCCGACTCCCGGATCGTCGGTGAACGTTGCTGCGCGAACTTCCTCGGCAATGAGGTCGTTGTGCTCGTCGACGAACCGCGAAATTCGGTCGTCGTCGACGCTGATTCCGACGTGAATCTCGCTTTCGACGTCGAGATCGAGCTGCTTGCGCATTTCCTGAATCCGCCGAATCACGTCGCGAGCGTACCCCTCCGATTCGAGTTCCTCGGTGAGCGTCGTGTCGACGTAGACCGTGGCATTCTCGAAGTCGGTTCCGGTGATTCCTTCGGGTGGCTCACGGCGGTACTCGACCATTTCGTCGTCGAGTTCGATCTGCTCGCCGTCGACCGTGATTCCGGCTTCGACTGTCTCGCGAGTCGCGCCGTCAACGGCTGCCATCACCTCTTGGGCGTCGGCTCCGAAGGCGGGACCGATCACACCCATCTGCGGGTCGGCGTACTCGACCAACTCGGCAAACTGGTCGGTGATCTCGATTTCGCGGGCGTTGACCCGTTCGGCGAGCAGCGATTCGAGCTGCTCGACAGCCGCGGCAACGTCGGTATCGTCGGTTTCGACGATGATTCGCGAGACGGGCCAGCGGAGTTTGCGTCCGCCTCGCTGGCGGGCGTTCGCGGCGGCCTCCTCGACATCGCGGAGGACGGCCATATCGGATTCGAGCGCCGGATCGTGTCGATCGTCGTCGACCTCGGGCCACGAGAGCGCGTGAACCGTTGTCTCGCGTCCGTCGAGGAGCTGGTACATCCGTTCGGTCATGTAGGGAACGAACGGGGCGAGCAGGCGGATGACCTCGTTCATCACGGTCGCAAGCGTTGCGTACGCGCCGAGTTTCGATGGCGAGTCGCCGTCGTCCCACATCCGCTCGCGGGTCGCTTTGACGTAGAACCGCGAAACGTCGTCGGTGACGAAGTCGAGAACGACGGTGAGTGCGTCGTGGACACGGTACTCCTCGCAGGCCTCGGTGGCCTCCTGTTTGACCGCCTGCAGGCGCGAAAGCACCCACTCGTCGACCACGGTCAACTCGCCTTCGGACAGGTCGGGATCGCGCGGATCGTAGCCGTCGAGATCCATGTACGTGAGCGGGAAGCGAAACACGTTCCACAGGATGTTGAGCCGGCCGACCATGCTTTCGAGGCCGTCCCAGTTGAACGCGAGATCGACGCCCTGCTGGTCGTGGCTCAACAGATACGCCCGGAGTGGATCGCGACCGGCGCGTTCGATTGCCTCGTCGGGCGTCACGATGTTGCCGACGGATTTCGACATTTTTCGGCCGTCCTTGTCGTTGGCAAAGCCGTGCATCAGTACCTCGGTGTAGGGGCTTTCGCCGAACGCCGCGGTGCCCATTCCCAACTGTGACCAGAACCAGCCGCGGGTCTGGTCGTGCGCCTCGATGATGAGGTCGGCGGGCCATAACTCGTCGAACGCGTCGGTCTCGCCGGGATAGCCGAGCGTCCCCCACGTCGCCACCGAGGAATCGAGCCAGACGTCGAACACGTCCTCGATCCGGCGGTAGGTCGTTCCGTTCTCGGTGATCGTGAGGTCGTCGACGGTTGGGCGGTGGAGGTCGACCTCGGTTGGATCGATCTCCCCGTCGACCCGCTCGGCCAACTCCGTGCGGCTCCCGATGACTATCATCTCCGCGGTGAGATCCGCCGCCTCGTGGTCGGCATCTTCGGGTACCCAGATCGGAATCGGAATCCCCCAGTAGCGCTGTCGCGAAACGTTCCAGTCTGGTGCGTTTTCGATGAAGTCACGAAAGCGGTTGTCGCGGGCCCACTGCGGGTGCCACTCGGCCTCGGTGATGTTGTCGAGCAGTTCGTCCTTGATATCCGTGATCGAGATGAACCACTGGTCGGTGACGAGTTGGATGATGTCGGTGTCGCAGCGCCAACAGTGGCCGTAGGAGTGCTCGTAGACTTCGTCGGCCAGTAGCGCGCCGTTGGCGTCGAGGTCGGCTCGAATCGACTCGTTGGCGTCGCGGACGAACTCGCCGGCGTAGCTGCCAGCCGCCTCGGTGAACGTTCCGTTGCCACGAACCGGGCAAAAAATCTCGAGGCCGAGTTCTCGGCCGCGGTGGAAGTCCTCCTCACCGTGGCCGGGCGCGGAGTGAACCAATCCCGTGCGGTCGGCTTCGACGTAGTCGGCCGTGTACACCTGTCCAGCGCCTTCGAAGCTCGGATGGTCGGGGACTTCCGTGGCCAGCGGATGGTCGTACGCCCAGCCAACGAGGTCTGCTCCCGAAAATTCGGCTTCAACCTCGTACGCCTCGTACCGGCCCTTGCCGAGCACGTCGTCGACGCACTCGCTGGCGATGTAGAGCACGTCCTCGTCGCCGTTTTTTGTGGCGCGAACCTTGCTGTAGGTGAGTTCCTCGCCGACCGCAACGAAGGTGTTGCCGGGAATCGTCCACGGCGTCGTCGTCCAGATAACGAGACTGCCCTCGCGATCCGAGAGCGAGAATTTCACGTAAATCGAGGGATCTTTGACCTGATCGTACTCGACCTCGTTGTTCGCGAGCCCGGTTTCACACCGTGGACACTGCGAAATCGAGCGCTTGCCCTGCTCGACGAGTCCGCGTTCGGCGACCTGTTTGAATCCGTGCCAAGCGGCCTCCATGTACTCGGGATCGATCGTTTTGTAGGGGTTGTCCCAGTCGAACCACGCGCCGATGGATTTGAAGTCCTCGTCCATCGCCTCGC
>CAYWFO010000133.1:0-4826 GCA_964457485.1 uncultured Haloferacaceae archaeon | reverse complement strand
CCGCGGTACAACGTTCGGCTCAAAGACGACAAATCCTACCCGCTCGTCCAGCTCACCGACCATCCGGTTCCCCGAATCGAGATCACCCGCGATCCGGAGGGTTCGGCAACGGTATTCGGGCCGTTCACCGACAAGGGACGGCTCGAAACCGTGCTCAAGGCGCTCCGCGAAATCTACGGGCTGCGGGGGTGTTCGAACCACAAGTATCGCGGTCGTGACCGGCCGTGTCTCGACTACGAAATGGGGCTGTGTACCGCGCCGTGCACCGGCGAGATCAGCCCCGAAGCCTATCGCGCTGATGTCGAGAGCGCCGTCCGGTTTTTCGAGGGCGAAACCGGGGTTCTCTCCGATCCGCTGCAACGCGAAATGGAGGCCGCAGCCCAAGCCCAGCAGTTCGAACGCGCGGCCAACCTGCGGGATCGACTCGAAACCGTCGAGGCGTTTCACGGCGCTGGCGACGCGGCCGTCTCGGGACGAACCGACGACCGCGCGACCGACGTGCTTGGGGTCGCCATCGAGGGCGACCGTGCGACCGTTGCGCGACTCCACAGCGACCGCGGCCAACTGGTCGATCGGTCGCGACACACCCTCACCGCACCCGACGACGAGAACCGCGTGGCCGCGTTGCTCGCGGCGTTTATTCCGCAGTACTACGCCGAGCGCGAGCTTCCCGATGCGCTCTTGCTCTCCGAACAGCCGGCCGACGACGAGGTGCGCGACTGGCTGGAGCGCGAGCGAGTGTCGGTTCGCGTTCCGGGCGCTGGTCGGGAGGCGACGCTCGTCGATCTCGCGATCAAAAACGCCAGACAAGCCCCGGTTAGCGGCGATCCACTCGGCGCGCTCGGCGAGGCCTTAGAGATTCCGCGGCCGACACGAATCGAGGGGTTCGATGTGAGCCACAGCCACGGAAAGGCGGCCGTCGGCAGCAACGTCTGTTTCGTCGAGGGGCGCGCCGAGACGAGCGACTACCGTCGAAAGCGGCTCTCGAACGGTAACGACGACTACGCGAACATGCGCGAACTCGTTGCGTGGCGGGCGCGCCGGGCCATCGAGGAACGCGACGACCGCCCCGACCCGGACTTGCTCATCGTCGACGGCGGCGAGGGGCAACTCGGGGCGGCGTTGGACGCGCTGGCCGAAACCGGGTGGTCGGTGCCGACGGTCGCGCTCGCAAAGAAGCGAGAGCGCGTGATTACGCCCGACCGCGCCTTCGACTGGCCGAGCAATGCGGCACACCTCCACGTCTGCCAGCGCGTCCGCGACGAGGCCCACCGGTTTGCCGTCCAGTACCATCAGACCCTCCGTGATGAGGTGTCGACCGCGCTCGACGGCATTCCGGGCGTCGGCCCCGAAACCAGAAAACGGCTCTTGGGGCGGTTCGGGAGCGTCGAAACGGTTCGGTCGGCATCGAAGGCGGATCTGCTCGATGTCGACGGCGTCGGTGAACAAACGGCGACCGCGATCGTTACGCACCTCTGAGCAGGAATCCGATGTGTTCGATCGGCGCGAGGGTAATGAACGACAATGTGGATTACGTAACACATATTTGAACGGCTCCGGATTGTTCGAGTGCATGAGGAATGACTACACACAACAGGACAGTTCGGGGAAGCCGCAGCGCAGTGCCGTGTCACTGCGGAGATTACGCGCACAAGGAGGGAACACGCGATGTTGAACGTTCCCGACGGGCTCTCGCTCACCAGCGGGGAACGGGCGATTCTCACCGCAGCGCTCGAAAACCCAACAAAGACGAACCGACAGATTGCCACCGAAACCGCGACCCGGATCGCAACCGTTCGGGACACTCGTAGTGCCTACGAAGACCGTGTCGAACTGAAACAGGACGCACAGTCAGTGCTCACGAAACCAACAGACTCCGCCTCGTTCAACACGGCCGAAACGAAAATTCTCGAAACGGCGCTCACCGATCCGATGCTCACGAACGCCGAAATCGCCGAGCGAACCGGTACACGGGTTGCACTCGTCAGAGATACCCGGGCGGCCTACGAGGACGAAGTCGAACTGGCCGAGGCAAGTTCGGCGACGAGTGATAGCGACAGCGCCGTCGACGAAGCTGGTGCGGGCGGCCCTGATCTCAGCGAGACACAGCAGGCGATTCTCGATGCCATCGCCCAGCAGCCCGATCGAACCAACGCCGAAATCGCCGAGCAAACCGACACGCGGATCGCACTCGTCAGAGACACCCGAGAGGCCTACGCCGACGAGGGTGAGTCCACCGCCTCCGACGCACCGCACACGGCCGAACCGTCGTCGCCATCGGGAATCAAGCGTAAAATTCTCGATGAAGCGACAGCGGATCCAACGCTGACGAACGCCGAAATCGCCGAGCGAACCGGGGCTCGAATCACGCTCGTCAGAGACACCCGAGCGGCCCACGGCGACGAGCGAACGGACGAGAGAGCATGAGACAAACGGAGACGGCGCAGCGGTTCGCGGAGAGATTCTCGCGATTGCCACAGAGAACCCGTCGCTGACAAACGCCGAAATCGCCGAGCGAACCGGGGCGCGGATCGTTCTCGTCAGAGAGACGCGAGACGACGCCAACGCCGTATAACACGTTGGTTCGCTGGTGATCGAGTGGGAGCTGACAGCGTCGACGACTCGTCCATGCCGCGAGCCGTGTCGCGGTGACGACCCGGCCAATGTCGCGGTGACGACCCGGCCAATATGCACGCTTAAGTTCGCCGGGTTGGTGACGACTGTATGGAGTATACGTTGGCAATCGAGAACGCACCGGAGACGATTCCCGGCGGGACGGGCGTGTTATTGTTGCATCCGAGTATCGGCGAAACCGACCGACTCGACACCGACTTTTTCAAGACCGACACCGATCACTTTCTGGTTGTTTCGACCCGCACAACGGCCCGCGAAGTCGAACAGAAACTCGAACACTACGAGGTCGACGAAACCCGCGCGGTCATTCTCGACACGCTCTCGGTCGAACGCGGCTATTCGCGGCGGGGCTCGGATCACGTCCACTACGTCTCCTCGCCCGACGACCTCGACGGCATTCTCCGGCAGGTCGAACACTTCCTGTCAGCACACGACGGAAAGGTTCGATTGAGCGTCGACTCGCTCACTGAAATGATTTATTACGCCGACGAAGACGGCGTCTACGAGGCGACGAAAAAACTGCTTTCGTTGTTGGCCGATCACGACGCCGTCGGGATTTTCCACCTCTCGAAAGAGGTTCACGACCCCGAAACACTCGAAACGTTCCGCGCGCTGTTTGACGGCGTTGTCGACCTCAGTGACGACGGACGCGTCGAAACCACGTTTTAATCCGTGTCGGTCGGGTCGGCGGCGTCGATCAGTTTCGTTCGTCGACTCGGATTCCAGTCCGCTTACTCCGCGAGTTTCTCGAACGTTTTGTCGGCCCACTGAACCGCGTAGGCCGAACCATGATCGCGGTACGCCGCCGTGTCGAGCGCGCTGAAGGGGGTTGGGAGGTCGAGATCGTGTTTGATCGCCGAACAGGCGTACTCGGTCGACGCCGGAAAACTGAGTTCGCCGCGAGCGACGAGGCTCGACAGATTCGAAAGCCGTGGTTCGAGTCGGTCGCCGGCATCAACCCAGGCTTCGGACAGTGACGCGTACGGTGGCTCTTCGGGCCACGAGACGAATGTCTCGCGGGTGTGCAGGCCAACCCAGCCGTCGAACAGCGCGGCGGCAATCTGGTAGACATCGTTCGCGCCGAGGGGAACCGCCGCGTCGAGCGCGCGGTACCGATCGCCGAAAAACGCGAGAAAGTGTTCGGGAACATCCGCGTTGAGCTGGACGAACGCCTCGGCGATGAGAAACGAGAGAAACGCGTCGGGCGTTCCCTCTGCGCGCTGTTTTACCAGCACGGTTGGCGGCTCGGTCTGGCGCGTCCAGACGACCGTTCCGTCGCCCGGCATCCCGATCGTGAACACGTCGCTCGCGTATCGCTGGAGAACGGTTGGCACGGTGTCGGGAAGCCAGTCGGCCGGGTAGGTTTCGGGATCGAGAGCGTCAGCGAGAAGCCCGAGATCCTCGGCAACCGCCGGCGACAACGTCTCGAAGTCGGTGTCGACATCGAGCACGGTTGAATCGGGCGCGTACTCGTCGTGAACGGCCGAAAGCGTCGGTGAAAGCGTTCGTTCGTGAAACATCAGGCGAGGACGTACGAGAGAATGATTGCAGCCGAGAGAACTGCCGACACGCTGACTGTTCCGACGACGACTTTCGTGGCCGTGCTCATATCGAGACGTTTTCTGCGGGCAGCAATAAAGCCTTCAGTTGCCCACTCACGTGCCCGCCAATGCGTTTATGCGGTTTCACACGGTAGGAGTTAACATGCACGTTCGGGATGCGGTCGAAGCCGATGCCGAGGCGATTGCGGCACTGGCCGACGCGCCGACCGATGTCGTCCGAAATCTCGTTCACGACCGGAGCGTCCGCGTCGCCGAGCGCGACCAGAGCGGGAACGATCCGAACGTCGATACGGAGACGGTCGAAACCGAACTGCTCGGGTTTGTGAGCTTCGACGCCCACGACCAGACCGTCCACGTCACCCAACTTGGCGGCGTTCCCGACGCCTGCGAACAGCTGTTGGCTGAGCCGGTTCGGTTTGCCGCCGCCGAGGGAATGGCGGTCGAACTGCTGATCGAACGGGAGGCGACCGAGTTGCAGGCGGCGGCCAACGCAGCCGGGTTCAGAAAGGATGGAACCGGGCCGATGTTCCGTGGATCGCGAACGCTTCGGTTTCGACAGCGGCCATAAAAATCGTCGATAGCGACGATGAAGATTGGCGATAGCGACGATGAAGATTGGCGATAGCGACG
>CAYWFO010000132.1:0-4840 GCA_964457485.1 uncultured Haloferacaceae archaeon | reverse complement strand
TCTTACATGTAACACCGATCCAAGCCGGTGCGTTCACGGCGCAGCGGCCGCCGTGTCACCGGCTTCTGGGTCGAACGGAAGGGTAATTGTGAGTTCATCGAACCAGACGACCGGGCGCTTACTCTGGCCCTCATCCTCGAAAAAGATGATCCCCAACTGAGCAAGTCGATTGAGTTCCTCGTAGACGTTCTTTACGTCCCGATCAACAATCCTTGCAGTATGGTTGATGCTGGATGGCTCTTCTCGACGAATCGCTTCGATGAGATCGAGGACTCGCGGCGTCAGCGTCGCCATGAGATCGTCATAGCTGGTGAACGAGAGCGTCGGCGTTGCATCCACCTCCTCTCCCCGCGCAAGTGCCTCAATTGCATCAGTGACATGGTCGTGGAATTCACTGGAGGACTTCACAGTCACGACGAGGGTTGATTCGGCTAAGAGCTGTTCGCGCTCCATCGGGTGCAGCGACGGCGTGGTATCGTTCATCGGTATCACCGTGTGGTGTGGCGGCCTCACTCCAATCCGAACTCGGATTTCGGGATTTCACTCCAGAACCGTTCCCACAACGCAACCATCCCTGGGAATGTGATGATGTCTGGGTCAGGGTCCGGAGCAACGTGCAGTTCGTGCCCTTTGGTATCTTCGTGTGAATTGTCGTACCGACGAATCGTTCCATCGTCAAGCGTACGGGGCGGGTCTGGTTCCGTTGTACCGTAGTGGAGCTTGTACGCCCATCCAGAGGGGTACGCATGACGGTGCCATCAGGATACTTCCGCCCCTCGCTGACACCATCGAGATCGTCGTCGGTCAGTGAGGCCACCCCATCTTATTAGTCTGTGAACCAATAATATAATACTATTGGTCGGGAGAACAATAGTGTAGATCCCACCGTCTGAGAATCCACAAAACAGCTATGTATTTGGCAGCGAGAATTCGTGTATGCTCGAAGACAAAACTGCCGTCATTACCGGCGGGTCAACAGGCATCGGCAAGGCAATCGCCGCGCGGTTCAAAGCCGAGGGCGCACACGTCGTCATCGCGAACCGCTCGGTCGAAACGGGCGAGCGGACGGCCGAGGAGCTTGACTGTGTGTTTCATCCCTGCGACGTTTCGTCGTATGAAGAGGTCGAAGCGCTGATCGAAGCCGCAGTCGAGCGCTTCGGTGGGCTCGACATTCTCGTCAACAACGCGGGAATCGGTGTTCAGGGAACCATCGAAGAGATGACGCTAGCGGAGTGGGAAAAGCTCATGAGCATCAATCTCAACGGCGTTATCTACGCCACGCGAGCGGGGATGCCGCACCTCCGCGATGGAACAGGGAGTGTCCTGAACGTCGCTTCGGTGTACGGGCTCGTCGGCGGGCCAGGCGTAGCAGCCTACGCGACAGCCAAGGGTGCACTCGTCAACTTCACCCGGGCGACCGCCGTCGACTACGCCGATGAAGGGGTTCGTGTCAACAGTCTCTGTCCGGGCTTTGTCGAAACGCCCATGACCGAGCCGCAGCTCGAAGAGGAGAGCTTCTACCAGTACGTCCGGAACCAGACGCCGATGAACCGAGTGGCGCAACCCGAAGAGATCGCCGGCCCCGCCGCGTTTCTCGTTTCGGATGACGCCTCTTACATAACCGGCGTGAACATCCCGATCGACGGCGGCTGGACGACCCACTGAGTCGCTGTCGGTATCGATCCGGAGAGAACTCGAACCCGTGTCGATCCGGGTAGTCTCTGACCCCACAGCTGGGCCGGAATGTGGCCGTCGCCATCGGGGTCAGCAACACTCATTGCAGTCTAGCTACTGAAGTTATATATGTCCGATCGTTTCGACGTACTCGTCGCCGGCGCGGGTCCCGCCGGCGCGCAGTGCGCCCGGGATATCGCTGCCCGCGGCTACGATGTCGTTGTTCTCGAAACCGAAGCCGAAGCCGAGTTCCCCCGCCAGAGCAACAAGTCAACCGCCGGCACGTTCCCCTCCATGATGGCGTCGTTCGGCGTTCCCGACGATGTCGTGATGCAGTTCACCGACAGCGTCGTTCTCGAATCGCCAAACGATTACTTCGTCCAATCACAGCCCGGTGCCGTGCTCGAATTTGCGGAGTTCAAGCGGTTTCTCGTCGCCGACGGTCGCGAGAAGGGCGCAACCTACTGGTTCGACAGCCGCGTCTCACGACCGATCATGGACGGCGAGGAACTCTGTGGCGTGCGCTACAATGGCGACGAGGAGGTGTACGCCGACATCGTGATCGACGCCACGGGGCCGGCCGCACCCATCGCGAAGGCGCTCGGCGTCGTCGACCTCAAACGCGAAAACCAGGCGATCGGCATTGAGTACGAGATGGAGGATGTCGACATCGACCATCCAGACTACGCCGACCTCCACGACGCGATGATGCTTCGACTCGATCACGAACTCGCTCCCGGCGGCTACTCGTGGATTTTCCACACCGGCGACGACACGGCCAAGGTGGGGCTGTGTTTCATCCAGAACAACCGCCATCAGGAGTACGCAAAGGCCGGCATGACCGTCGACGACTACCTCGACTACTGGCTCGATCGCGACCCGCGGTTCGAGTCGGCAACAAAACTCGAATCGAAACAACACCGCGGCTCCGCGCACATCCAGATGCCCGAGCGGTTCAGCACCGACCGGTTCATGGCCGTTGGCGACACGGTGCCGACAATCGATCCGCTCTGGGGCGAAGGCATTCACAAAGGAATGCAGTCGGGGCGGGCGGCGGCGGTGACGGTCGATAAGTGTCTCACGCCGAAAAAACCGGACTGCTCGGCCGCAGCGATGGAAACCTACGATGAGCTGTGGAACGAGCGTGTCGCGCCGAACATGCGCTCGCGACTCACGCTGACCGAACTGTTGTATCTCGCACCGAACGAGCGCTACGACACGCTGATGGAGGATCTCAACCGCGTCGGCGCGGAGTCGCTCTCGGAGGTCAACACCGGAAACAAGCGCGCGCTGAGCAAACTGCTGCACCTCAGCGACGTGCCGTTGTTGGCCGAGTACGCCAGAGAGCGCTTCCGGGCGTCGTCGAGTTGGAACTAAGTGACAAGCCCGTAGCCGCCCCCGGCCGTTTTTGTATCCACGGAGTCACCCTCCGCACGAATGAGCCAACCCCTACTCCCGAGCGACTGTCCGCGCGCAACGAACATCCCGATGCTCGGCCTTGGCACGTGGAAGAACAGCGACCCCGAGGAGTGCGCCGAGTCGGTGGCAACCGCCCTCGAGATGGGCTATCGCCACATCGACACCGCCCAAGCGTACGGCAACGAGGCGGCCGTCGGCGCGGGAATCGAGCGCAGCGCAGTTGATCGTGAGGACGTGTTCGTGGCGACAAAAGTCTGGATCGACAATCTCGCGCCCGATGACGTCCTGTCATCGACCGAGGCGAGTCTCGACCGACTCGGCCTCGAGTGCGTCGACCTCCTGTACGTCCACTGGCCGGCGCGAACCTACGATCCCGACGCGACAATCGGCGCGTTCAACGGGTTGGTCGACGATGGGCTGACCCGCGCCATCGGCGTCAGCAACTTCGAACCCGATCAACTCGCCGAGGCGGTCGAGCGGTCTGCGGCCCCAATTCTGGCAAACCAGATCGAAATCCACCCGCTGTTGCGCCAGGAGGCGATTCGCGAGGCGTGTGCCGAACTCGGTGTCGAACCGGTCGCCTACTCGCCGCTGGCGCGTGGCGACGTGTTCGACGTCCCGGAACTCCAATCGATCGGCGACGCCCACGATGCGAGCGCGGCACAGGTCGCGCTGGCGTGGCTCCGCCAGTCGGGAATCACGGCGATTCCGAAGGCAACGGGCGAGACGCACATCCGCGAGAACTGGGCCTCGCTTGCGGTGTCGTTGACAGCCGACGAACTCGAACGGATCGACGGGATCGACCGAACCGACCGCAAGGTCGACCCCGGCTTTGGGCCGTGGAACGCGTGAGTATCAGCCGCCGAACACAAAGTTCAGGTTCCCCCGACTGACAGTACGAGTATATGGAACGACGATCACCGGGGCTGGTGGATGCGATTCGCATCGACATTACCCGACTCCACGAAACGTGGATGGAGGTTGTTTTTCCCCGCCAGCTCAACCCCGGACACGTGCTTGGGAAGTGGAAACCCGAGACGACCGCACAAAAGGCAGGCTACTACGGCTGGGGCGCGTTGGGTGCAGTGCCAGTTCTTTTCGGCTATCCGTTGTTGCTGCTCGGCTATGCGACCCGGTTTCATGCGGCGAAAGCCGACAGCGCCGCGACCCGACTCGGTATTATCGGCGTCGTGTTGGTCTCGATTGTCGTCTGGGGGGCGCTGAGCCTGTTTGCGAGGGTGCAGTTCGCAACGGACGAGTTTCTGGCCGTCGTCGCCGCCAGCGTCGTCGCGACGTTCGCCGCGGCCGCAGCGGTGTTTTTCAAGCAGGTCGGTGGGCGGGCGACGACCGTGCTCTTGGCGTATCCGTCGGCAATGAACGCGTTGTTTCTTCCGCCGGTGGTTGCCGCGCTCTACTCGCCGCGGCTCGGTGAGGTGATTTTCCCCCAAAGCGAGGCGCTCGCCATCTGGATTCTCGATACGTTTCTCACTGTCGGCGGAATCAACGAAATCCTCCGGGCAACGTTCGACCTCGAAGGTATCGGCTACGTCCTGATGTGGCTTGCAATCGCTGTTCCGCTCGGCTGGCTGCTCGGCAGCGTCGTGACGCTCGCCGACATCGTCCGCCCGAAAAAAGACGACTGAGCCGGCGACGAGTCTGATTTTCTGTGTGACAAGGCGACGGTGAGACTGTGCTGAGCACGATGGAGAGATCAGTGCCATGGGAGACGAACGCCGAAATCGGTTAC
>CAYWFO010000131.1:0-4875 GCA_964457485.1 uncultured Haloferacaceae archaeon | reverse complement strand
AGATCATTCTCGCCGAGGGGCTTGCCTACGAGGACGACGACGGCGAGCGCGCCGAACACACCAACGAGGAACTCGACGCGGGCGCGTACGACTACATGGATATCTCCGAAGCGACCGTCGAGAAGTACGACCCGGTTATCCGCAGTTCGGATGCGGTGTTCATGAAGGGCGCACTCGGCGTGTTTGAGGACGAGAAGTTCTCACACGGGACGGTTGGGGCGGTCAAGGCAATTGCTGAAACCGACTGTTTCTCCGTCGTCGGCGGCGGCGACACCTCGCGGGCAATCGAAATGTACGGCATGAGCGAGGACGACTTCGGCCACGTCTCGATCGCCGGCGGGGCGTACATCCGTGCGCTGACTGGTGCGGATCTGCCGGCCGTTGAACTGCTGATTGCGGCGGCAAACTAACGCCGCGGCCTCCGTACTTTTTTCGTCGTCGCTACCGACCGATCAGTCATGCAACTCGGCATTGTTTCGGATACCCACGACAATCTCACACTCGTCGAATCGGCCGTCCAGTTCTTTGAATCGAACGGCGTCGACCGTGTAATTCACTGCGGCGACATCATCGCCCCGTTTTCGGCGACGCCGTTCGACACCGATTCATTCGACTTCACCGCGGTTCGCGGCAACAACGACGGCGAATGGGCGCTGGCGAACGTCGTCACCGAGTTCGGGACGTACTTCGGCGAGTGCGGCGAACTCACCGTCGACGACGTGTCGATTGCGGTGTACCACGGCACCAGCGAGACGCTCCTCGGCGCGCTGGTCGACTGCGGTCACTACGACTACGTGCTGCATGGCCACACCCACGAACGGGCGCTCGAATCGCGTGGCGACACCGTTCGCGTCAATCCCGGTGGCCTCCCAATTCCCGGCGCTGACGACGCCTTTCACGTTGCGATTCTCGACACCGAAAAAACGGGAACCGACGCGATTGAGCACCACCAACTCGGCTGAGAATCCACAGTAAGGGCTAACCGACGCCACCGGCAACGCTACCCATGCGCACCGCCGACCGGTCAACCGACGCACCGACCACTGACGCCGAACTCCGTGAGGCCGCACAAACCGCGCTCACACAGTGTCTTTCGCTCGAAAGCGATGAGACCTGCGTGATCGTCACCGACGACAAACGCCGGCGGATCGGCGAGACCCTCTATACGGTTGCCAGCGAGTACACCGACGATCCCGTCATCATCCGCTACCCGCCGGGCCCCCAGCACGGCGCGGAGCCGCCCGAACCGGTCGCGGCCGCCTTGCGGGAGGCCGACGTGTTTCTCGCGCCGACGACCAAAAGCATCAGTCACACTCGCGCCCGCGGGAGCGCCTGCGAGGCCGGTGCCCGCGGTGCGACCCTACCGGGAATCACCGAGTCGGTTTTCGTCGCCGGTCTCGACGCCGACTACGAGGCGATTGCCGCGCACTCCGAAACGATGTTCGAACAGGTCGCTGGGGCCGATGAAATCCGCGTCACCTCGCCACAGGGAACCGACATCACCTTCGAAATCGGCGACCGCGAGTGGCTGCTCGACACCGGCCTCGTCCACGAGGCGGGCGGCTTTTCGAACCTGCCGGCCGGCGAAATCTTCGTCGCCCCCGAGAGCGCTACCGGCACCTACGTTGTCGACGGCACGATGCGACCGCACGGCCTGCTTGACGCCGACCAACGGCTCACCTTCGCGGTCGAAGACGGCTTCGTCACCGATATTTCCGACGACGAAATCCGCGAACAGATCGAAACCGCCGCCGAGGAAGTCGGCCGCGGCGCCTACCGGCTTGCGGAACTGGGCATCGGCACCAACGTCGGCGTCGACGAACTCGTCGGGTCGGTGTTGTTGGATGAAAAAGCCGCCGGCACGGTTCACATCGCGATCGGTGACAACGCGGGAATCGGCGGCGAGACGGATGCGCCGCTGCATCTCGACGGAATTCTTCGGGAGCCGACCGTGTTTGCCGATGGGGTCGAACTGACGCTTCCGCGGTAGCTGACGAAGCACTCGGCCGTCGATACCGGCCGAGCAGCGCTGTGTCGCGGCAGACCGGCGCACACCGCCCCGACAAGCACGGCTTTTTACGCATTGCGGCGGAATCACGGTTTATGAGCGATATCGACGCCGGCGACCGCGTGGCACTCGTCTGCCCCGCCTGTTCGCCACACGACGACACCGTCCACGAGGTGCTCAAACCCGCCGGCACCGCCACCGTCCGGTGTAGCGAGTGCGGACACGTCCACAAAACCCGACTCGAACCGACCCCGACAGTCGAAAAGAAAATCATCGTCTCTCAGGGCGGCGACTCGTTTCGCACCCGTCTCGAAACCGATCCCGACGAGACCGTCACAATCGGCGACGAGTTCATCGTCGACACCCCCGAAGCGATTTTACAGGTTCGCGTAACCGGCCTCGAACTGCTCGATGCTGACGGTCGGTTCGAACAGGCGATCATGGACGATGTCGAGACCGTCTGGACGCGTGCGGTCGACAACGTCGCAATCAACGTGACGCTCCACCCGAAAGACGGCTCTCGCGACGACACCCGGAGTCTCACGGTCAACGTCCCCGGCGACTACGAGTTCCGCGTCGGCGACACCGAGTCTTTCGGCGACGACGAGTTCACCATCACCGGGTTGTTCGTTCGCGACGACGCCGACGGCTACCGGTTCGACAAGTTCGACCAGGACGGCGATGTGGTGTATGCGAAAGACACCAAGCGCGTCTACGCAACCGACGAAACAACGACCGCCTGGTCGGCTTGGTAACGGTTTCTGCCGCCCGTTCAGCGCACTGTCACGCTCGCCGAAACGGCTACATTCGTTTGGGGAGATATCCCACTATGGAGACCACGGCTGCGCGAAACCGACTGGTCGACGACCTCGTTGCCAGCGGTGCAGTCGAGCAATCCACAACCGAAGCCGCGCTCCGCGCGGTTCCGCGTCACCGCTTTGTTCCCGCCGAACACCGAGCGGCGGCCTACGAGGATCGTCCGCTCCCGATCGGCAACGACCAGACGATCAGCGCCCCGCACATTGTGGGCCGAATGCTCGATTTGCTTGCGCTCGAACCGGGCGACCGGGTGCTGGAAATCGGCACCGGCTGTGGCTATCATGCGGCGGTCACCGCGGAAGTCGTCGGCGCGAAACACGTCTACAGCGTCGAGTACGACCCCGAACTCGCCGGGCGTGCTCGCGACCGACTTGCCGATCTGGGCTACGATATCAATATCCGGGTTGGCGACGGTCGAGCGGGATGGCCCGAACACGCGCCGTTCGACGGCACCTACCTCACCTGTGCGCCCGCCGACCCGCCCGATGCGCTTATTACGCAGACCAATCGCGATGGCGTCGTCGTCGGGCCGTTTGGCCGCGATCAGCAGGTGCTCTGTCGGCTCCATCCGACGGCCGATGGTGGCTACGAGCGCGAAGAAATCGTTGCCGTTCGGTTCGTCCCGATGCGCTCGGACTGACTCCGGCACCGCCGCACGATCCGAGCGCACGATTGAAGCCTGTTGGCCACGCACCTCTGACAATGGATCACGAGACGCTCCGCGCCGACATGGTTGACGGGCTTGCCACCCGGAACCCACTCGGTGGCGACGTGCTCGATGCGTTGGCGACGGTTCCGCGCCACGAGTTCGTCGACGACGCCTACGCCACCCGGCCACAGGAGGTGGCGGGCTCGCGAGCGCTCAGTCCACGAACGGTTGGCCGACTGGTCGATGCGCTCTCTCCGAGCGAGGGCGACGAGACGCTCATCGTCGGCGCGGGTGTCGGGTACACGGCCGCCGTACTCGCCGAACAGGTCGGCGACCGGCACGTTCACGCCGTCGACATCGACAGACAGCTCGTTCAGCTCGCTCGTGAGAATCTCGCGGCCGCCGGCTGCGACGCGGTGCTCGTTGACTGCCGCGACGGCGCACGCGGCTACCCCGAGTACGCGCCGTTCGACCGGATTCTCGTCGAAGCCGCCGTCGTGTCGCCGCCGCGGTCGCTCGTCGAACAGCTCGCCCCTGACGGCCGAATCGTTTTTCCGCGCGGCGCAACCGACCAAACGCTCGTCGCCGCCGACCGCGACGCCGACGCGCCGAGAGCGAGACTCGGCCCCGTCGAGAGACTCGGTCCGGTTCGGTTCCGTCCAATGCTGGTCGACGGCGAACAGGCCAGCGGCCACGAGCGCAACCGAACCCGGCGGGAGGACGCCGAGTTCGACAGCCACGGATATTTTGCGCCGACCGGCTGGGAGTACGAGTGGCTTGACTGGGACGAGCGGCTTTCGACCGGGCGGTGAGGTGCTCGCACACAAAACGACACACTCAGGATTGTTCCGTTCAAAGAGCCTCCGTGGCCGACTCACATCCCTCCGGGCCGGATGCCGACCCCAACTCCGCTGGTGCCGACGAGAGTGCCGTCGGTGATGAGACGGTGACCGACGACGCGACCGACGGTCGTGATGGCGGATCCGACGCCTCCAGCGACAGCGACGGTGGCTCCAATAGCGACGGTACAGCCGACAGCGACGTTATGGCCGACGGCGACAACGATATCGACCTCACGGAGCTGACGATCAAAGAACGGATTGTGTTGGCAACGGCCCAGCAACCCGCGGTTGCGTTGCTCGTGATTATTCTCTCGTTGTTTGCGTTTACGTTTCTCATCGCGCTCGCGCTGGTCTTCCCACAGGTTGCCGGACTGTTCATTATTGGAACACTGCTTCTCGTCGGCCTGCTCATTGCGGTGTTCGCTGTGCTTCGGCGATTCGACTCGTAAGCGTCGAACTCCCGTTCGAACCCTGCTGCTCTGGCGAGCGACGAAAATCTTGCATATGTAAAAAGATTCATGAATCTGTTCAACAGGGACATAGTATGTCAACAGCTA
>CAYWFO010000130.1:0-4941 GCA_964457485.1 uncultured Haloferacaceae archaeon | reverse complement strand
CGCCGACGCGTTCGGCGTTGACCGCGTCGAGGAAGGCGTCGATTTCGTCGAGCGCGTAAAACGGCGCAGGATTGTGTCGCTGAATGGCGAAAATGAACGAGAGCGCGGTGAGCGATTTTTCGCCGCCCGACATCGCCGCCAGCCGTTGAATCGGTTTGTCGGCAGGCTGGGCCTTCATCGTCAGGCCCCCCTCGAACGGGTCGTCGGGGTTTTCGAGTTCGAGTTCGCCGGTTCCCGCCGAGAGCCGCGAGAAGATGTCGGTAAAGTGCTCGTTGATCGCGTCGAACGACTGCATGAACGTCTTCTTTTTTTGCGATTCGTACTGATTGATCCGGTCGCGAATGCCGTCGCGTTCCTCGATCAGCGTTTTGCGGCCCTCGGTGAGCGTTTCGAGGTCGGCGTCGACCTCGTCGTACTCCTCGATCGCGAGCATGTTGACCGGTTCGAGCGCCGCCATCTCGTCTTCAACCCGGTCGATTTCGCGTTCGACCTCTTCGTGAGCGGGAATCGATTCGGGGTCGTACTCGCCGACCGCCTCGGCCAACTCGTCGATTTCCCACTCCAGACGGTCGCGTTCCTCGCGGGCGGTTTCGAGTTTCGACTCGATCGCCGAGACGCGTTCGCTGGCCGCATCGCGGCTCTCTTTGGCGTCGCTAACGGCGCTTTTGAGCCCCTCGCGATCCGCCTTGAGATCGACCAGTTCGGTTTCGAGTTCCTCGATCGCCTCGCGTTTGTCAGCCAGCCGCGACTCGCGATCCTCGATTTCGGCTTCGAAGTCGGCAATCTGTTCTTGCGCGTCGGCTTTGCGGTTTTGGGCGGCCTCGACGGTTTCGTGCAGCTCTTCGATCGCCCCCTCGGTGTACTGTTTTTCGAGCTGTTGTTCGTTGAGCCGGCCGTCGAGGTCGTCCATACGCGACTCGTGATCGCTGATTTCGTCGCGAAGCGCGTCGACCTCGGCGGTGAGTTCGGGAATCTCCGAGTCGGCGAGTTCGGCCTCCAACGACTCGATTTCGTCCTCGACCGCCTCGCGTTCGGCCTCGATTTCGTCGATTCGCTCGTCGACGGCCGCCATCTCGTCGGTGACTGCCTCGCGTTCGGCCTCGATTTCGTCGAGTCGGTCTTCGAGTTCCGCAACACGCGCCTCGGCGTCATCGATCCGTTCGTGCGTCCGCTCGATGTCGGTCTCGATGGCTCTGACCGTCTCGGCCGCCTCGGATTTGCGCTCGCGCGCCGCATCGAGTTTGGATTCGAGTTCGCGAATCCCGTCGTCGAGCGTTCGGCGTTTGTCCTCGAGTGTGTCGATCTCTTCAGCAATCCGTTCGAGTTTCCCGCCGCCCGAGTGCGAGAAGGCGTACCGCGAGCCCCCACCGGAGCCGCCGGTCATCGCCCCCGAGCGCTCAATGAGGTCGCCGTCGAGCGTTACCATCCGGAAGTCGCCCATCAGGTCGCGGGCGGTCGACATGTTTTCGACGACGAGCGTCGAGCCCAGCACGTACGAGAAGACGGCCGAAAACCGGTCGTCGTACTCGACGAGATTGCGCGCGAAGTCGACGACGCCCGGATGATCCGGCAGCGCGGGGAGTCCGCGGTCGTCCATCTTCGTGATCGGCAGGAACGTCGCACGGCCCGCATTGCGGGATTTGAGATGGGAGATACACGTCGAGCCGACCTCGTCGTCGGCGACAACGACGTTCGCAAGCCGACCGCCGGCCGCGGTTTCACAGGCGGTCGCATACTCGCCATCGACGCTGCCGAGGTCGCCGACCGCGCCGTGGACCCCGTCGATGTCGCTGTTGAGAACCGTCGTCACCGCCCGGGGCCACGAGCTGTCGCCGTTGGAATCCGCCCGCGCTTCGAGGTCGGCGTACTCCGATTGCTTTTCACGGAGGTCGGATTTGATCGCATCGAGTTCGGCTTTTTTCGACTCGCGCTCGGCGCGGAGCGTCTCGATTGTGTCCTCGATTCGTTGTTTGTTCGTCTCTGCCTTGTCGAGTTCGCTGTGGAGTTCGGACTGTTCGGCCTTCAGCTCGGGAATGGTCTCGTGGGCCGTTTCGAGTTCGTCGTGGGCCTCCGAAACCTCCGTCGAGCGCCGCCGAGCGTCGTCGAGGAGTCGATCCTTCTCGCGCTGGGCGTCGTTGCCGGCGGTTTTGAGTTCCTCGAGCCGTTCTTTCTTTTCACTCAGTTCGGCTTTCAGTTCGTCGAACTCGGTGTCGACGTTCTCGATTTGCGACTGCACGTCGGCGAGTTCAGCCTGTTTCGACTGGATTGTTCCTTTGACCGACGCCTTCTCGACTTTGAGTTCGCGAATCGTCGTCTCGATCTCGTCGAGCTGTTCCTGTTTGCGATCGAGTTGAACGAACGCACCGCGGCGCTCGTTTTCCGCGTCGTCGACGCGGGCTTCGGCGTTCTCAATTCGCCCCTCGAACCGGTCGATTTCGCCCTTGATTTCCTCGATTTCGCGTTTGATCGCCAGCTGTTCGTCCTCGCCCTTCCGTTCGATTTCGCGGTTGAGTTCGGCGAGTTCGGCTTCGAGCCGGTCGAGCCGACCCTGGGCGGTGTCGAGGGCTGTCTGTCGCTCTTCGCGTGTGGATTCGTACGCAGCGATATCGTCGTCAATCTCGTCAAGTTGTGTGCGTTTGTCCTCCAACTCGGCGGCCTTGAGATAGCCCTCGTACTCGGTTTTCTCCTCGCGAAGCGACTGGTATTCGAGTGCCGTGTCGCGTTCGTCGGCAAGCTGGTCGAGGCGTTCTTGTTTCTCCTCAATGCGGAGCGTCGCCTCGTTGATGCGTTCTTTGACCGCATCGAGTTCCTCGAAGGCGGCCTCCTTTTTTTCGTCGAACTCGGCGACGCCGGCGATTTCGTCGATAATGCCGCGGCGCTGAAACGCCGACATGTTGATAATCTCGGTCACATCGCCCTGCATCACGACGTTGTAGCCCTCCGGGGCGATACCGGCCTGTGCGAGCAACTCCTGAATGTCGCCGAGGTTGACCGACCGCTCGTTGAGGTAGTAGTACGAGTAGTAGTTGTCCTCGGTCTGTTTTACCCGACGCTTGATGGTGATTTCGTCGATATCGCCGATGCGGTCGGTGCCGGCGGCGCTCACGACCTGTTCGCGTGAGAGCGTTTCGTCGCTGTTGTCGAGAATGACGGTGACGCTGGCTTCGCGCGTCCCGCCGGCGGGCTCATCGCCGTCGTGCCCCGGATTGTAGATGAGATCGGTGAGCTTTTCGGCGCGTATTCCGCGGGTTCGCGCGAGTCCAAGGGCGAACAACACGCCGTCGATGATGTTGGACTTTCCAGAACCGTTTGGACCGGTGATAACGGTGAAATCCTCGTAAAACGGAATCCGTGTCGGCCGTCCGAAGCTCTTGAAACCGTCTAAGACGAGGGCGCTGATGTACATGGATTACTGAACGGCTGGACGGATTGGACTGCGCGAAACCGACGCGCCGGCGCAAGTCGGGCGGATAGTTCGCTTATGCAACGATAATTTCGCTCTGGTCGGCCTCGTCGGTGTGATCGGCGGCGGTCGTATCGGCGGCGGTCGTGTCGGCGGCGGAGGCGGCGGTTGTCTCGGCCGATTCGGCGGGTGCGTCGCCCTCGGGCGTGGAGTCCGCCGACGCCGACTCGTCCGCGTCGGCCGCGTTGTCGTCGGTGGTGATCTCGGTTTCGCGCCGTTCGTGGGTGACAACCTCGACGTGATCATCGCTTACCGTTGTTGTCTCGACAACGCCCGTCTCGGGCTCCAACTCGGGTTCCGGTTCGGGTGCCGCGGCCTCGGCTTCGGCGGCGTCTTCGAGATCCTTGACGCGTGATTTGGTTTCGACCAGTTCCTCGGTGAGTCCGTTGATTGCGGCACGGAGTTCAGCAACCTGTCCTTCGAGTTCCTCGACCCGATTAGTCATGCTACAATTACACCGCTGTATGCGTATAAATCTGTGTCAGACGAGTGTGTGACACTGCCCCATGGCCTGTCGGTTTTCGCCCGGCCGGCCGTGGCGCGGTGCGACCGTGGACACTGTGGGTGGAGTCCCCGCTCCGTTACGCTTTAGCCAGCGCGCCGCAAACGTCGGCCAATGACTGCGAAGGCCGTCGAAACCACCGAGCACGCGGTCGTCATCGGACTGGAGGTGCACGTCCAACTCGAAACCGCCACGAAAATTTTCTGTGGGTGTTCGACCACCGCCGGCACCGACGAGGAGCCGAACAGCCGGACCTGCCCGGTCTGTCTCGGACTGCCCGGCGCACTGCCCGTGCTCAACGAGGGAGCCGTTGAAGCCGCCGTGAAAATCGCTAAGGCACTCTCGGCCGAGATTCCCGGCCGAACCACGTTCCACCGGAAAAACTACTACTATCCCGATCTCCCGAAAAACTTCCAACTCACCCAGTACGACGCCCCGATCTGTCAGGCGGGGAGCCTGGAAATCAGCGTCGAAGGTGAGCGCCGAGAGATCGAAATCACCCGTGCACACCTCGAAGAAGACCCCGGCAGCCTCCAGCACAAGGGCGGCTCGATCGACACCGCCGAGTATACGTTGATCAACTACAACCGTGCGGGCACGCCGCTCGTCGAAATCGTCACCGAACCCGATTTCCGCTCGCCGAAAGAAACCCGCGCGTTCCTCGCAAAACTCGAAGAGGTGCTCGAGTATCTCGGCGTGTTCGACCCCACTCGCGACGGGAGCCTCCGCGTCGACGCCAACATCTCGCTCGTCTCTGCCGAGGCCGTCGACGACGACGGCTCGATTCCGCCGGACGTGCTCGCCGACGCGAACCGCACCGAGGTAAAGAATATCTCGAGTCACAAGGGAGCTGAAAAGGCGCTTGCTTACGAGGTGACGCGGCAGAAAAACGCCGTTCGTCGGGGTCGCGCCATCGAAACGGAAACCCGCCACTGGGACGAGAGCCGCGGCATTACGGTCTCGATGCGCTCGAAGG
>CAYWFO010000129.1:0-4943 GCA_964457485.1 uncultured Haloferacaceae archaeon | reverse complement strand
CTCCAGCGGCCCGAACTCATCACCGAGGGCGCGGCCGCCTTCGGCAGCCAGTGCATCGTCATCTCGGTCGATGCGCGGCGGCGCTATGACGACGAGGGCGACCACTACGCCACAATCGATGGCGAGGAGGTCTGGTTCGAGTGCACCATCAAGGGCGGCCGTGAGGGAACCGGTCGCGACGTGATTTCGTGGGCGATCGAAGCCGAAGAACGCGGCGCTGGTGAACTGTTTGTCAACTCGATCGACACCGACGGAATGAAAAACGGCTACGACATTCCACTCACGAAAGCGGTCTGTGACGCCGTGTCGACACCGGTGATTGCCTCGTCGGGTTGTGGCAGTCCCGACCACATGGGGGATGTCTTCGAGCAAGCGAACGCCGACGCAGCACTGGCTGCCTCGATTTTTCACTTCGACGAGTACTCCATCGAGGAGGTCAAACAACGGCTTCGAGACCGTAACATTCCGGTTCGACTCTAATCGAAGCCCGACACTGTCGGCGTGAACTGCGGATCGGTGAACAGGACATGAAAAGTCGGCAGCAATCCTCAGACGGCGGCTTCGAACGCCGCAGTAAACTCGTCGGTTGTTTCGCGAACCGACGCGGCGGCTTCGCCAAGCGCGTCAAGCGGATCGAGTCCGCCGGTCGTCGTAATCGACAACACCGGATCGGTCTGGCCACCGGACTGCTCGGGGTTCATGTCGTAGGTCGCCGCCGAGACGTTCTCGGTTTCGAGCAGGACGCCTTTGAGCACGTTCATGAAGGTGTGGTCCTCGCCGGCGATCTCGATTCGGAGTTCCTCGTCGGTCTTTTCGATAACCCGCAGTTCCATACGGATTCTTTGGCAGTTCGCTGTTTGAGTGTTTCGTTGTGCGTTGCCGACGCGCTCGCTGGCCGTTGCCGACGCGCTGGCGGGCGGTCTCGTGTCGTGTCGTGTCAGACGGTCCCGATCGCAGGCCGACCGGCCGAGCGAGTGGGGTCGAGCGGCCGGTGAAAAACGGCCCGCGACGGGAGGCCATGTGACTGACCAAACCACTGTGGGAGCACTAGTCCACAGCGTATCGGCGCCTCTGGCGAACAGAACCAGTGCGCCATCAGATAACTGAACGCATGTGTGCAAAAAAGATTTTGTTCGGCTAAATTTTTCCACACCGCACCCCAAGATACCGTGTTTGCGCCGTAGATTGCAATAGTTTGTTCGTTTGTGTGGTTCGGAAGTCGATTGCCAGACATACGTCTGTTGTGTCTCGATGGATAACGGCGTGAGTCCGACGGTGAACCGGCGGCTGCTCGACTTGCACCGCGAGACCAACCGAGAAAAACAGCTACCGAACGTAGTACGGATCGCTGCCAGCGATGAACCGGCCGAGGTCGCTCTCACGACGAAAGTCCGTCGCAGTGAGCCGATCTATCGCCTCACCGAGTCGGTCAGCGTCGCCGTCGACCCACTCGGTTGGGTCTTTGATCGGCATGACGAGCCAGCCGCTGCCACGAAGTTCCGTACCGTGCAGTCGATCCATGTCGATCTCGGTTTTCCAGGCGAGGGCGGTGTACTGTGTGAGCACGTGCTGGGTTGCCCGTTCGCCAACCGGAAACAACACGTGTGCGCCGATTGCGCGGAGTTCGGCGTCAAAAAACCGCTCCATATCGACGTACTCGTCGGCTGTCGGTGTCCCATTCGCGGGAACGCACATGTGGAGATACGACAGAAAGGTGCCGTTGACCGCCGGCTGGTCGCCGGCCGCTCGAAGCAATCCAGTCTCTGCGAGCACGGCCTGGAGTCGGTCGCCCGCCACACACCCGGTGAACGGAACACCCGTTTCGATGCCACCGTGGACGCCGGGATGATCACCAACAATCTGAAAATCCGCGTTGGCATCGCCGTAGCCCGGAACGAACTGCGCGCACGACGGCTGCATACCAAATGGGTTGCTCGTTCGATCGGTGACGTTTTTCACGGCTACACATAGCGGCGAGCAACAGTATATGTCGAACGGTTTCGTCGACAGATCCGAATGAACATTCGAGATTGTTCGGACGGTTTGGACGAATCGGGCGAGGTGAACTACCCCACCCTACTCACTCGCTTACTCTCGTTCGCTCCTTGAGGACGGGGACTTAGCCTACAAAAGTTAAATTTCGACGCCGGAGGGAATCAGGCTCTGGTTTCGCAGTAGGTCGCCTTCGTTGTCGTACACAAGGAACGTCGCCTTCTCGTAGGTGATCGTTTCGTCATCGTACGACAACTCGATTCGGTATCGGCTCTCGACGGTGTTCGTGGCCTGACCGTACTCTCGGGCTGCGGTAATGAACGCAAACACGTCTTCGGCGCTCTCGTTTGTTTCGAAAAGGAAATCGCCGGTCAGCCGGTTGGCCACGCTGACGACGCCGGTCGGGTCGTCGCTGTTCTCGAACGCATCACGGAGTCTGAAGCCGACATCGATGTCGGCGGCGGCCAGTTCGCTGTCGTCGTGGCCGCGAAGCCGACGAGCGAGTTCGTCTGTCGGACCCGAAAACTGAATCACGGCGACCGGTTGTTGTGGCTCGTCGTCGGACTCCACCCAGTTGAGGTTGCGTACGTTGAGGTCGAAGTGTTCACGCCGCATTCGGTACCAGAATGTTTTGCGCCCGGGCGTATCAACTTGACGGCTACGTCTCTCTGGACACCCCCGGAGCGGAAGCACCCGCCTGGCCAACACCCGACATCCACACAGGAGGTTTTAGACGCACCACCACAATGGGAGAGTCAATGGTCTGGATCAGCCGCGAGTATGCGGGACCGCTGTCGGTGCTGTTCGTCTGGCTCACCGTGTTTATTCCATGGAACGTCACGTACAGCAGGTTAGCAGAAGCTGCGTGGGTGCTGTTCATCCGGTTTCCGTTTTTTGAGATACAGTATACGAGCGGAACGGGCGTCGCCGACGGACTCGCGATGCGAACCGTCCTCACCGCACTCGACCTCCAAGCCGGCCAAGGACTCGAAACGATGTCCCGGATGTGGGCGGCAACGGCCATCGTCGTTGCGATTGCGTTTCTCATTTCGGTTGGCTACTATCTCGACGAGTCGCGGTTCGAACGGGGGGCAGTGTCTCCCGTCTCGGTACTCGGTGGACTGTTGGGACTCATTGCCGTCGGCTTTTCGGCAGCAACCCTCACCGTGTGGACTGACGGCTTCGGTGGCATGCCGATTCCGATCGGTGTCGTGCTCATCGCACTCTTCGCAGTCGTCTTGCTTACCGCTGAACGCACCGACGGTGACGGATCCGAGACGTCATCCACGGCGGAGTAGTCTAGCTATAGCGACCCGGTGTCACAGCACGGCCGACCGATCCGGCGGTTCGACGATCCGACGGTCGGCGGCCCGCCGGCGACATGAGTGGGTTCGTGACGGCGTGTACCGAGCGGCCCGGTGAACTCAATTACAGCGTGTACCGAGCGGCCCAGTAAACTCGATCCTCGAGAGAGCGCACCGTGTTCAAATTAGTGATGTCGAAACCGGCTGTCTCGGCTGACAGTCCGGTTGAGCACATGACAATATTTGGCATAGATATTTACGTATCGATGCGATATAGCGGGTTATGTCAGCCGAAGACGCCGACTCCGCGGCGGCCGAAGAACGCACGCAAGCGGACTCCTCGGACGGAGCGGCGTCTCCGGAACCCGACACGACACCGGTCACCAAGGGCCGGTGGACGTGGGACGACTACAAGCGCGAGTACCACGGAAGCGGCGAGTTCGACCGCAGCAAGGCACTCGGCTACAACGCGGACGCGATGCCCGAACTGCTCAGTACCGTCGCCGAAGTGGCCCAGTCAGTGTCAACCGTTATCGACGAGCGAACGGTAACGATTCAAAACGATTTCGACGAGGACGAGTTTTTTTCAACCGAAGCGGGGACGACGACCGTTGCCAACCGGTATGATCTCGAAAAGGCGGTTCCGGTGGAAAAAAAGCGGCATTTTCGCGAGGTGGAACGCTACTGGGTCAACAAACCCTACGCATTCATTATTATTTTCCGTTCGACAAAAGAAAACGAAACGAAGTACTACGCAATCGAACCCTACCGAAACGAAATCGAGGGTGACATCACGGCGTATCTGACCGGAAAACTCAGAACCGCGATCAAGTACGGCGAACAGGGCGAAGCGGCTGCCAACGAGTCGAACCGCCGCGAGATCATCGTCAGCGAGACGCATCGCCTATTGAAGCGATACGATCTCTACTCGGGCAAAAATACGTCCTCGTTCGGCAATCAGCTCGCTCAGCTCCCCGCGACGCTGGCGACGCTACGAAACGGGCTTTTCGATCGGCTCGAACCGCTCGTAATGGTGTTCGACGCGCCGTTCGCACGGTTTTCCGAAGAACGCGGTGACGATGGCGAATCCCCCAAACCCAACAGAACCGCAGGAAAGGAACGGTTCAGCGAGTTTATTACTGCTGACGAGACCGGCGAGCGCGAAACCGACGGCTCCGACGAAATCGGCCCCAGAAAGTCGCTGGCCGATCGGCTTCTCCCCGACCGCGTCGATCCCTCGGCGTACGTCATGGAGCCAACTCGCGACTCGACGGTCGGCAAACTCCTCTACCGGCTTGGCTACGAACCCCCCGAAGAAAGCGGTGGACAGCTGGCCGACGGCGATCCCGACTCGGTTCCGACGCGCGAACTCAGAGGGATTTCCGCGCGGCCCGAATCCGCCGTCATCACCGAAAACAGCGAGTCGCTCACCGAGTATCAGGTCGAAAAACTGCTGTACTATCTCCAGCGCGACTTCATCGGCTACGAGCGAATCGATCCGATCAAACACGACATCAACGTCGAGGATATCTCGTGTGACGGCTACAACTCGCCCGTGTTCGTCTACCATTCGGAGTACGAACAGATCATCACCAACATCCACCACGGCGAGCGCGAACTCGACGATTTCGTGGTCAAACTCGCCCA
>CAYWFO010000128.1:0-5091 GCA_964457485.1 uncultured Haloferacaceae archaeon | reverse complement strand
TACACAAAAGCGAGGGCTAGTATGCCCTCGCACTTGGGATTCCCCTATCGCACGTGCGTGCAGTGTAAAGGTTTCGCGCCTGCTGCGCCCCGTAGGGCCCGGAATCTTGTCTCAGATTCCGTCTCCGGGCTCTGACTCTCATCACCCGTACCAATTATTGGCACGGTGGGCCGTTACCCCACCGTCTACCTAATCGGCCGCAGCCGCATCCTTCAGCGCCGGAGCGTTTGGAGTACGCTGCATTCCAGCGTGCGTACCGTATCTACTATTAGTCTCAGTTTCCCGAGGGTATCGTAGTCTGAAGGGTAGCTTGGCCACGTGTTACTGAGCTATCTGCTACGAATCTAAGTTCGTACAACTAGCATGGCTAAATCGAATCCCAATAGCAATGTCCTCCGGCAGGATCAACCGGAATGTTCCACGCTCGAAAGCGTGGGGGTGGCGGGAACAGTCTCTCAAAAAGAGACTGGTCACCAAAATGTGTCTCATTGCATGGTCCGAGTTCGGCGTCCACCGAGCAAACGGGTGACACCGAACTCCCAAGGCTAACGTCGGATCCCGTCTGTACGGCGTACCGCAGGGCCGAGATCCCCATTTCTTCGGATCAGATCGTACATGGTTCGCGGGTATAAACCCGTCGAAGCCAACCGATTTGATCCAATGTGCGAGTGCCGACCGGGTTGAACGGTCGCGCAATCTCGCGTGGTCGTTTTTGTCTGCGTTCCATTCGAACGGGCTGACCCGTATAAGGTCGTTGGTTCGAGATGGACGCCGTCGGTCGGTTCCGACAGCGCGTGTCACGCGGGCGAGCCCGTGTGAGTGTTGCAACTCAGCAGACGACCCATCCATACTTAACGGCATTGATCTTCGTGTATCTTCACAAAATACTGTATAGATTCGTGAATATGTCTGTCTCTCACTCACACGAGGGCCCCGAAACTGAACAGATGGAAGATTGTATGGTGACACGTCACACGGCTTGCATCAGGTCGGCTTCTCGCCCGTCGAGACGGGTGTTTTGACGAGTGTCACCGGCCGGTCGGTGAGCTGGACGACCCGATCGGCCACGCTGCCGAGCAGTCTGCGGTACTCGCCGGAGCGGTTTTTCGAGCCAATAACGATGAGACCGATCTCCGCCTCATCGGCATACTCGAGAATTTCGGTGTGTGGAACGCCGTTTACGACGACTCCGGTCGTTTCAACACCCGCATTTTTCGCACGACGGGTGACGGTTTCAACGGCTTCTTCGCCGGCCTGTTCAAGCGCGTTCTCAAGACCTTCGAACTCGTGGACGTACTCGTCACCCGGATACGAACTGTACGTGTCGCTGTCGACGACGTACAGCACGTGGAGTGCGGCATCGTACCGCTGTGCAGCGTCGATTGCGTGTTCGGTGGCGCGTTCGATTCCCGATTCGGTGTCGATTGGGAGAAGGATTCGATCGTACATGCCCATTGACAATCGCCGACGATGGCAAAAATGGTATCGGCGAGAGTCCGCGACGGTGACAGCGTCGTTCGAGTCGTCGGTTTGTCGTGATACGATCACAAGAACAGGTGAGTCGCTTCGTTGCAACTATCCCACACTGCACCGCGACCCCAACGACACAGCCGTTGTGCCTCAGGGCGTCCGCTGCCAAATAATTGCTTGGCTGTCTTCGAGCAACACCCCGTCGGTTTCGGCGGGAACAACGCCCGGAGCAGTGAGTTCGACCGTCCAGCCGTCGAGCGGGAGTTCCGGAATTTCATCGCCGAGTGTCGATGGCGACACGGCCACCGTTTCGCCCTCCATGTTGGCGGCAAACAACAGCTGCTCGTCACTCGCAGGCGACTCACGAAGCCCGTAGTACAGCACCGTTCCCTCGGTTGGATGTCGGTACTCAAAGAATTCGAGGCCCTCGCCGGCCGCCGTGGTCGCCGTGCCGGTTTCCGCGCCTCCAACCTCCGCGCGGAGCCACGGCCGGTTCTGTCGAAACCGCCGTACCGACAGGTCGAATTCGGTTCGCGCGTCGTCCTGTTCGTCGACCCAGTGCGAGAGGTTAGCGAACTCGTCGACATCGGCCATCCACGCCTGTCCGAATGCCTTGAGATCCTTGTATGTTAGATCATCCTCGTTCAGGGGCGTGCCGAGCGACGAGAGCAGCCGCGCCATCGCGTCGAGGTCGTACTCGGTCGTCTCGACCGCACTCGACAGCGACTGGACGAACGAGCGAAGTTCGCTACGGCTCTCGAACCCGAGTTGTTTGAGCCGCCTAAAAAACCGGTCGTCGGCGAACGCCTCGTCGGTGAGTTGCCAGTCGACGAAGTATGCCTCTTCGACGACGACCTTGACGTTCCACGTGCCGTCGGTGTCACGGATGAACCCCCACGGCCCGCGCATGTTGGCATTGAGAAAGTCCATCGGGACGCCGGGCAACAAGCAGTGAAACAGCATCGACGACGCGGGGTTGTTGTAGGCGATGTTCAGCGCCTCCGGCAGCGACTCGCCGAGGTTCGGGTTTTCTTGCGGGGAGTTCCAGCTGTCGCCGACCGGCACCTGCGTTCCCCGGCGCACCGTGTCGTGGTTGGCGACGCCGGTGAGCCACTGGCTGCCCATGTCGCCGACCTCGCGCACCCGCCACCATTTCGTCGCCCAGAAGGTGAGCAACGCGGGCGTGTTGTGCGCGAACGTCACTGGTGACCACTGGAAGGAGTGTGGGTGTTGCTCGATGAGACTCCGGTAGCTCGAGGCGAGCTCCCAATCTTCTTGGGGCCACGGCCGGCCGTCCTCGTAGATCATCCATGGTCGGTACTCGGTGCCGGCGACCTCCTGTGTCACCTCGTCCATCAACGCGAGAAACGCGTCGTCGTGAATCATCTCGTCGCGCTCGGCGTCGTAGTAGCGAAAGTCCTGTGCGCCGTCAACCCGGATGCCGTCGGCACCGAAATCCATCTTGCGTCGCTGAAGTTCGAGGAGAATCGCCCGGACGGTCGGCTCTTTGTAGTCGAGGTGCTGACCGTACATTCCCGGCCCCTCGAAGAAGGCGTCGGCGAGCAACGGAATTGCGCCGTTGTCGGCGTGTCCCAGCGCGATGTCGAAAACGATTTTGATCGGTTCTGGCAGCGTGTGACAGGCCGCGATGAAGTCGACGAGCTCGTCGGGTCGGCCGGTTTCGAGCACCGACGGGTTGGGCGCGGCGAACGCTGAGATCACGATGTCGTATCCCCAGTTGATCATCTCGGGCCGGCTGACACGGATCTCGACCGTGTCGTGGTCGCGCTCGCGATCGAACTCCTCGGGATCGAAAAAGTTGTGCGCGCCGTAGCGCTGGGTCAGTGGCTCGACGGGCATCAACTGGATGGCGTCGTAGCCGACGAAGTTGCGCTCGGCGGGCGTCAGCGCCTCGCCGGCACGTTGTTTGCGGCCGATTTCGCGGTAGCGACGCGCGAGACCCGCCAGCGAGCCGGATTCAGTCGCCGTCCCGGGGTGGATTTCGAGCATGCTGACCGCGGGATCGACCCGCGGCAACCCGTCGTGATCGGTAGTCGACACCCGTTCGGCGTCGCTGCCGAGCGCCTCGAAGTACGCACGGTCGTCGCGCTCGCGGTCGAGCCGATCGAGATCGTAACACTCCGCGGGCGCGTAGACGCCGAACGGCACTGAGTCGGCCATCGGGTCGGCCACGACACCCCAGCCGTCGCGATCAAGGCTGTCGTCACGCCCGGCAACCGTCCGTCCGTTTTTTCGATAAATAAGCTGGTACAACGATCCGAGTTGTTCGCGCGTGCCCACGCGCATACCGTCGACGACACCCCAGTGATACTCGCCATGTCGACGCAGCGGAACGCGGTGGCGTTCGAAGCGCGCGGTCGTTTCGGTCTGTCCCGGATCGACCACCGTTGTCGGCGTGAACAGTTCGAGAAACACGTTGTTTTCGGGAATCCCGGCCTCGACGATGGCGGGCGTCCAAAAGCCGACCAGCACGCTTCCGTCATCGCGCGGCTGCGCGCCGAGGTGTGGCGCAGTTCGTTGGGCCGCCTCGAACGGGTCGTGTGTGTCGTGTAGTTCGGCCTGCCAAGCGAGGTGATCGTCGGTTGCCTGCTGTCTGAGTTGTGGCGATGTCATAATGGGTGTCCGGCGGACGGTTGAATTGAATACTACTGGTGTAGTCAATTGGAGCACCCCTACAAGAATGTAATGGATGTCCATGATACACGTTGCCGGCAAGCGTGCCGACGGAGGACAGCATCGACTGACAGCCGTTTTTTGCGTGAGTCCGCCCGCTGTGATGGTCGCAGTAGCTCTCGTCTACAATGGCTAAAAAATCGGGATCGCAGTCGACTCAGTCCTCGGCTTCGAACACGGCGACGTGCTCGACGGTCAGCCCGTCTTCGGCCGCCCGCGACTCGCCGGAGACGAGATCGGTCGCATCAACGCGTTCGTCGATTCCAACCGTCGTTGTCTCGCTGCCGAAATTGAGCGCGACGATGTAGCGCCCGGCCTCGCTCTCGCGGGCAAAAACCACGACATCTTCGGGATTGTCAGTTTCGTAGTCGATCCGTTGGAGATCGCCGTTCGAACTCAGTGACGGATGCTCTTTTTTCAGCTGCATCAGGTCGTCGTAGTGATCACGGATCTCGTCGCGTGCATGCTCCCACGCGAGGTGGTCGCGTCGACCGCGCTGGCCGAGTTCCTGGCCGCCGTACAGCATCGGGACACCGGGAAGCGTGAACAACGCGCCCGCGGCGGCTTTCGTCGCCTCGTCGCCGCACTCGACGATGTAGCGCGTTTCATCGTGATTTTCGAGGTACAACATGAACGCCGCGTGATCCGGGAACCCCGACCGTTTGCGTCCCTCGACCGCATCGAGAATCGCGTCGGCGTCCTGATGGCCCCCGCCGACCTGTCGGAGCGTGAAGTACAGCGTCGTATCGAAGTGGATGTCGAACATCCCCTCATGGAAGTCGGCGATGTACGGAATCGTCTCGTCGAGCAACAGGAACTCGGGATCCTTCGATTTGAGTCGCTCGCGCATCTCCTTCCAGAAGGATTCGGGCACGGCCCACGCCATATCACACCGGAAGCCGTCGGCGACCTCGGCCCACTCGTCGA
>CAYWFO010000127.1:0-5186 GCA_964457485.1 uncultured Haloferacaceae archaeon | reverse complement strand
ACAGGGAGTAAACGACAATTGGTTGTCCAACCAATGGCCGGTGCGACGCGGGATTACTGTTCTATCGATACAATACAGCAATGACCATACCGTCCCCATTCATGATGTAGCAACCACCCACATACAGGAATCGTCTACTCTACAACAACCACCATCAGACAGTAATCGTTTATCAGACCTCACCGTGAGCGATGCGCTCACGTGAACAGTCATTGTTCGACATCTCATAAATGAAGCCACATCGGATGGTGAGGAAATGAAGCACCGAGCGTGCCGGTATCCTACGTCGACACGGCGGGGCTTCGTTTGCCTGTCGTCGTCAGTGATAAAAGTGCTGTTGGTCGCTACCCACGCAAACGATACACTTTTAGGGAATCCTAAACTACCGTGCTGACAACGAACCGTCGCCGCGAGCAGTTGAGACCGAGTGCACCCCGCTCGCAGGCGACATGGAGAACGAATATGTCGAAACCTGAGACAACAACACGGATGGGCGGGATCCAAGCCGACGCCGCAGAGCGTCGGCAATCCGCGGGTGCGACCGCCACCGATCCGATCGTCACACTGACGAACGTGACCAAGCAGTTCGCCAACGAGACCGCCGTGCGAAACGTTTCGGTGGCCGTCGAGCGCGGCGAACTGCTGACGCTGCTCGGTCCGTCAGGCTGTGGCAAAACGACAACGCTCCGACTGATCGCGGGGCTCGAATCGCCCTCGGGTGGCGAAATCGAGATCGAAAACGAGGTCGTGGCAACGGGCGACCGAGCCACCGCGCCCGAGGCTCGCGACGTGGGAATCGTGTTTCAGGATTTCGCGTTGTTTCCACATCTGACGATCCGCGAAAACATTGCGTTCGGGCTGACCGACCACCCGGACGACGAAGTTGAGGCCCGCGTCGACGAAATGCTCGAACTCGTCGATATGCCCGAACACGGCGAGAAGTCTCCTGATCAGCTCTCTGGCGGACAAAAACAACGTGTTGCACTTGCGCGGTCGCTCGCACCCGAACCCGACGTGCTCTTGCTCGATGAACCGTTTTCGAACCTCGACGTCCGGCTTCGCGTCGAGATGCGCGAGGAGGTTCGCTCGATTCTCAAAACCGCCGGCGTCACGGCGATTTCGGTCACCCACGATCAAGAGGAAGCGCTCTCGATTTCCGACCGTGTCGCCGTTATGAACGACGGCAAAATCGAACAGCTCGACACACCGGAGCGCATTTTCGAGCAACCCAAATCCCGGTTTGTCGCCTCCTTCCTCGGGCGAGCGAGCTTTCTGACCGCCTACGTCTACGACGGTGTGTTGAAAACGGGGCTCGGAACGTTCGATGCGATGACGCTCGACGGCTACACGGAACAGTACGAGGGAATCGCGGTCGACGTGCTCGTGCGACCCGACGATCTGCGCGCCGGCCGAGCGGCCGACAAGCAGACCGACGGCGAGGTCACCTCGCGGCAGTACGTCGGCCCCTCGTTCATCTATCGCGTCGATCTCGATAGCGGCGATACGATCCACTGTCTACACAACCACGTCGAGGACTTCGAACTCGGCGAACGGGTATCGGTCGACCTCGTCGCCGACCATCCGCTGGCGTGGTATCCACGCGAGGGAGCCACTAGTGGCGAGTTCTGTTCGGTCGGCAAAAACGGGAGCGGCGACTTCTGTTCGTTTACTGATTCGCTGTAATCGTGTCCCAATACCGCGCAGTGGAACGGGGAAACCGACGCTTGGGCACAAACAACAGTGGGATTTGTCGACAGCGACTGCGTCGGTATAGGAATCATCAATTCCGAATGGAATCGTCCAGCCGACAGCGACACCGATTGCCCAAACGAGGACTGGACGCTACACGAGAACCAGCGGAATCCCGAAGATGACGAGGAGTCCGATGAGGAGAATCGCGCCGCCGGTGAGTGCCTGTGTCGTCGTAAACGGCTGCATTGGCGAGGTAACTCGTGCATCAGGGTCGGCTTCGTGTGCGTGATCGGCCATGTGAACGACAACGCGGGTGAGTTACTAAAACGCACCCATTGTATCGCGGTTGCCGTGCGAAAATCACATCGCGGTCCCGCTGGTTGGGCGACACCGTCGGTACCGCGACCGTGACTGCGACGCAGTTGTGAGTGTGCGAAAAGTCGATACCGACGAACCGCACGGCCGACCGGGTTGCCAACCCACATCTATTAACTTTGCCGCGCGCAGACTGCCACCTATGACAGCTTCGACCGGAGACGAACAGTTGCTCGACCGCGCCTGGTGGAAAGAATCGGTTATCTACCAGATCTATCCGCGCAGTTTCAATGACACCGACGGCGACGGCGTCGGCGACATTCCCGGCATCATCGAAAAGCTCGATTATCTCGACGATCTCGGCATCGACATCGTCTGGCTCAATCCCGTGTATGAGTCACCCAACGCCGACAACGGCTACGACATCGCCGACTACCGGTCGATCATGGACGAGTTCGGAACGATGGACGACTGGGAAACGCTTCTCGATGGGCTCCACGACTGTGAGATCAAACTCATCATGGATCTCGTCGTCAACCACACCTCCGACGAACACGAATGGTTCGTCAACAGCTGCGATCAAGAAAGCGAGTATCACGACTACTACCTCTGGAGAAAGGGCCGAACCGACATCGACGGCTTTACCGGCCATCTCGGCCCCGAAGATGAGGCCCCACCAAACGAGTGGGAGTCCTTTTTCGGCGGCCCGGCATGGGCCTACGACGAGGAGGTGGGCAAATGGTATCTTCACCTCTTCGATAAAAAACAGCCCGACCTGAACTGGGAGAATCCCGACGTGCGGGACGAAATCTTCGAGATGATGGAGTGGTGGCTCGACAAGGGAATCGACGGCTTCCGGATGGATGTGATCAACCTGCTTTCGAAGCCCGATTCGGTCACCAAACACGACCCACCGCTGAACAATACGAACATGTGGGAGACGTTCGACGGCCCACGGATGCAGGAGTTTCTCGACACCATGCACGACCGCGTCCTGGCGGGCCGGGACGTGTTCGCACTCGGCGAAATGATGGGCCGGATGGATATGGAGACCGCGATCGACTACGTCGGCCGCGACGGCCCGTTGTCGACACTGTTCCACTTCGATCACGTGCTGTTGGATCACGGCGGCGAAATCTGGGAGACCAACGAGTGGACGCTCAACGATCTGCGAGACTCGTTTAATCGCTGGCAGTACGGGCTGGCCGGAGACGGCTGGAATAGCATCTACCTCAGCAATCACGACCAGCCGCGGCTCGTCTCGCGCTTTGGCAACGACGAGGAGTACCGCGAGGAGTCGGCCAAACTGTTGGCGACCCTGATTTTCACTCTCCGTGGGACGCCCTACATTTTCCAGGGAGCCGAAATCGGGATGACGAACTATCCGTTCGACTCGATCGACGAGTTCCGCGACGTGGAGACGATCAACCCGGTTCGAAACGCCCTCGAAAGCGGCGAGATCGACTCCTTCGACGGTATCAAACACGGCCTGCGACACAACAGCCGCGACAACGCTCGCACCCCGATGCAGTGGGACACAAGCGAGAACGCCGGCTTCACCGACGGCGAGCCGTGGATCGGCGTCAACCCGAACCACGACGAAATCAACGTCGCCGCGGCCCGCGCCGACCCCGACTCGATCTGGCACTACTACCGCGAGCTGATGGAACTGCGAGGCGACAGCGACGTGAGCGACGTGTTGGTCTACGGCCGCTACGACGTGCTCATCAATGACCACGAGGAGGTCTGGTCGTACATCCGCACGTTGGGCGACGACCGGCTTCTCGTGACGCTCAACTTCGCCGAGTGGGAGGGCCACACCTGGATTCCCGAAGACGAGGTCGATTTCGACCCCCACGAAATGGAGGCCGAACTCCTGTTGTCGAACTACGGAGCCGACGAACGGGCGACCGACGCCGACGCGTGGGCATTTGATCTCCGACCGTGGGAAGCGCGGATTTACCGGCTGGAATAATCACCGGGGAGTCGGTTGCGACCACCAAACAGTTAGGATCGGAAAATCGAACCCGATCCGTTCAAACCCACGCAGCAATAGCCCTCTGTATGGACGATACAGCCGACGAAACGCGCGATCACGTCGTGCCGGGCAGCGACAACGAGCCCGACACCGAGGACGTGCGGGGCTACGACTTCCGCGGCGAGTTCGATTTCGACGACCTGCTCGAGAGCTACGCGACGACCGGGTTTCAGGCGACCCATCTCGCCGAGGGAATCGACATCGCGAGACGGATGCAAGACGACGAGGCAACGGTCTATCTCACGTTCACCTCGAATATCATCTCGTCGGGGCTCCGGGAGGTCGTCGCCTCGCTCATTCGAGAGGGCCACATCGACGTGATTATCACGACCTCGGGCTCGCTGACCGAGGACGTGATCAAGACCGCCCGACCGTTCAAAATGGGCGAGTGGAAGGCCGACGAGGTCGAACTCCGCGAGCAGGGAATCAACCGGTTGGGCAACATCTACGTTCCCTCGGATCGCTACGTCTGGCTCGAGCAGTATCTCTACGAGTTCTTCGACGAGTTCTTCGCCAACGAGCAGATCCGCACCCCAACGGCCTTCGCCCGCGAGCTGGGTGCAACGCTGGACGACGAGGACTCGGTGTTGAAACAGGCCGCCGACAACAACGTGCCCGTCTACTGTCCGGCGCTGACCGATGCCGAAGTCGGTAACTTCCTGTATTACTACAAACAAGCCAACGATGTCGACATCGGTATCGAGATTCTCGACGACTACGACACACTCATCGAGCAGGGCCTGCTCGCCGAGACGACCGGCCTCATCGCCGTCGGCGGCGGCGTCCCGAAACATCACGCGATTATGACGAATCTCTTCCGCGGCGGCGCAGACTACGTCGTCTACATTTCAACTGGGATGGAGGGCGACGGCTCGCTGTCGGGTGCGCCGCCGAACGAGGCCGTCTCGTGGGGCAAAATCAAGGAGAGTGAGACGAACTACACGCAGATCGAAGCCGAAGCGACACTCGTCTTTCCGTTGTTGGTTGCGGCTGCGTTCATGCAGTGAACAGTCCGGAATCGTCGAAGACCGACACGGTGAGGGCTCCGAAACGGTGAAACCACTAACCGACCTACAAACTGGTATCCAATGCTGACAAAACGCATTATTCCCTGTATCGACGTCGACGTCGACGACGACGG
>CAYWFO010000126.1:0-5261 GCA_964457485.1 uncultured Haloferacaceae archaeon | reverse complement strand
GGTCGACCGCCCCCTCGCCGACGGCGGCCCCGAGCGACGCGGTGTTGATGTACAGCGCGACGACCGCGACACCGACGAGAATCGAAATCCCCTCCGGAACGCTCTGTTTGAAGTACCAGCGGTACGTGATCGCGAGCGATCCCGCCCCCAGCACCGACAACAACGCGAACACGACGAGCGTGATCGCCGCCGTAAAGGGATCCTCGAACGTCACACCCGTCTGGAGGGCGGCTTCGGCCGTCGCCAGCGGATCGCTCATGTGGCAACCCCCTCGAACGCCGACAGCGACTCGGTCGTCCCGATCACATAGAGCAGGTCACCGGCCGACAACGGCTGGTCGCCACGCGGGGCGACCGCCCACTTTTCGTGTTTGGCCGCCAGAATCAGGACGTTGTACGTGTCGCGAACGCTCACCTCGCCGATGGTGTGGCCATCGAGCGGCCCGCCGGCGGTTACGGTGACCTTCCGGAACCGAACGCCCGAGCGACGCAACAACGAAACCAACTCGAACTCCCGACGCGTTCCCCGCGAGAGCACGACGACCTGTGGGCCCGAGGCGTTCAACAGCGTGCGCGCCGACGCGCGGTCGACGACGACGGTGACCCGTCCCTCGCCGCCGGTTGTCGTCGCCGCGGGCGTCGGTTTCGGCGAGTCGCCGGCGGCCGTGTCGCCGCCGTCGGTCGCCACTGTGGGTTTCGGGTCGGCCGCCGACTCGGCTTTCGCGCCGGATTTCGCCGCGATGAGCGTGCCGGTCACAGTCGTCTCGCCCGCAACAAGGCGAACCTCCTCGCCGCGGGCCATGTCGCTGGGAACCAACGCCGACAGCGAGACGGCGCGTTTGCCCGCGGGTACCCGTTTCGACGTGCGGCCCATCGGCGGGGCAGCCGCAACCCGTGCGGTCGCGTTGGCATCGAGCGAGACGGTGACATCGGCGAGATCGAGCTCCGACTGCAGTCGGTCGGCAAACCGGGTTTCGAGCTCGCCAAGTGGGAGATCGGCCGGAAACCGCCACTCGCCGGCGCTGATCTCCGCGCGGAGTTCCGCGGGCAACGACGGGTAGCCCTCGATGTCGCCGACCTCGCCAGAGACGGTGAGCCTGACCTGCTTGCGGCCGCCGACGAGTTCGATCACGTCGGTGTTCAGCGTTCGGTTCCGCAGCGAGCGCAACGAAAGCCGACGCGGGGCGGCCGCGGCGAGTTTGTCGCCCTGTGAGTGCGCGTACAGCGAGAGCATGAGGACGACGATGATCGCCGTGAGAATCGCGGCCGCATTGTCAGCGCCCCGGATTGTTTCGTCGTTGAGCGCCATGAGTCCGCCGTTGACGCCCGCGATCGCGAGCGCAAGCGCGATAACACCGAGGCCGGGAATGGAGACGTTGGTGAAGTATTTGAACAGAAAGCCGAGCGAGCCGGCGATGAGCGCCGGAACAATGCCGGTAAGCACGCCGAGATAGATGCCGAGAACGATCTCGAACGGGAGCGTCGTCATTGGTCGGCTATACTTGGGAAATCGGTTAAACTGTTCGTTGTCGCGGGTTGCCGCCCGGTCAGTGTCGATGCAGCGAGTATTAGTAGGGCGCTCACCCAGGTTGGAGCGATGGAATGGACTCGCGAGTGGGTGACCGTCAGGGCCTCGATTATTCTGACGTTTGCCGTGGCCGTGCTCTCGATTATCGTCGGCCTCGTACACATTACGACCGGCGGCGTCGATAGCCCGCTGGTGGCGTTCGTTCCCGACGTCGTCCGTCGCGCGGTCGGCTTTACCGGAACGCTCACCGGGTTTGCGATGCTTGGTAGCGCCTACACGCTAAAACAGCGGTTCCGCGTTGGCTGGTATGCGACGGCGGTGTTGCTGCCGATCACGGCGATTCAGGGACTGTTGCAGGTCTCGCCGTTTTCGCTGCCGCTTGTCGTCCTCTCGGTGGTTTCGGCACCCGCGCTCGTGTACAACCGCAGGCGCTTCGACCGCTCGTTTTCGCCGTCGCCAACCCAACTTGCGGCGGGAATCGCGTTGGCGACTGCCCTATCGTACGGCACATTCGGCTCGTTTGCGCTGCGCGACGAGTTCACCGGGATCACCACGCTCACTGACGCGTTTTATTTCACCATCGTCACCGCGAGCACCGTCGGCTACGGCGACATTCACGCCGCACCGAACTCCGAACTCGGACAGCTGTTCGCGATTTCGGTGTTGCTGCTTAACGTGGCGGCGTTCGCCGTCGCCCTCGGTGTGTTGTTGACGCCCGCCATCGAAGCCCAACTCTCGAAAGCACTCGGACGCATGACAGAAAGCCAGTTCACCACCCTCGACGACCACGTCATCATCCTCGGCTACGGGGATCTGACCGAACCGATCATCGAAAACCTCGTCGACAGCAACACGGAGTTTGCGGTCGTCACCGCCGACGAGGCCGACGCCCGCCGGCTCACCGACCGGGACATTCCGGTGTTGACCGCCGATCCCAGCGACGAAGCGCCCTTGCGCCGTGTCGGCGTCGTCAACGCAAGCGCCGTTATCGCCGCAACGAACAACGACGCACAGGACGCACTCGCCATTCTGACCGCCAGACAGCTCAACCCCGAAATCATGATCGTCGCCGCCGCCACCCAGCGCGAAAACGTCGCCAAACTCCGCCGGGCCGGGGCCGACCGCGTGATTAGTCCCGCAACGATCGGCGGCCGGCTCTTGGCGAACTCCGCAATCGGCGGGCGGGATGCCGAAGACGCCTCCAAGCAACTGCTCGGCGAGGAGATCGAGTAGTCGTCGAAACCGAGTCGCTCCCGGTCGAACTGATTTCGAAACCGTCGCGTCGGCAACGGTTACAACTCTGCCGCCGACAACGCGGATTACAACGCTGCCGCCGCCGACAACGTAATCGAAATCGCCCGTTCAACGTTGTTTTTCGCCTTCTCGGGGAGCTCCTCGTCGCTGTCGGCTCCTTTTTGTGTGCCCGCAACGAGATTGCCGTCGACGGTGCAGATCGCCCCGGCGCGCATTCCTTTGCGTCGCGCCAGCGTGAACACCGCGGCGGCCTCCATCTCGATCGCCAGCAGACCGGCGGCCTCCCAGTCGGCGACGTAGTCGTCGCTTTCGGCGTAAAACGCGTCGTCGGAAACAATCGGGCCGACGTGAACGGTTTCATTGTTGGCGTCGGCGGCGTCGATCAAGCCGCGCAGCACCGCGTAGTCCGGAGCCGCCGGGTACACCGCCGACTCGTAGCGTTTGGTCGTCCCCTCCTCTTTGGCCGCCGCGGTGGCGACGACCATGTCGCCGATCTCGATGTCGGCCTGTAGCGCGCCGGTCGTGCCACACCGGATGACCGTCTCGACGCCAACGGCGTGGAGTTCCTCGATGGCGATGGCCGCGGAGGGACAGCCGATGCCGGTCGAACAGATCGTCAGCGGTCGGCCCTCGTAGGTCGCGTTGACGAGGGTGTACTCGCGGTTTTCGGCCACCGGTTCGACGGTTTCGCACTGGTCGGCGATCCGCTGGACGCGACCCGGATCGCCGGGAATGATCGCCAGGTCGTGGACGTCGCCTTCCTCGACGAGCAGATGCGGCTGTTTTGCCATGGGCGCTCTTTTGTGGCGTCGATAAAAGGTCTACTGCGTCATCGGTGTCGACGCCGGCGGGAGAACGCGGCGAACGAGCGGTTCGTGCGACCGCCCAGCCGACGAACTAAATACGATGGCGAAACAGCCCCCGATATGTATCGCGCCCGCGACCGCGTCGACAACGAGGACTGGCTCGACCGCATTGACGCCGCCGGCGAGTCGCTCGGCGTGAGCGAGCAGGCACGGTCGAGCGCCGGCGAGCTCTTTTTGACCCACATTCCCGACGCCGAGCGCTCGAAGCCGGCGGTCGCCGCCGCGAGCCTCTATGCGGGAACACTCATTGCCGGCGAGGAACGCTCTCAGCGGGAAATTGCGGACGCGATGGGCGTGTCGCGACTCAGCGTGCAGTCGCGCTGGAAACCGTTGCTCGAAGCTGCCGGGTTTCAGCCGCCGACGTGGTGAGCGGTCGGCGAAAAAGCGTCTCGCCGGCTGCAACTCACGACCGTCGCCGGGTGCGACCCGAGCGCTCGGGCGTCAGGTTTCCGTGGCGATCGATCTCACCGTTGACGATTCGCGTCGAGGAAATCCGCTTGCCATCATCGGCCGGCACGTGATCGACGACCTCGATCGAGAGCGGATCATGGCCGGCCTCGACGCGAAGTTCGTTGATCCGTTCGGCTCCCTCGATTGTTTCGGGCGAGACGACCAGCGCGTCGAACTGCGGTTCGACGGCGATGCCGGTCGGTTCGGCAAGCGGTCGGATCTCGAACGCGCGGTCGAACCGGTCGGCCAGCGGCCGAAGTTCGTCGCGGAGGTCGGCTTCGCGCTCGGCGAAGGAACGAACGTGCCGGTCGGTGTGGCGGGTTTCGGGCGCAAGCGAGTCGGTGGTGAGCCCAACGGTCACATCGCCGAGCGAAAAGGCCCGCTCGAACAGCGCGAGGTGACCGTCGTGGACGGGATCGAACGTCCCGCCCAGCGCGACTTGCATACTTCGCGGTTGGGGTGTGTACGCTTAAACATCCGTTTGTCTGTCGCCGGCGACAGGGCACCGCAACCGGGTCTGTGGGAGTGACCGTGACTACTGGTGCTTTCCGTCGGCAGCGTCAGCGTCGGCGTCGGCAGCATCGGTGTCGGCGTCGCTGTCGGTACTCTCGTCGCCACTCATTTCATCGGCAGTATCGTCGGGCTCTTCGACCTCGATCGTGACTGCGCCGTCGTCCGCGTCGGATGCGCCGGCGTCGGCCGTCTCGTCGGCGGCCGCGGCGTCATCGTCATCGTCGCCGATGGTGATCGTAACCGGCCCGGTCTCCTCCTCATCGGGAAGCCGGTCTTCGAGATTGAACACGGTGTTCAGTTCGCGCTGGACTTGCCCGACGACGCCGCGGACGAGGTCGCTCGGAGCGATGGCCTCGTACTCGTAGGGGTTGTTGCCCGCGCCGTCGCTTTCGCGTTTGTCGCGCGTGACGGTCTCCTCGTCGTGGAGTTCCGCGAGCGCTTCGCGCACGGTGCTCGGATAGAGGCCCGTGCCGTCGGCGATCTCGTCGCTCGTGCTGTTGGGGTGCTGGCGCAGGTAGACGTAGATTCGCGCGCGGGTTTCGGTGTCGAGAATCCACGCCAAGAGATCGACGACCCCCTGATCGAACTCCGAGACCGCCCGGTCGGCCTCGGCTTCGAGACGCGCCTTCGTTTTGCGGAGTTCCGCACGTG
>CAYWFO010000125.1:0-5411 GCA_964457485.1 uncultured Haloferacaceae archaeon | reverse complement strand
CGTCGTCCTGGGCGTCTACGGTCGTGTCGACATCAGTCTCTTCGGCGTCGACATCAGTCTCTTCGGCGTCGACATCGGCTCCGCTCTGATCTTCACCATCGGCTTCCTTGCGGTCTTCGTCCGTATCGTCACCGTCGTCGCCGTCGTCATCTCCACTTGTTGTTCCGCCCGGTGCTTCATCCTCCTCGCGGCCGGCGTCCGACTCGTGGTCGATGTCTTCGCCCTCCATTTCGGCTTCGAGTTCGTGAACCGTTTTTGCCCCTTCGAGACCGGCTTGGCCCTGTGGGTAGACGGGTTTTGTTCGCTCATCACCCGCAATCGCCACGGCTGAAAAGTAGGTCAGCACGACGAGCGCAATGAACATCCCACCCATGATTACCAACATCGGTCCCGAGTACCGGAGGTCGAATCCCCACGGCGACCAGACAATAAATGCCGTGATGAAAAACAGCAGAATCCCCAGCGGAATGAAGTTGACAATAAGGTCGAGCATCGTCTCCTTGTCAAAGATCTTCGTTTCCATACTCTGTGCTCGCACACGCCGCTCAAATAGCTTGTTGGTTCTCGCCGCCACGCCACGAGCGGCGTCCGAGCGTCTCGTTCCGGATCGGTCGGTTGTGCGGTCGCGTTCGACCTTCGCGTGGATTCCGCTGTTGCTGGATGCACGTGTCGCTGGCGGTCAAAACTTCCCTCGCACGCTCGATCAGACCGACAGCCGGCGTTTGGGAACAAAGAATTTGACAGCGACGACACCCGCCACGATGAGCAGACCGCTTACCAAAACGGCGTACGCACGCATAGTCATATCGACGCCGACCCGTGTGTTTGCGTACAAGAGCGCGCCGCCGAGCCCGAACAACACCAACGCCATAATCGAGAGCGAGGGCCACGGAACGGTGATGTAGCCGGCTTCGCGCAGAATCCCTGCAACCGCTCCACAGAACAGGAGCAATCCGCCAACCGCCACCGGGAAAATATCGAACACGAGCCCGATCTCCGAAATCGGGACGCCGAGTGCAACAAACACCGGCCACGGGCTTGCCTTCCGGTACTGTTCGCTGAGCCCCGGCGTTTCGTCCATGAACATAACTAGCGCGTGGGGGCTACAAAGCGCTTCGGAACCGCTCAGCGAATCGCGACGCCGTGGCGACCCAGAAACTCGCTTACGGCCTTGATTTCGACGGGACTGCCGATGATTCGACACGCCGACCCACCGGTCACGACGGTCACGGTGAAGTCGGCCTCTAGTTGGCTGCGAAGCTCCGTAAGTGCCCCACAGGGCAGCTCGATTTGCGTACTGTCGCGGAGCCGGCTTGCGTTCGACATAGCAATCACTTGAATGGTTTGACTGCACAGCGTATAATGGTGCCGATGTTGTTCTTTCACGCGCATCTTCGTCGTATTCCTGGTAAAATATCGCACCTTACCCGCTATTCGAGCACTCGATGGCTCTCGTTTTGGGGTTATGTCCAGCTGTTTGTGCTGGGTTGACCGATTCATTTTTTGCGTCGCCATGGAGTTCACCAGCGGGTTTTGGCTCTCGCGCACCGCGTTTCGGCTCGGTTGGCTCACACGTTTTTCACCGCGTTTCGAGTCGGTTTCTCGCCGAAACGTGTGGCCCAACCGGCCGAATGAACAGGCTTTTCGACGCCGGCGGCCCAGTCCCCGGTAATGGGATTGGAGGAGGAGATCGAATCGATCCGCGAGGAGATTTCGTCGACGCCGTACAACAAGTCGACCGAGGCTCATATTGGCCGTCTCAAAGCCAAACTCGCGGAAAAAAAAGAGAAACTCGAAAACCAGTCCTCCGCCGGCGGCGGCCAGGGGTACGCCGTCGAAAAACACGGTGATGCCACGGTCGCGCTCGTCGGCTTTCCGAGCGTCGGCAAATCGACGCTCATCAACGCCGTGACCAACGCCGACAGCGAAACCGGCTCGTATGAGTTCACCACGCTTGATGTCAATCCGGGCATGCTCAAATATCGCGGCGCGAACATCCAGATTCTCGACGTTCCCGGATTGATCGAGGGCGCTGCCGACGGTCGTGGCGGCGGCCAGGAAGTGTTGTCGGTCGTTCGTACCGCTGATCTCGCGGTGTTCATGCTGTCGGTGTTCGAAATCGAGCAGTATGACCGACTGCGCGAGGAGCTGTACAACAACAAAATTCGGCTCGACACCGAGCCACCCAGCATCCACATCCGCAAGCGGCACAAAAACGGGATTCAGGTCAACAAAAGCGACAGCGTCAGCCTCGACGAAGACACCATCGCGGGCGTGCTTCGCGAAAACGGGTATGTCAACGCCGAGGTGACCGTTCGCGGCGATCCCTCGATCGACGAACTCATCGACGGCATGATGGACAACCGGGTCTACATTCCCTCGATTGTCGTGATCAACAAGGCCGATCTCATCGACGAGAGCTATCTCCCGACGGTTCACGAAAACCTCCGCGAGCGCGGACTCGACCCCGACGAGTGCATCTTCATCAGCGCCGAGAAGGAACGCGGGCTCGACGTGCTGAAAGAACGCATTTTCGTGACGCTCGGGCTTATCCGAATCTACATGGACAAACCCGGCCGCGGCGTCGATTACGACGAACCGCTCGTGCTTCGGGCGGGCGACACCGTTGGCGACGCGCTGACGAAACTCGGCGGCGAGTTTCACGAGCGGTTTCGGTTTGCCCGCGTGAGCGGCGCAAGCGCGAAACACGACGATCAACAGGTCGGTAAAGACCACGAACTGGCCGACGAGGACGTGTTGCGGATTATTGTGCGGCGGTAGACTGCGGCCGTTCGGCTTTGTTGGTGTACAGGCGGTCGAGGCGACTGCCCGGGGCTTGACCCGAGGCGGTTCACGCGGCTCCATCCCGGAACCGATCAATCGGGATGTCCGATATCTCGTCGTAGTCGTCATCCCCGCCGACCAGGAGCGTCGCCTCGACATACTCGGCAGTCGCCAGCGCGAACGAATCGCCGAGCGCCGGGTTGTACCTGAGGACGTATTCCGAGGCTTCCACCCAGATCTCGCCGACATCCACGGTCTCGATGCTGAGGTCAGTGAGCCAGTCGAGATACTCATCAGCAGTCTCGCGATCATACTTCCGGGCAATGGTGTACCGTATTTCAGCGAGGGTCACGCAGCTGATGAACAGCATCGCCAAGCGTTTTTATTGTAAGGGTTGTAAGGATCACATACGGATGTCGCAAGCGAACAAACGAATCCCGGTCACCGAGGATCGATGGCGGGAACTAAACGACCTCAAGCAAGCGGGACAGACATACGACGAGCTGCTGAAAGAGTTGATTCAGGAGCGGAACCGGCGGCAGTTGGCTGAGCGCGCACGCCGCGTGGAAGAAGCCGACGAGGAGGAGTTGACGCCGCTCGATGAGCTATAGCATCCTCCTGTCCGAAGCGGCGCGAGAGTACTTCCACGCACTCGACGAGAAAAGCCAGCGCATCGTGAAGGAAAACCTCGAGAAACTCGAATCCGAACCCTATCCAAAACCAGGTGCTGGCTCGGGAGATCGTGAGAAACTGGTCATCGATGGCGAGGAGATGTACCGCCTCCACATCGGTCGAACTCACACGGCGTTTTATACGATACTTGAACCAGGAGATGAGGTGAGAGTCATCGATATCCTCTCTATCGACGACGCTCACGACCGGTACGGCTACTGACCATCCGTGATGACCGCAACCGTATACCGATCGCCGAAGAACGGTCGGTTTCGATTCGAGACGTACTCGCCAACGAAGACGAACCAGAACCTGGATTCGAATTCTACGGCCGACGAGCGCGTTGATGTCGTCGATGGCGCGAAGGTGCGCACCGAAGCCAACACGGGTTCCAGCAAACAGGGGACGATAGCCAGCGACGGCGACAGGGATAGAGACAGAGACAAACCCACGGACGAAGACGAAACCGACACCGACGCCGACAGCGTGGCCACGGGAGGTGACCGATGAGCCGCCGCCCGTCTGCGAACGAACCGCAGCCAACCGACGGCCTTCGGATCGAACAGCTCACCGAGTCACACTGGTTCGATGCGGAACTCGCCGCGCTAGCTTAGACTGTCGTGGATCGTACCAACTAATGGGTGTTTCTGACCAATTATTTATTTTCAGAACTTATTTAGTTATATTTATATTCTGTCTCCGAATTATGGGTAAGAGACAGCCCTGAACGGGATGGGCTTCCGCTCGCTACCTGTCAAGGCGAAGCATCAATACCCCGGCGGTCGACCACGTCAGTATGCGAGGCGCACTCATCGTGCTCGACGGTTGGGGCCTTGGCGATCACGACCATCTCGATGCGGTACGGGCCGCGGAGACACCAAACTTCGACCGACTTCGCGCCGCGGGCGCGTTCGGCACGCTCGAAAGCTACGGCCGGCGGGTCGGTCTGCCCGAGGGCCAGATGGGCAACAGCGAGGTCGGTCATCTCAACATCGGTGCTGGCCGCGTCGTCAACCAGTCGTACACCCGAATCGTCGACTCGATCGCCGACGGCGGTTTTCGCGAAAACAGCGCGATCAACGGCGCGCTCGACTACGCCACCGAGCACGACGGCACCGTTCACTTCATGGGACTCGTGAGCGACGGCGGCGTCCACTCGGACATCACACACCTCGACGCGCTCATCGAACTCGCCGGCGACCGCGGCGTCGATGCCGTCACCCACGCGTTCACCGACGGTCGCGACACCGCTCCACACTCGGGGGCCGGCCATCTCGAAACCGTCGCCGACATCGTCGCCGAACACGGAACGGGCGACGTTGCGACCGTCTCGGGGCGCTACTACGCGATGGACCGCGACGAGAACTGGGAGCGAACCAAACGCGCCTACGACGCCATCGTTAGCCGGGAGGCCGACTTTTCGGCTGACTCGGCGGTTGAGGCGGTCGAAGCGAGCTACGAACGCGGGCAGACCGACGAGTTCATCGAGCCGACGCTGATCGAGAGCGAGCCGCCTGGCGGCTCGGAGAGCGAACGGCAACGCCGTGAGCAGACCGACGGGCCGGCGCTGGCCGACGGCGACGCGGTGTTGTTTTTCAACTTCCGTGCCGACCGCGCCCGTCAACTCGTTCGCATGCTCGCCGACATCGACCCAGCGTGGGAGTTCGACACGTCGCCGCCGGCTATCGAGATGGTGACGATGACACAGTACGACAAAACGTTCGGCCTGCCGGTTGCCTACCCACCGGAGCAACCCGAGAACACCCTCGGCGAGGTCGTCAGCGAGGCGGGACTCAGCCAACTCCGGCTCGCCGAGTCCGAAAAGTATCCGCACGTTACCTACTTTCTCAACGGCGGCCGCGAAATCGAGTTCGCCGGCGAGCGCCGCGAGATCATCAAAAGCCCCGCGGTGGCGACCTACGATCTCCAGCCCGAGATGCACGCCGAGCGGGTGA
>CAYWFO010000124.1:0-5431 GCA_964457485.1 uncultured Haloferacaceae archaeon | reverse complement strand
CGGAAGGATTTGATCGAACAGGTGGTCGAACCCGCCATGCCGCCAAGAAACATACACAACAACAGAAGGTGTTTCGCAAACGGCGTCCACTGGTTGAAGTCGGCGTTGGCGTAGCCGGTTGTCGTGATGATTGAAATAACGGTAAACATCGACTGCCGGAGTGTGTCGTTGAACCCCTCGCCGGTCGGGTTCGACTCGAGCGTGAGAACCGCCACGACGAGCCCCGAAAACAGCACGACACTCCCGAGATAGAACCAGAACTCGTCGCTGTTTCGGAGCCGCGTGAAGTTGCCTCGGAGGACGAAATACATGAGAATGAAACTGGTCGAGCCGAGGAACATGAACGGCATCAGCGCCCACTGAACGATCGGTTCGAAGGCCTCGATACTCAGCGGCTCCGGCGAAAATCCGGCGGTTGCCACACTCGTAAAGGCGTGCGCAACCGCGTTGTAAAGGTGCATATTCGGCGCGAGGCCAGCCAGATGGAGTCCGTAGAGAACCGAAACGGCCGCCACGGTGAGTCCACCATAGAGTTTCCAGATGAGCCGGGCGGTGTCCTCGATGTGCGGCGTGAGTTTGTCGACGTTGTTGTACTGGGTTTCGCTCTCCATGAGTTTCGCGCCACCAACCGAGAGTCGCGAAAGAATCGCCGTCGCCAGAATCAAGATTCCGAGCCCGCCGAGCCACTGAATCAGCTGTCGCCACATCATGATCGACTGGGCGTGGATGTCGAACTCGCGGAGGACGGTCGCACCGGTCGTCGTCAACCCGCTCATCGACTCGAACATCGCATTGATCGGCTGCCCAATCGTCCCTCGACCGGCGACAACGAACGGGATCGCTCCCATGAGCGCGACCAGAAACCACGTCAAAGCGACCATGAGCAACGCCTCGCGAGGGCCAAGCCGGCCGTCCTCATCGGCCGGAAGCTGTTCGAACGTCAGCCCGACGGTCAGCGTGACCACAATCGCGACGAGAAACGGGGCGACAGACTCGCCATAGAAGACCGCAAGGAGCAAGGGAAAACACAGCGGCACGGCGAGCCACTTGAGCACCGAACCGGTCAAATTGAGGCTGTAGCGCCATGCAACGCGCACCGTCATTGCACGCCGATCCCCTGTCTCGTAGACCGTTTCATTAACGCTGAGTTACCTGCCTACCAGTCGATTGAGCCGACGCATCTTAGAGTTTTGCCGTTGTTTCCTCGATCGCGTCGCTCTCGACGAACAACACGACGTGATCGCCGACGTAAATCTCGGTGTCTCCACGCGGCGTGACGAACTCGTTGTGCCGAGTGATCGCCCCGATGACGACGCCGTCGGGCAGATCGGCGATCGATTCACGGATCGGTCGGCCGACGAGCACGCTGCTGTCTTCGACTTCGATTTCGATGACTTCGGCCTTGTCGGTCTCGATGAGCGCGACGTTTTCGGCTTTTCCCGACTGTGTCAGCCGGATAATCTCCTCGGCAACAACGACCCGTGGATTGATCGCCACGTCGATACCCACCGTCTCGAACAGTTCGACGTACGACGGCGTGTCGATAATGGCGACGGTGCGGTCGGCCCCAAGCCGATTGGCCAGCAGCGAGACGAGCAGGTTCTTTTCGTCGCTTTCGAGCGCCGCGACGACGATATCGGCCTCGCCGATGTGTTCGCGTTCGAGAAACCCGATATCGGTCGCGTCAGACTCCATAACCATGGTTTGTGGAAGCGCTTCGGCGATCTCGCGGGCCCGTTCTGGATCCCGTTCGATCAGCCGCGGTTTGAATCCCCGGTCACCGAGCAGTCGGGCGACGTGGTAGCCGATTTCGCTGCCCCCGATAATCGCGATCTCCTCGTCGGTGCCGGTGGCATGATCCGGGGCAAGCGCATCCGCGAAGTCGTGGACGCTTTTCGGACTCCCGATGACGACGACGCGGTCGCCGGCTCTGATAACGGTTCTGCCGTCGGGCATAATGACATCGCCGTGTCTGAGTAGCGCCGCAAAGGTGAGCGAGTCGTACTCGTCGGCCTGCTCGACGGTCTGGTCGGTGACGGGACACTGTTCGCTAATCTCGAACTCGGCCATCTGGACGCGGCCACCGGCGAAGGGGTCGACATCGATGGCAGCGGGCAAGCCGACGACGCGGACGATTGATTTCGCCGTCAGCAGGTTCGTACACACCATGTAATCGACGCCGAATACCCGTTCGGCACGCTCCCACGTGTCGAGATATTTCGTGTGTTTGATTCGAGCGATGGTGAAGGCGCTGCCGAGTGCGGACGCCGTCGAACAGGCGACGATGTTAGTCTCGTCATCGTCCGTGCTGGCGATTACCATCTCGGCGTCGGCAACCCCGGCGCGTTCGAGCGTCTTGGCTTCGGTGCCGTCGCCGGCGATTGCAAGAACGTCGTACGAGTAGGTCATTTCTTCAGTTCGATCGCTGCGCTGATCGATGATCGTCACGTCGTGACTGTCGGCTAAATCTGCGGCAATGCTTTCGCCGACCTGGCCAGCACCAATAATCAGAATATCCACGCTGGGTCACCTCTCATATCCATCCATCCATAGCTGAAGCCACGGTATAGGGTTTCGCATGACCACTTGGTTTCGGCGACAGCACGATACGCCGGGGACACATCCCGTTGGTGTATGCCAGCCCCTCGCCGCTTGGGCTTCCAACGGCTCATTTATAAAATAGCGAACGAATGTGCGTACACAGACGACCTCGAGCCAGGATGATTCACACCGTTGATCTTCGAGCAACCGGTAGCTACGTTGGAACGATTGTCAAATATCTCTCAGCAGCGATGGTTGTTCCCCTTCTGGTTGCGGTTGTGTATGCCGAAGACGTCTGGGTGTTCGGGGTTTCGATGGCGCTCGGTATCGCCATCGGACTCGGGCTCGAACAGCTCGATTCATCCCCCGAGTTGGGCCCCAGAGAGGCGCTTGCGGTCGTCTCGCTGGCGTGGCTCATGGCCGCGATTGTTGGGGCGATCCCGTATCTGCTTGCCGGCTACGGCACCGAATCCACGCTCCGGTTTCCGATCAATGCGCTGTTCGAGTCGATGAGTGGGTTTACGACAACCGGGTCGACAGTCACTGGCGAACTCAGCTTCGACCGTCACTCCCATGCAGTGTTGATGTGGCGACAGCTCACTCAGTGGCTCGGCGGCATGGGGATTATCGTGCTGATGATTGCGATTCTGCCGGAGCTAGCGGTCAACGGTGCCCAGTTGATGAAATCGGAGGCTCCAGGGCCGGAGCTACAGAAACTCACCCCAAAGATTGCCGAAACCGCCCGCGCGCTATGGATCGTCTACTTCGGCTTTACCATTCTGCTCATTTCGCTGCTCTACGGGCTGCATCTATTGGGGATGGCCCCGAATATGGATCTCTACAACGCTATCGCCCACGGGTTTACGACACTACCGACCGGCGGGTTCTCGCCGCAGGCCGACAGCATTGCGGCATTTAGTGCCATCGTCCAGTGGGTGATTATTCCGTTCATGGTGATTGCTGGGGTCAACTTCGCGCTCTTCTGGCATGTTATTCACGGTGAGGCTCAGACCATGCTCAACAACGTTGAGTTCCGTGGCTACGCTGGGATGATCGCGGTGCTAATCGCCGTGCTGTCGGTCGTGTTGGCTCGCGGTGCTGCCCCACCGATGGAACTCGGCGGAATCACCGAGGGTTTCACGGAGAATACGATCCGACAGGCCGCCTTCCAGATCGGGTCACTGATGAACTCGACAGGGTATGCGACTGCCGACTTTGCACAGTGGGATCAGCACGCACAAATGATTCTGCTGTTCGCAATGTTCATCGGTGGGTCGGCTGGATCGACTGGTGGTGGTATCAAGGTCATCCGATGGCTGGTAGTGCTGAAAACAGTCCGCCGGGAGTTGTATACCTCTGTCCACCCCGAAGCAGTCAAACCAGTGCGACTCGGTGGACACATCGTCGATGAGAACGCGATCCGCGGGATCATGGTGTTTACACTGTTATATATCGTGTTGTTTGCATTCTCGGCCGTTTTCATCAGCCTCGATTCGGCCCGGATTGGCTACGAGCTATCGACACTAGAAGCAATCAGTGCCTCGCTGGCAACGATTGGCAACATCGGTCCGGGATTCGGCTCGCTCGGGCCGTTTGGGAACTTCAACCAGTTTGCTGATAGTTCGAAACTACTCATGATTTTTCTGATGTGGATTGGGAGACTCGAAATCGTTCCCGTGCTTGCCCTGTTTGTCGCACGGATCGAAGACCGGTAACTCGTCGGTGCATGTCCTAGCTCTCTTGGACCGATTGTCGTTCAGACTACTCGATGAGTGGGAGGTCGACTCGAAATCGTCCCGGTCTTAGCACTCGTGATTTCGTGGCTCGACAAGTAGGTCGCTTCCGGCCCGCGGAGAGAGTTTACAGATATGATGAATCCGACTCGACGGTAAACTCGACGGGCCGGTCGCGGCCTTCGAGATCGTTCACGGCCCGCCGAACAACGCGCTCGGCTTCCTCTCTGATCAACGGAATCACTTTTTTCAGAACCCAGCCGAACGAAACCAGCCGCGGCAGGTTGAGCACGCTCGAATCGGCCGAGTCGGGATCGAAATCGACCTGCAGCGAAACGTCGCAGGCGGCGGTTGCATCGTCGGGGGCATCTGCCGGCAGCGTCTCGCGTGGCTCGATTCGCCAGGCTCCATTGGCGTTGATGTCTTTGATAACGCGCCAGTTGATCGCCTGTGGTGGATCGACATCGACGACCTCCGAGTGGGCGGTGTAGGTGAGTTTCCACCACGCAAACCGTAGGGCGTACCGCGTCCCGACGCCCGTGTTGCCGCGCAGTCGTCGAACATCGGTGAGATACTTCGAGTATCGCGCATAGCGCGGGAAGTCAATGAGAAAGTCGTAGATCTCTTCGGCGGATGCATACGCGACGGTTCGCACGACGATAGAGTCCACATGTGCGGTTGGAACGCCACCACAATAAGCCGGTCGCCGAACACGACGGGTGCGTGCAAACCGCACGAATCCCACACGCCCTTATAGCTGTGTCTCAACGGTTGGGTATGGTCGAAACTGAGGAGTTTACCATCGAAGGGCCAGCCGGTGACACGGACAGCGTCGAACTACCCGTCGGGCTTGTGGATACGCTCGCCGAACAGGGCGAAGCGCCCTCGCGGGTCATCAGCGACATCGTCGTGCAGGCGCTCGCCCAGCACTCACACGCCATTATCCACCACTCGGAGGGTGAGCCACCGGCCGACCTCGTGGAAATGAACGAGGCCGTCGAAGCGCTCTTTGAGGAGCGGTTCGGCATGCCGCTCGAAGACGCGATGGGCCACAGCCACTGAGAAAGCGGCTGACAGAACCGCAACCCGCGCCGGTCGGCACCAACTGCCCGCACGAAGATCCGAACAGGAGGGGCCGCTAGTTTTCCGGTATAGTC
>CAYWFO010000123.1:0-5438 GCA_964457485.1 uncultured Haloferacaceae archaeon | reverse complement strand
GGCGAGGCCTCGTTGGCCGCGCTGGCCGAACGGGAGCTGTCGGCGGGCGATGCGACCGTTGCGGCGGTCAACGTCTCCCAGCGGCTCGTCGACGTCTGCGAGCGCGTCGGCGCGTCGCTCGAACTCACGCCAATCGGCGCGACCCACATTATCACGACGATCAAACGGCTCTGGGAGGAAAACGCGAACGTGCCGATCGCCGGCGAGGGCAACGGCGGCGTCTTTTTCCCCAACTACCGACTCGTTCGTGACGGCCCCTACATCGGCGCACAGTTTCTCGAACTCATCGTCGACACCCCCGCCAGCGAGGTCGTCGAGCCGTATCAGGCCTACCACAACGAACGCATCAACCTCACCTACGAGGAGACAGCCGAGCGCGAGGCGATGCTCGCGGCGGCGGCCGACTACGCCGAGCGTGTCGAGTGCGAGGTGTCGACGCTCGACGGCTACCGTCTCGATTTCGGCGACGCGTGGGTGCTCGTCCGACCGAGCGGCACCGAACCGAAGGTGCGAATTTCGGCGGAGGCAACCGAGCCGGCGCGCGCACTGGAGCTCGCCGGCGAAATGAAACAACGACTCGACGACGCTCGCGACGCCGAGTAATCGCCGAAGTCAGTGGGGATTCAGTCGTCGAGTGCAGTCGCGTCGAGCGTCCGCTCCAGCGAGTCGATTGCGGCCTGAACGTCCGCGAGGTCGTCAGCGACCGCCCCCGACGTGAGCCGCTCGAGATCGTCATCCGAGAGCTCCGCGCGGGCGGTGGCGACGCGGCGGAGGCGCTCGTACTCGTCAGTTCGGGTCAGCCGCGAGAGCGTTCGGCGGGCGATTTCGATGCGGTTGGTGTCGAGCGCAGCGTCGCCGTCGGGCGAGTCAACGGTGGTGTTATCGGCCCCCTCAGTGCGGTCGCTCGCCACGCCGTCCGAAACCGCGAGCCGATCCGTGTCGAAATCGGCGTCGACACCGTGTTCGGCGTGGTCGACGTCAGCGAACACCGAATCAAGGCGGCGAACAATCGGGGCGAGTTCGCCGAGTCGCGCGCGAAGTGTCGCGGCGTCGGCCGGCGGCCAGTCGATCAGCAACGGCTCGGGGCTGAGTCGGGTGAGGTAGGTCTGATGGACTGCCACGTGGGTTCGCAGCGCGCCGGGGTCGTCGACGTAGTGGTCGAGTTTCGACGGCGAGTAGTCGGCGTACTCCCGCAGCGTCGCCAGCGGTTCGGTTCCGGCCGGGGCGTCCTCGATGTACTCGGCGAGATCCCGCGGCGGGCGGTCGACAGCGACGAGCGGCCGGTCGGCGGCCGCCTCGATCAGCGCGAACAACTCGCGAGCGCTGCGGTGTTTGCGAAACAGGTCGAATGCGCTGCGAACCGCGTTGTTGTAGGCCTCGATTGGCTCGCGAATTGGGTCGAGCGATATCGTGAGATCGACCGCGCCGAGTTGCTGAAGCGACCGAAGACGGTCGGCCTCTTCGCGGAGTTCGTCAAGCCGGCTTTTCGCGGCATGGCGGGCGGTTCGGTAGGCCTCGCGTGCGTCCTCGCGTTCTTCGAGCATCGAAACGGCCTCGCCAGCGGGTTCGAGCGCCTCGCGGGCGAACGCGAAGTCGTCGTCGCTCAGTCGGCGTTTGTCCATCCGGTCGCTGGCACGCTCGAATCCCTCGGAGCCCGGTACCCCGTCGGGAACCGAGTCGGCCAACGAGAGAAACTGGCTCTGAAACCGGAGGTACGCACCGAAGTCGCCGGTTCCGGTGGCGCTGTCGGCGTACGAATCCAGCAACCGAATCGCGTTGCGGTAGGCGTCCGCGGCGGTCTCGACGGCCGACTCGCCGTGGTCGCCGATCGCGCTCTCGGCGTCGCCAACGCGGTCGGCGGCGGATTCGAGGGTGGCGATCGTGTCGGCCGCGGACGTCGACGCGGGCGGAGGGCTTTCAGTCATGTTACTCGTAGACAGCGTCGGGATCGAACACGCGTTCGCCGACGTTTTGGCCGTCGATCGTTCGGTAGAAACAGCTGTCGTGGCCGGTGTGACAGGAGCCGACATGCTGGTCGACGATATACAACAGCGTGTCGGCGTCGCAGTCGACGCGAACCTCGTGAATCTCCTGGGTGTGGCCGCTGGTTGCACCCTTTTTCCAGAGTTCGTCGCGAGAGCGCGAGTAGTAGTGCGCGTAGCCGGTTTCGAGCGTCGCGTCGAGCGCCGCCTCGGTCACGTACGCGAGCATGAGTACCGCGTTGCTCTCGGCGTCCTGGGCGATCGCGGGGACAAGGCCGTCTTCGCCGAAATCAACGTCAACGGTATCGGTCATTGCATCCACAGAGGAACGCCGATCAAATAGGGTTTCGCGTTTTCAACCATGCACCGACCTCTCCGCTTCTCCCACCCTCTTTCACGAGACCGACACAAAACACTTGCAAGACACCGAGAGAAACCGCTCATGGAACGGGCGACCGACAAGCTCAGTGGCGCGATTTTGCTCAGTGTCGGTCTCGCGATAGTCGCGATACTGCTGCATTCGGCCGTGATCGAGGGAACGCAGGTCGGCGGGCTCGCCCAAGGAGTTGGCGTCGGCGTGGCGATGGCCGCCTCGGGAATCTACGTGCTGGCAGGAGCAAAATATGCGCTTGCCGTGCGCGCCGTCTGGAGCGTGCTGTTCGTGATTGGCGGCCTGATTCCGCTGTTCATTGTGCTCGGAGCCGCCCAGGCCGAACTCCACGTGTTTCTCGGTGTGACTGCGGTGTTGGCGGTGATTTACGTGGGACTGGTCGGCTCAACGGCGCTCGATATCGTCCGTACCTACCGGTGATCGTCCGTACCTACCGCTAACCGTCAGACGAAGCCGAGTCGACCGAGCAGTCCGAACAGCAGATCACCGTAGCCAAACGCAATGAGAAGGCCGAAAAACATCGGCACAATGAACGGGAGTCCCGGCGAGACCCAGACCGTCTCGCGGTCGGACTGGCTGAGGAGTTCGAGCGCCGCACGAAGCGATTCTGGCGTTGACCCGTAGGCAGTCCGGTCGATTTCGTCGAAAAATCGGTCAGCCCCCCATGGATCGGTATCGACCGGATCGCTCCCGGTCAGATCGGCCTCGACCGAGTCGGTCTCGTCGTCATCGCTCGATCGCTCGAGCCGTTCAGCGTCGATTCCATCGTCATCGGGGCGCGTTTCGGGCGGGTCGGCGGCGGAGGGGCCGACTCCGTCGGCCGAAACGGTGGCAGGCGGAGTTGGGAGATGGGCTGCACCGTCGGTTGGGTCGGCGGTGTCACCGATGCTCGTTGGATCACGGTGGGTCGCGGGGTCATCGCGCAGGGCCGCAAGCGTTGTTTGTCGCCACCGGAGATACATCCGAAGCGCGTCGAGATCGAGCCCGCGGCCGATGCCGTCGGGCGTTTCGAACAGTCGACCATGGTGTTCCGACAGTGCGTCGACCGCAACGGGGCGGGCGAGAAACATCGCGATCGGCGAAAACGCCCCACGAGCGGCGTTGCTGAGCGCCAACACGGGCGGCACCGCCATCGCCAACAGCGCCGTGTTCGTCAGCACGGTCAGCGAGAACACGCCGCTTTGGGTTGCCGCAACCGGAAACACGGTGTCGCCAACGATGTAGCTTGGAAACGTCGGCAGCAACACGGCGATCGAAATCAGCGCCTTGGCGTCCGCGCCGCCGAACGCGCCGAGCCACCAGAATGCGTAGCCAAGCGGCGCGACGAACAGGAGGCTGATGGCGACCTGCAGCAGAAACAGGCGTGCGCCGAGCGTCTCGAACGGCCAGAACTGGAGGGCTTCCCAGCCAAGGAGGACGACCCCAAGTGCGAGCAACGGCGGCCACAGCCGGTTGGGCAGGCGCCTGGTCCGAATGTCGCGCCAGGCGGCCCACGCGAACACCGGCAGGATGACGAGCCGCAACAGATCGGGTCCCGAAGCGATCACGACTCGTCTTCGGTGGGGCCGCACAAATAGACTGGCGGTCGCGGCGAGCACCGCGTGGCGATCGACTGACGACCCACCAGTCCGCAGAGCCCACAAATCAACGGAACCCACCGGTTCGCGGGGTCGGAACAGCCGAGCGCGTACAAAACGGATGTTTTTCATCGCCCGCCGAAAACAGTCGAGCAATGAGCCTCATTGCGTTCGATTTCGATGGCACGCTGTCGGATTCGGAGATGACCGTCCTACTTGGCCAGCGGCTGGGCGTCGACGACGAGATGGCCGACATCACCGAGCGAGCGATGAACAACGAGATCAGCTACGCCGAGAGCCTCCAGAGTCGCGCGGAACTCCTCACGGGACTCGACGAAGCCGCCGCCGAAGACGCCTACAGCGGGGTCGAGCTCCGACCTGACGCCGCAACCTTGATCGATCGCCTGCGCGAGGCGGGCCACACGGTCGCCATCTTCACCGGCGGGTTCGAGCAGGGCGTTCAGCGAGCGCTTGACGACAACAACACGGAGGTCGACCGAATCGTTGCGAATCGGCTGCCCATCGAGGACGGCGAACTCACCGGCGCAGTCGAGGGGCCGCTGATCGAGGGAACGAAGGACGATCAGTTGGAGGAACTGGCGGGCGAACTCGACGTCGACATGGCCGACACCATCGCAGTCGGCGACGGCGCGAACGATTTGCCAATGCTGGAGGTCGCAGGGCTCGCGGTTGGCTTCGAGCCAAAACCGGCCGTCGAGCCGTCGTGTGACGAAGTGGTCTCGACGATGGCCGAGTTGGCGACGCTCTTAGAGGGGCGGGGGATCCTGGCAGCTGCGGTCGACGAGTGAACTACCCCTGCCTACTCGCCGCCTTCGGCGGCTCCTTGAGGCAGGGGCTTCCTGTTTCAACGACGCGCTTTGCAGGAACAACCGCAGTTCCCGTAGGGAGCGCAGTCTCCACAGGCGTTTCTTCGGAGTGACCCACTCCTAGTTTGGAGAGTCCGCGAGAAAGAATATTCCACGCCGCGTTTGTGTCTCTATCTGCTTCGAAGCCACAGGCCGGGCAGGAGTGTTCCCGCACCCACAGCGGCTTGTCTGTTTTGACCCCACATGACGCACATTCCTTCGTCGTGTCTTCCGGATCAACCTCTACGAAGTGCGTGCCTTCGCGCTTGCATTTGTATTCGAGCAGATCGGTGAAGGTGTTCCACGCAGCAGACGCGGTGTTGCGGCTGTTGCCCGGCAATTCCAGCATCCCTTTCACGTCGAGATCTTCGACGGCTACCAACTCGTATTCCCGAGCGTAGTATGCCGAGATTTTATGCAGGAAGTCACGCCGCTTGCGCTTGATGTCGAGATGGCACTCAGCAACACGCTGACGTTGCTTCTCCCAGTTGTTCGACCCATGCTCTTTACGCGAGAGCTTCCGTTGCTCTCGTTCGAGCCTTTCGCGTTCCTCTGAGAGATCAAGTGAACCGACTGCCGTGCCGTCAGTGTCGTGAGCGTACTTCAGAATGCCCACGTCGAT
>CAYWFO010000122.1:0-5469 GCA_964457485.1 uncultured Haloferacaceae archaeon | reverse complement strand
TCGCGTGCCGTGAATGGCGTGCTGTCCCAGATCTGCATGTCGGTGAAGACGACGACTCGCTCAACGGGTTCGCCTCGGTCGCGGAGATACTCCAGTGCCTTCCAGCCGTTCGTCGAGTTCCCGACGTCCTCGTCGATGGCCAGCACCGCATCTTGGCGCTGCAGTACTGGCGTGTCGACGTGCATCGGAACGGTCTGGAAGTCGTCACCGAACCCGCCAACCTCGGCACCTTGGTCGGCCAGGATCGCACCGAACAACGCACCGATCTCCTTCAGCCTGAGCTGTGCGTGATGCTTCCACGACGGATGGCGTGCGGGCTCACACTTGATGGGCACTTCGAAGCGGCATCTCGCGTGTTTGCCTCGCAGTCGTCCAGGTCGCGGTCGTGCGGACACTCGTCCCCATAGGAACAGGGACGCGTCCACCGGTACACGGACATCCGGAGCGTCGTCTTTTGCAGTCGGCCTCACGAGAGGCCAGTAACGGCTCCCTGCCATGATCGTCGGTCACATCGGTCGCTTGTTGGTTATCCAGTCGTCGAGCAGCTCGCAGATGTCGCCCGAGAGGACGACGAGTCGCTCACCATCGCCCTTGTTCTTGATCGGCGTTCGGTGTCCGGCCGATGCCGAACTTTCACGTACTGCTCGTCTGCGTTGTAGTCGTCGACATCCATCGCGTGAACGCCACCGACTCGCATCATCGTGTGCCACATCAACGTGAGCGCGACGTGCTGTGGACCAGCGTACTCGTACTTCTCTAGGTGGGAGAGCACCGAGGACGCGTGGTCGCTATCGAGCATCACGTCCCGGGAGTTCTCGTCCGCCGTGATCGTCGGGGACAACACCTTCTCGCTGAGATCCTGTTCGACGCCGTCCACGGCTTCTAACCAGCGGACGAACGAGCGAAGGGAGTCCATCTGCGTCTTCTCGCTGACCTTGTTCAGGTCACCGTCGTCACGCCGCCAGAGCCGGTACTCGTGGAGCTGCCGGCCGGTGAGCGTGTTGAGATTCTCGATGCCTTGCTCGTGGCACCAGCGGACGAAGTGCCGAAGCCGGTAGTCGTGCCCCTTGATCGAGGCGTCTGCAAGCTCAGCCTCCTTGTCTTTGAGAAACAGTTCAAGCGCTGCTTCCGGTTCGATTGGTTCGAGACTCATAGTTGGTCTTCTCCGAGTCAGCGAACCCCATGAGTCCCGGTTACTGCCCATCACAGATCTTCGACTACAGCAACTCAATCGGCCAAAATGAAGGGTTATCACGCCTAATGACTGAGGCCTGCAGCGCCCATCTTCCTAGAACTTGCCGCGGAGCCACAGCTAATCACACGAGGGAGCGGTTATTATCGATGTTTTACGAACAAGAGCCCAAGTTGCGACGACTCGTAGCCCGATGCCGTGCATCGATCCCGGAGAGCCAAAAATGAGTGACTCAATCACACCAACTGAAGCTGTATAGATGTACATCAACGACCGACGCGCCGAAATCGCCGATGCGACTATCCGATCACACCGATCACGACTCAATCACTGGATCACGTACTGTAACGATCACGACATCGAAACGCTCGATGAACGCTCGCCCATGCAGGCACACAAGTACAAAGCATGGAGACGAGACCGGGGCGATATCAACCACGTGACGTTGAAGACGCAACTGGATACGTTGAGAGTACATTTGAAGTGGGCGAACGGTTGCAAATCGTACCGGAAAGTGTATCTGACGCAGTAATTCGCCCGAGCCTATCAAACGGCGACATCCGAAACACGATGCTTGATCCAGATGTCGGTGATACAATCCTCGATCACCTCGAAACGCATAAGGCTATGTCCGGGGCTGTACGACAGCGACGCGACTGTAGGTGACACAGTACGACTACGCTCCGCTCGCTCCCAACGGCTCAGTCCCAGCGATCGCCTGATCGTGCGCTACTGACTGCCAGCATGCGCGCTAGCCTGTTGGCGGCGAAGCACGCCGATGTTGTCCGCTACTCGCTCGGCCAGCAGGTCGAACGCCTCGCCCGTTTCGCCGCCACTCAGCACGATCGGTTTGCCGTCGTCGCCGCCGGCGCGGACGGCTGGATCGAGCGGGATCGCGCCGAGAAACGGCAGGTTCTCGTCGTCCGCGAACTGCTCGCCGCCGCCCGCGCCGAAAATGTCGTGCGTTCCGCCACAGTCGGGACACCGGAATGACGACATGTTTTCGGTGATGCCCAACACGGGCGTTTCGTGCTCGCCAAACATCCGTAGTCCCTTTCGCGCGTCGTCGATGGCAACCGCCTGGGGCGTCGTCACCACGACCGCACCGGTCAGCGGTAGCGTCTGCAACACGGTGAGTTGGGTGTCGCCGGTGCCCGGCGGCAGGTCGACAACGAGGTAATCGAGCGAGCCCCACTCAACGTCTTCGACGAGTTGCGTCAACACCTTGTGCACCATCGGGCCACGCCAGATCACCGGATCGTCGGCACCGACCAGAAAGTCCATGCTCATGAGTTTCATGCCGTAGCGCTCTGGCGGAATGAGCGTTTTGTCCTCGGTGGCCTCTGGGCCCTCCTCGCTGTTGACCATTCGGGGCACGTTCGGGCCGTAGATGTCCGCATCAAACAACCCAACGCGTGCGCCGCGGGCAGCCAGCCCTGCGGCGAGATTGACCGAGACGGTCGATTTGCCGACGCCACCCTTGCCGGAGGCGACGGCGATGATGTTCTGGATGTTCGGCAGGACTTCATCATCGGTTCGCAGAGCGCTCGGCATCGCCGCCGTGAGCGACACAGAAACGTCGTCGCCAAACGCCGCTCGAACGTCGCCCGCGATCCGTGACTCGGTCGGCGAGTACGGCGCACCCAGCGCCAGCGAGATCCGGATCTCGTGTTCGTCCACGTCGACCGCATTGACGAGCCCCAGCGAGACGATGTCATCGTCGAAATCGGGATCGATAACCGTCGACAGGCGCGCAAAAACGCGTTCCTCATCCATGACCGTACTCGGCTTGTCCGGTGAATAAGCGTTTGGGCTCGGTCGACTGAGCGGTCTCGATCCGGTGATCGAATCGTACACGTATTGTGTCCCGTTCCGGTGGCTACCGGCGCCCGATCGGAGTTGGGACCGGCGCTCAGCCGGGTCGTTACCGGCGTTCAACCGGATCGTTACCGACGCTCGATCCGGGTTCCCGGTTCGTCGCCCGCAAGAAAGTCGTCGACATCTTCGGGCCCGAACACGTGCGCTGGCGCACCCAGTGCGAGAAGCTGTCGAACCTTCCCCGCCATGCCGCCGCTGACATCGGTTGACTCGCTTGCGCCCAGCACCGACGCGACCGACGCGAAGTCCGAAATCGTCTCGATAACCTCACCGTCTGAGTCGAGTACGCCCGGAACGGTCGAGCAGAGTCCGACCCGCGAGGCTGCGAGCGAGTCAGCCAGCGCAGTAACGATCTCGTCGCCGCTCAGGACGGTTACCCCGCTGGCCGCGTGTGCAATCACGTCGCCGTGGAGCACCGGCACGAACTCCTCGCCAATGAGCCCCGAAACCGCCGTCGGCGACAACGAGAGCTCACCACTCGCATCGCGGCGTGCTGCGGACAACGGGTGAACGGGAACGGCGGGTACTCCGGCCGACTGGAACCGGTCGACGACAACCCGATTGAGTTGTTTCATCGCCCCGTGGATCGTCGTCACCGCGGTCGGATCGTGGCTGCCGTCGGTCGTCGAGACGCCGAACGCGGCGGCATGAACGTGGCCGAAACTCCCACCGCCGTGGACGACGACGAGCGGGAAATCGGCTCGGTCGCGCGCGGCGGCAATCGCGTTGACAACGCGGTCGAGCGCCGCGTCGTCGACCGTCTCGGGCGTCTCCTTGTCGGTGATGACGCTGCCGCCGAGTTTGAGAATTATCGGCGCGGCGCGCGAGCCTTCCGTTTCGTTGTCTGCCGTCATTTATTCCTCCTCGACACGGACGCCTTCGGTCGCCAACCGCGCGCGAAACGCCGTCTCACAGCCCGGCGTGTACTGGAGGCTCCGTTTCGTTTCGTCGGTTCGATCCAACGCCACGATACAGCCGCCGCCGCCCGCGCCCGTGAGTTTTGCGCCCGCCGCCCCCGCCTCGCGGGCCGCCCAGACCATCGTGTCGAGTGACCGCGAGGAGACTCCGAGCGCCGACAGCAACCCGTGGTTGATGTTCATGAGTTCGCCGAGATCGCTGACAAGCGCGTCGGTCGCCGCGGTGTCGGGGTCTGCAGCCGCAAGCAACGACTCGCCTTCGGCGACGATATCACCGATCGCCGAAACGGTGTCGGCCGCAAAGCCATACCGCTCGCGAAGCGATCGAACTCCCGCGACGAGCTCGCCCGTGTCGCCCGCACCCCCATCGAAGCCGACGACGAACGGGAGTTTGGGCGTGGCGAGCGTCCGGCAGTCATCGCCAGCAACGCGGACGGCCCCGCCCATCGTCGAACAGAAGGTGTCGGCGCGGGAGGCCTGGCCGTCTTGCACCGCGAACTCCGCACGGTAGGCACGGTCGGCGAGTTCCCGCCGGTCGAGCGGGTCGCCAAGCGCTCGCGTGGCGGCGTCAATGCCGGCAACGACAACGGCCGCCGACGAGCCGAGCCCCGCACCCAGCGGAATATCGCTTTCGACGATGATGTCGAAGCCGGCGGTCTGCGCGTCAGCCGCCTCGCGCGCCTGGCGAACCGCGGCGTCGATGTACCCCATTGCCGCCTCAAGAAGCGATTCCGAAACGTCGATATCGGGACGATCCTCGGGCGAGCCGGCGTACTCGACGGCAAACCCATCGATCGAGAGGTCGCGGGCCTCAACGCGGATGTGGTCGTCAGCGCGCGGTTCGACGCGCACGGTTGCGCGTTTTTCGATCGCACACGGAACCGCGGGTTCGCCGTAGACAACCGCGTGTTCACCGAAGAGATAGACCTTCCCGGGCGCGCTGACGACAGTCATGTCGACCTCTCGGCGCGCCAGCCCCAAAACAGGTTCCGAATCCGGTTCGTCATTAACTATCCCACTAGAGCGTAGGTTTTTATATGTCTCTATAGAACAACTACGTACGTGGAGTGCCACCGTCCGGTGGCAGTCACGATGCGAGGTACGAACGCTGACCTCCATAGGGGACTGGGGAATGGACGCGGTGATCCGCACGGTGGTGCGGATCGGTTTTTATTATTCCGTGGCCGGATAGCCGTGCCCGTGGCGAACCACCGCCAGGTGAGGAGGATTCTCCCGACCGCGCTTTCGTCGCTCCGGGATTCGTGTCTCCGGCGTGAGTCCGCCGAGCGCGTCGTCGTCTACCGACCGCAAACAACCGCGCTTTCGCTGCAACGCCGCTCGGTTCTGCGGTCGACGATTGGGTTGCCGTGGCTCCGCGTTCGATCTGACAGGCCGACCAGAGGCGTCAAAAATGAACTGTGGACGTTTACAGCGCGTCTTCGAAGTCTTCGAGCGCGTAGACCGTACCCGCGTTGCGGCGGT
>CAYWFO010000121.1:0-5484 GCA_964457485.1 uncultured Haloferacaceae archaeon | reverse complement strand
ACCGACACGGACGGAGACGCGTGTCATACCGAACGCGAACCACACACAGCCACCGTGTTTCCCGACGAAATCCGTCGGTTGCAGTCGGGGGCGGGCGATCGGACTGCTGACGCGGCCGACGGCGAGACGACGACCGAAAGCGATAGTGCGTACGACTGGCGGGATATCGCCCGCCCGATGCCGTACGGGCTCGAATCGGGCGAAAACGGACTCAAGGGCGAGACGTTCGAGTGGGCGCTCCAGACGACCGACTGCGGCGACTGTACATTCTACACCGAATCCGCTGACGGCACCGGCGGCTGTTCGGTTCACGCCGATCGACCACTGATCTGTCAGACCTACCCGTTTAGTATCGATCTCGCCGGAACGAGTCAGCCGATGGGTGCACAAGTGGATCGCGTTGCCCTTTCGGAACAAAGAGAGGCCGACGACGTCGACCAAACAACGTTGCAGGCACACGAGTGCGAGGGACTCGGCCGTGATATCTCACGCGAGGACGCTGTGGCGCTGGCCGCAGCGCTCAAAGAACGGGCGGTTCGTGAACTCACCGAAGCAATCGCCGTTCGCGATCGGTATGAGCCCGTTCCACAGTCGACGCGAGCAGCCAACGGCGGTGTTGTGGTTCACGACTCCGAAGGCGCAAAAACGATCGATGGGAACCGAATCAATCGATAGGCCGTTTTCGCGGCGAGAGTGACTCGAATCCGCATGGCGGTACTTCTAATATTGTCGCCTGTGAACGAACAACAGAAGTATCTATGGAAATCTCAGATAAACTGCTTTGTTTGTTCAGCGCCGACATCACCGAGAAAGACGACCGGTATACAATCGAAATTCCGAAACGCGAAATCGACACCGGCTCGATAAAGGCCGACGAAACCTACCGGGTTGCGCTCATCTCGCCATCCGCAGGGTCGACGGAGTCGACAACTGTCGAAGAAACAGCGTCGACGAGTCGGCCCTCGACCGAGCCCCAACCACCGGTTGAGGTCGGCGAACTCCGCTACGTTGAAATCGAGGATATCGGCAAGCAGGGTGACGGAATTGCTCGCGTCGAACGCGGCTACGTGATCATCGTGCCGGGCGCAGAGATCGGTGAGCGGGTCAAAATCGAGGTCGCCGAAGTCAAATCGAACTTCGCGGTCGGCGAAATCATCGAGGAAGAGTTCTAACCTACTCGCGCGGTTCGGGGTTTTCGACGTTCCAGTACGAAACCGAGGCGATCGCGTCGCCAACGGCGGTTCCGCCGAGAGTCGTATCGAGTTGTCGAAGCGCCCCGGCCACCTGCTTTGGAAGGTTTCGGTACAGGCCGTACGGCAGAATGAAGTCATGGGTTTCGTCGATGAGTTCGAGCGCTGAATCCGCGAGCAACGCCTCGACATCGCGACGCGAGTAGAGTCGCGAACCCATCGGCAACAGCCAGTTGTAGATTACACGCGTGCTTTCGAGATTGAACGTATCAAAAAACACTTGCCCTTTTGAAACGCGGCGAAGTTCACGGAGGAACGTGACCGGGCGGTCGGCGAGATGGAAAAACCGCATCGCAAACACCGCATCGAAGTGGTCGTCGGGAAACGGCAGGCGGGCGGCGTCGCCGAGCATGAACTCGACGTGATCGTCGACATCGAGGCTCGCGGCTTTTTTTCGGCCCTCAGCCAACATCGCTGACGAAATGTCGAGGCCGATGATGTCGGCTCCGGCTTGCGCAAGGGTGACGGTGAACCGGCCGGTTCCGCAGGCGACCTCGAGGATTCGTTTGTCTTCGACCGGGCCGAGCGCTGAGAGGACGGCCTGTTTTTCGCGATAATCGATGTACTCGCCACCTTCGGAAAACCGCTTGTCGTCGTACGATGCGGCGACATCGTCGGCCTGATACCACTCCTTGCCTTTCACAACTGAGCGAAACTGGACTCTCAAGGGATAAAATCGTACTGGATGCGAACGGCGTCGTCGCGCCGATTTCGCGCACACCTGCCGAAATCTGCATACAGATCCGTTCGTGTGCTACACACCCTTATACAATATATACTGCATTGGGTAATATGTAGCGAACCTTTACCATGTAGCCGTTTATTCGAACAGGTATGAGCACTAGTCCGGTTGAGGTCAACAGTCCCGTTTCACTGTCGGAAACGGAGTTTCGCGAGCGGCTTCGTGAACTCCCACCAAGCGCCAAACTCGTCGCGAAGGTTCTCGAAACCGACGCGCCGCTCTCACAGGGCCAACTTGCCGAAGAATCGCTGCTTCCCGATCGAACCGTTCGGTACGCACTCAACCGGCTCGAAGAGTGTGAACTGGTCGGCTCGCGGTACAGCTTCAAAGACGCTCGAAAGCAGGTCTACTACCTCAATCTCTGACGGTTACACACTGACGAGGTGACACACCCGGTTTGTCGCAATTCATGCAGTATCGAACCCGTCGGTCGTCTGCATGAATACCGACTGGCGAGCCGGCTCGATCGGCGCGATTGGCTGTGCGTGACAGGATCGTACCAACTTGGAGACTCCACGTTTTTATACGTTCATCCTCTGAGTGGTTGATATGCAGCTATCGGTCGTGGTTCCAACGCTCAACGGCCGAGACCAGCTTTCGGCGTGTCTCGACAGTCTCACCGAACATGTTCCGGACGCCGAAATCGTCGTCGTCAACGGGCCCTCTGCGGACGGCACGACCGGAATGGTCACCGATCGCGACGATGTCGATGTGCTGATCGAGGTGTCCGCCCGAAGCATCAATGTGATACGAAACGCCGGAATCGAGGTCGCCACCGGCGACGCGATTGCCCTCGTTGATTACGATCTCACAGTCGAAGACGGCTGGCAGTCGGCAGTCATCGACGGACTGACACAGTCCCCTGTCGTCACCGGACCGACCCACCGCGCTTTGCGTGGCGGCGTTACGACCGAATCCCCCGAAACCCGAACGATCGCACAAGGCGAGGTAACCTATATTTCGGGTGCAAACGTCGCCTTCCGGAAACGGGTGCTCGACGAACTCGACGGCTTCGACGAGTACCTCGAAACCGGTGGCGCACGCGATGTCTCACACCGACTGGCAGGAATGGATATCCCCGTCGCGTGGCGATCAGCAATGTGCGTTCGCTGCGAGTACGGAGCCGACGGCGGGCAAACCCAACGCGACTGGGCCTGGAAGTATCGCGCACTCACCTACCGGATGGTGAAAAACTACGGGCTTCGACCAACGGTCGCCAGGCGAACGCTCTCACACGCCGTGAGCGACGCCGCGTCAGCCGCAGTCGACGTGCTCCGTGGCGAGCGACAGCCGACCGCGTGGTTCGGCACCGGCCGACAGGTCGTCTCGGGCATTCTGACGGGCTACTCCGACGGGCTCGTCGCACGAGCGCGCGACAACAGCCCGACACACAATCCACACGGCATCTCAAAACGTGCCGATCGGGCCGTTTCGCGGTACGACTGGCGTGCTGGCGAACGTGCCGAAAACGCATAGCGGAGTACCGTCGGCGGAATCAAGAGCGGCGACGGACACATTTTCGGATTGACTGTGTGTTCGGTGGATCCCACACGATGCGCTTCCTGCTGGTGGTTTGGTGATAACCGAGTAGAAAGGATTATATAGAACTGCAAACCATCATTCGGTGAGGGTTACTCATCTATGTCATCACGAATGCAGCAACCACTGTTCATCCTCTCGGAGGGGAACGAACGGACGCGCGGACAGGACGCGCAGGACTCGAACATCCGCGCCGGTAAGGCCGTCGCCAACGCGGTTCGAACAACACTCGGGCCGAAGGGCATGGATAAAATGCTTGTCGGTTCCTCTGGCGATGTCGTCATCACCAACGACGGCGCGACGATTCTCGGCGAGATGGATATCGAACATCCCGCGGCCCAGATGCTCGTCGAAGTCGCCGAAACCCAAGAGACGGAGGTCGGCGACGGCACAACGACTGCGGCGGTGTTGGCGGGTGAACTGCTCGCCGAGGCCGAAGGGTTGCTCGAAGCCGACCTCCACCCAACCGTGATTGTTGAGGGTTACCACGAGGCCGCACGGCTCGCCCAGGACGCCATCGACCAGCAGGTGCTTGATATCGACCTCGACGACGAGATTCTCACTCAGGTCGCCGAATCGAGCATGACCGGCAAAGGAACCGGCGACGTTGCCGCCGAGGTGCTGGCCGAGCAGGTCGTCAAGGCGGTACGACAGGTCGCCACGAGCGAGCGCGTCGACCGCGACGATATCCACATTCACGCGCAGTCGGGTGCGGCCTCGAGCGCGACCGAACTCGTCGAGGGCGTGATTATCGACAAAGAGCCAGCCAGCGAGAACATGCCACACGCGCTCGAGGGAGCCACCGCGGCGATTCTCGACGCCAAACTCGACATTCGATCGGGCGAGGCCGACACCGAGTACAACATCACGAGCGTCGACCAGCTCAACGCCGCCATCGAGGCCGAGGACGGCGAACTCCGTGGCTACGCCGAAACGCTCAGCGATTGTGGTGTCGACGTGCTCTTTTGTAGCAAGAAAATCGATGACCGCGTTGCGGGCTATCTCGCCGATCACGGCATTCTCGCCTTCAGCAATATCAAATCCTCGGACGCGAAATCGCTCGCTCACGTCACCGGTGCCAAACGACTCGGCACGCTCGAAGACATCGCGGCCGACGATCTGGGCTCGGTTGCCTCGGTTAGCGTCGAGACCTACGGCGACGACGACCTCACGTTCATCGAGGGGGGCAGCGACGCACAGAACGTCACGCTGTTCGTGCGCGGCAGCACCCGCCACGTGACCGACGAACTCGAACGCGCGCTCAACGACGCCACCGACGTCGTCATCGCGGCACTCGACAAGGGCGGCGTCGTTGCCGGCGCGGGCGCGACCGAAGTCGCGATTTCCGCCCACGTCCGCAGCCACGCCGCCGGCATCGAGGGACGCAAACAGTTGGCCATCGAGGCCTTCGCCACCGCGGTCGACGCGCTGCCGAAAACGCTGGCCGAAAACACCGGCATGGATGCCATCGACGCGTTGGTCGATCTCCGCGCTCGCCACGACGCCGACGGACGCGCCGGGCTCGTTTCGACGGGTCGCTCCGGTGAGGTCGGTGATCCCGTCGATGAAGGCATTATCGACCCCGCAGCAGTCAAACGCGAGGCGGTCAAATCGGCCACCGAGGCGTCGACGATGATTCTCCGCATCGACGACGTGATCACCGCTGACGGCTAATCTCCGCCGATACCGCGATTCCTCCGAAAAACAGTTTTTATTAGCTGATTGCAGGCGCTAAGCCCCCTTCCTCAACGAGTCGTTCGAGAATCGAAGATTCTCGTGATCACGGAAATCTCCGATTTCCGGACGACACCGCAGTCCGCGCAAGCGGACAAGGAGCGTTAACGAGAGCGGAGCTCTCGTTCGCACATCAGAACGCGAAGCGTTCTGAGGACGCAGTAGGGAGGGGATACAGCGTTCACGAGAGCAAGCTCTCGTGCAGCCCATCAGAAACGC
>CAYWFO010000120.1:0-5576 GCA_964457485.1 uncultured Haloferacaceae archaeon | reverse complement strand
CCGTGCCAGAGAGGCCCGGCATTCGACGATCTAAAAGGACAATATCAATCGGTTCCTCGGCGAAGATTTCCAGTGCATCTTCCCCGGAATAGGCCACATGAACCTCAAACTGCTCCTGTAGCCAAATGCCAAACAAGTCAGCGAGGTTCTTTTCGTCTTCGACGATCAGAACGGTACTGGAATGGGTCATCTACTCTCACTCACGCATCTCGTTCGACGATGACACGCACCGTTGATGCGTATATGACCGTCACAAGTGCGTCCTGAAAGAGAAACTCCACAGAGGGCATATGACTGGTCTCCTCGACTGTACGAGTTTTGAACAAGCCATCTAATTTGTCTGCATCAACAAATACGAACACCGGAGGTGATCTACTGAGTTCCGGCCAGTCTTCGACAGCTTCCATAAGTGTCTCAATGACCGCATCCGAAACGCGAACAGGTCTGTCAAATTCGCGCACAATTTGGGAATCCGTACTCCATCCTTTAGCTGCAGGCTCCCGGTGCGGTGAGCTTTCGGGCATACAAAATGAATGTATTCTACAATCAAACGTCTTCTACCCTCTAATATCGGGTTGCCAAATTTAATTCCTATATGGAAAGGCCCACTATTTGGGGCCAGTTTTCCGAATGTCGACAAGCAGGACAGCCCGAGTACTGTAGAACGTGGTACTGAGGCAGGTCACGGCTCGGTTGAATCCTGATAGAGAGTCGTCAGCAGATTAGACTCAGCAGCTCGAAGATGCTGGTTGAACGTTGACTGTGCGATATCGAGAGTCTTGGCAGTCGACGTCGAATCTGCATCCCGCGGCCAATTAAAATATCCTGCGTAGAGCGCCGTCTGCAAGACTTCTTCTTGCCGGGCGGTAAGAGCTCCATCAAGACGTGCTGAGAGAGAGGTATTAGTTTCTCCTCGCTCACTATCCAGTTTGGATAACAGGGTGAGATCGCTGTAGTCTTCCCGGAGTGAACTCAGATATTCCCCGACGTCGACGGTGAATGGCACGGTTACTGAAACCACGATCTCGTTGGACTCGGAAGCGTTTGTGATTTGATTTATCGCAACTCCTTGGTCGGTCAGTTTCTCGCAAAAGCTGCTGTTCCGCACCGGGACTTTACAGTAGATACCATTTCGAGAGTCGCTCAAAATGACCGTCTCTGGATCGAAACCAGCGGCTTCGAACGCCTCGGGGGTCACGTTTTCACCGGTCACTCGCGCGAACAGGAGGTGATCTGGACTCTCAGTCACTACATTCAACACTTCGAGATCCGTCTCCATATCCGAAACAAGAGTTGCAAGGCCAGTATCGTCCTCGAACTGGATTTCGAGAATTGTGCCCCCACCGGATAGAAGCGCCGCCTTTTGCCGGAGTGCTGATATCCCGTGACCTATTATTTGACCGAGCTCTGTGAGGGCTGTCACCTCTTCTTTAGCGAAGGCGTTTGGCAGTTTGGAGTGGACTTCTAATACGCCAAGGATCGAAGCCTCGCTCTGTAGTGGTACAGCCACAATCGAGTTGGTGCCATTTTTCAGTGCGTCTTGTTCCCACTCCGTTTCGGAGCGAGCGGTCATTAAGTCGTTCTCCACGACCGAATCTTCAATCTTGTATGCCCGTTCAGCAGGTGGCAATGTAGAGTGATTCCGTTGGGTATTGTCATCTGCTGGAATGTCGTTCGCCCCCACTTTTTGATATTGGAGCGACTCCGTTTTGGCTCTGACCTCGATCGTATTCGTATTAATATCTTTTTTACCGATCCACGCCCCGCTAATCAGATTCAGATGAGCTAAAGCATTACAGACCTCTTGCTCCAGTTCTTCTCGTGTATTTGCACTGATAACCGTGGCACTTATCGACCGTATCAGTGTGTTGATGCGATCCAGTCGTGTCAGCCGTTCGTTTTGCTCGTTTAACCGCTGGTCACGTTCCCGAAGGGCCGCTTCTTGTGCTGTTCGTTCGAATGCGCTTGCTGCGTTCGCTGCTAACGTCTTTGCCAATTTGTTCTTTCTCGAGGGAACCTCTGGCGTCGTGATCATCCCCACCAACAGAACCCCCGCTGATTCTAGTGAGTAGAGTCGCCACGACGAGAACTCCTCTGTCAACCACTGGCTTGACTGCGTATCTATTACGTCTTCATCGTCGGGAGCCAACTGTTCCGTTCGAGTCACATAGGTCGTCCAGACTGGTGTGTCTCCTTCGGAGATGGTGGGAAGTTCGATTTCAGTAATATCCTCCGTGGATGCGTGTGCGAGTGGAACCAAGCGTCCCGTGTGCTCTTCTCGTGTATATATCGCGGCAAACTCGAATCCGAGTTCCCCCACTGCGGCAGTTGTCACGGTCTCGCCGATGCTACGTTCCGAGTCCGCTGTCATTAGATCGCGAGAAACCGCATGCAGATCCTCAAGCTGTTGTTCATACGCGTACCTCTCTGTAATATTGTGGTAGTGTTCAATCCGCCCGCCTGCATAAAGACCAGTTTGGATCGGCCCGCTCCAGTACTCCAACCACTGCTGCTCTTTCGAAGCCGTTTCAGGGATACGGACGACGGCTTCGACTTCGGAATGCATATTCTCTAGAGAATGAGTTACGAGGTCAGACAGTGTTTGCTCACCTGAGGGATATTCCTTGTACGATTCAGAAGCAATGCGACTGTAGTCAGACCCTTGGATATCGTCTCTATCAACGCCGAGTAATTCTTCCGTAGTTTCGTTTGCCCACACCACCTGTCCGTCGCGATCTACTACAACGATCCCTTCCTCTGATGTGTCCAGGACGTCTTCAGTGAGGGACTGGTACTGCTGTTGTTCCCTGCGCTCTGCTGCTGTTCGTTGCAGGCGCTCGATGGCCACTCGAAAATCCTGGTCTGGCAGGTTCTGGAGATACCGTTCGACTTTGTCTTCGAGTTCTGTGATTTGGTCCGTGAGTGCCTGGTATTTCGGGCTCGTTTCGAGGGTATCTGCGTCCATGACGGCTTCCAAGGTCGATTGGCGTTCTATCAGCGAGAACAGCTCTTGCAGATCCTCGTTGTACTCGGCACGAGTGAGCATCTGGGAAATAACGTCCTCGAGGTCGTCAGATTCAACGGGCTTTTGGAGATACGCATCGAATCCCATTTTGACGATATCGAAGTCCGGTGTCACCGCAGAGACGATAACCACCTGGCAGTTCGACTCATACTGTCTGAGTCGCGTGAGAACCTCTCCGCCGGATAACCCGGGCATCATCCGATCCAGAAGAACGATATCGACAGTCGCATCGAACGCTTCCAAGGCTTCTTCGCCAGAGTACGCGGTTTCGACAACATAGCGGTCTGCGAGCCACTCTGCATACAGCTCAGCCAAACTCTGGTCATCCTCGACGACCAGGATTTTTGTGTTTCCGTTTTGGGTCATAGTTTACGACACGATGCCCGGTTTTTCTGAGTCCTCTCGAGCCGGTTGGGTGGGGACTTCCAGTCTGATCTCACTCCCATCGCCTGAGGTGTCGACTGAAATCGATCCCCCAGCACGAGTCACCAGTGCCCGCACCATCCACAATCCGAGTCCCTGCCCGTGACTCAGCGGCGTTTCTTCGCCAGTTTCGAGGAGATTTTTTTCCATTTCCGGGAGTCCAGGTCCAGTATCGGACACACAAACCTCTACCCACCGTTCATCGGCTTGCGAGACACTGATCTGTACGGATTGATGCTCAGTATCGTTCGCTGTGATGGCGTTCTCAACGAGCTCAGAAATCGCCTTCTCAAGGTCACTCGGTATTTGTGATTCTAGATCGTGGTCGGCTGTGATAGTGATATTCGCATTAGCATATTCGTCTTCTTTTTTGGCTTGAATATCCTCAGCTATTTGCTGAGCACTCTGGTGGGAAGCGAGAGCGCTCTCGCTCGTGAGTATATTCTGGAGCTCTTGGGTCTTGTTTGCCATTCTTTCCCACTTGTCGAGAATGTCTCGGATCGTCGCAGCGCGCTGTTCACGAGTGTCTGTCTCTGTGTCCGACGCAAGCAGATCGACATACCCTCTCAGTTTCGTCAGATCATTTCGGATATTGTGCCGCATAATCCGGTGTAAGACCTGAACGTGTTGCCGACGCTGCTCCTGAGCTGTAATATCTCGTGCCTCGAATACCAGGAAGCTAAGCTCCCCGTGCTGGCTTGAGATCGGCTTGACTGAGAAGTCGAAGCTGGCGAGTCCATCAACGGCTTCTGCTTCCACGTTGAACCGAACGAATGAACCCGAAGATGCTTGCGTAACTGCCTGCCTGATTTGAGTTTGTACTTCAGGCGAATGCGCGAACAGAGGGCACTCCCAGAGTGGTGTGCCTCTGCTCTTTTCCACACGTATGTCGCCGAACTCCGTGAGGGGGTCGTTTAGCTCGAGGATTTCACCACTCTGGGTCATCAGACCCGTCAATTGGAACGTTTGATTGAATACGGATTCGAATTTTTTCGTTTGTTCTCTTATATTACTGATGTCACGTATATATAACAGAAACCCACCAATTGCTTCATCGTCAAAGAGATTCCGTCCACGTGCCTCTACGGTAATCCACTCGTCATCCGCATCCATTGCTTGGAACTCTAGCTGAACGCTTGAATCGGAATCCTCCACGGCGGCGAAAAACGCTTCCATTACACGGTCCCGATCCTCAGGATGGATAACATCAAAGACACTCTCTTGATTTAGCTGAGTTGGATCATATCCAAGAACCCGTTCAGCAGAGCCACTAAGATAGGTGAAACACCCGTCGCGATCTAAGATAGACACGACGTCGACTGATTCCTCAACGAACCGCTCTGTTCTACGCCGCTGTTGACGCTGGTTCGTAAGATCTCTGATGACCATCCCGTATCCCAGGAACACTCCATCTTCAGTTTGAAGGGGAACGTATGAGACTTCTGCAGGAAACGACGATCCATCCTGACGGACTCGCTGTCCTTCGTGAGTACTTTCTCCTGCGAGTGATGCCTGTTTTAACAACCGATCAGCAATCCCACGTTTTTGATCCTGTTTAGGGTGTAACTCTGCTGCTGGCATACCAATTGCAGCTTCTTCGTCGTATCCAAAGATGTCGGCTGCTCCATCGTTCCAGCTGTCGATCTGTCCATCGTCATCGAGAAGTACAAAGGCGTAGTCTTCGAGACTTTCCGAGAGGATCTTGAACCGCTTCCGCTCCTGTTGAATCTGTTGAATCCGTTGCTGTCTTTCAGTTTCATCGCGCACAGTACACACGAGGGGATCATCACCGACGATGGTCAGAGAGAGACCAGCCGGGAACGTCGTTCCGTCCGGTCGGGTTCCGGTTACTTTCCCCTGCCAGTGCCCCTCTGACTCAAGCACGGGGAGCGCTTCCGACTCAAGACGCTCTACCTCATCTTCGTCATAGAGCATCCGCCAGGAGTTCCCGAGGAGTCGGTCAGTATCATCGAACCCATACATATTCGCGTGTGTCTCGTCGATGTAGGTGTATTCTCCATCCTCGAGAATAGCGAAGCCGTCTTTCGCATCCTCGACAGCCTGCTGGAACGCCTCTAACTCGCGACGTTGTCGCTCACGGGGAGTAATATCACGGGCAGAAACGACG
>CAYWFO010000119.1:1967-5860 GCA_964457485.1 uncultured Haloferacaceae archaeon | reverse complement strand
ACCGGATTTGAACCGGCGGACCCCTACGGGACAGCGTCCTAAGCGCTGCGCCTTTTCCTGGCTTGGCTACCCACGCGCATCAACACATACGGCCGAATCCCTGTATCAAACTGTCGTTTGGCCTCCGCATCACGAGTCCTCCGCAATCGACACGGCTGCCGGCGAGAGCGAGGTCGGTTCCGGCGGCACACCCCCATTTTCCACGACGGCAGTATCGGCGTCAACGTCCTGTGTTGAGCCGTCGGTCGTAATCGCCATCGCCCCGACCGAGAGTGCTGCAACGATGGCGACAACGCACAAAGGCGACGAGAGTGGCAGTCGGATCGCAAGCCGTGACTCCCCTGTCAACGCCAACGCGTCGACAACGCGATCGGCCGCAGAACGCACCGCTTGGTGGCTGTATGTTGCCTTCTCAGCCGACAGTACTGCCGAGTCGGGATCGACCGTAATCGGGGGTGTTCCGGGGTTCTCGCTCCACACTTCCTTTTCCCAGTGGGTCGTCCGTGGTGATGCCGGCGTACCGCCGTAGACCGCGAGTTTCTGGCCCGGATCGAGTTCGTAGGCGGCTTCGTCGGCAACGGGTACAAGCGTGAGTCGGGCGTCAACGTCCGGATCGAATTCGACCGTTGCACCGAGTTGGGCCGCTCCGAGAAACGCCACCACAGCCACGGGATGGGCGGTTGGATCGATCGCGACGGTTGCGTCGTCGCTCACGCCCAGATACCGCAGCACGTTTGCGGCTTTGTAGGCGTTCGTGAGCAGTTCGTGATAGCTCATCGTGCGGTCGATCCGAGGAACCGACAACGCTGGTCGCTCGCTTCGTCGTTCCCGCGCCACCAAATCGCCGATGACCGACCAGTCCATACTGGAAGGTGTCGCCCGACACAAAAGCGCCTGTCGCTGTCTCGTGGGGCGCACCCGTCAGAAACTGTTTTTAATCCGCTCGAAAAAGCCCTCCGAGACTTCGACTTCTTCGCCCCCGGCTTCCGCAAAGGCTTCGAGCGCCTCACGCTGCTCCTCGTTGAGCGATTCGGGCGTTACCACCTGTACAGTCACAAACAGGTGACCCGACCGACGGCTGCGGAGACGCGGCATTCCCTGCCCGCGAAGACGGAACCGTTCGCCGCTTTGGGTGCCTTTCGGGATTTCCAGCTTTTTTGTGCCGTCGAGCGTCGGCACCTCGATTTTGTCGCCGAACGCCGCCTGTGGGAACGAAATCGGTTGGGTGTAGTGAAGGTCGTCGCCGTCGCGTTCGAACTGGTCGTGCTCGCGAACCTCTACGTCAATAAGCAGGTCACCGTTCGGCCCGCGGTTTTCGCCCGGTGCGCCCTCGCCATCCATTCGGAGCGTCTGGCCCGACCGAATGCCGGCGGGAACGTCGACGGTCAGCGTGACCTCTTTTTCGATAATGCCGTCGCCACCACAGGTTGCACACTCCTCGTCGGTAATCTGGCCGTCGCCACCACACCGTGGGCAGGTCGACCGCTGCTGAACGCGGCCGAAGGGGGTTTGTTGAACGCGCGTAACCTGCCCGGTGCCGTTGCACTCTGGGCAGGTTCTGATCGTGGCGTCCGGCGGGTGTCCCTCGCCGTCGCAGTCCGGACAGGTTTCGGGCCGGGTAATGGTGAACTCCTTGTTGACACCCTCGTAGGCCTCCTCGAGGTCAATCGCCATTGCGGTTCGGAGGTCACGGCCCTGTCGGGGGCGGTTTCCGCCGCCCTGTTCGCCCATGCCGCCACCAAAGAACTGCTCGAAAATGTCTTCGAAGCCGCCCGCGCCGCCGCCACCGAAGCCGCCCATGCCGCCGGCACCGCCCGCGCCAGCGCCACCGTCGAAGCCGCCGCGTTTTTCGGCCTGCTCGAACCGATCGTGGCCCATCTGATCGTAGGCCTGGCGCTTTTCGTCGTCGGAGAGAATCTCTTTGGCCTTCTTGATTTTCTTGAACTTCTCCTCGGCGTCGGGCTCGTCGCTCACGTCGGGATGATACTTGGCGGCCTTTTTGCGGTAGGCCTGTTTGATCTCCTCGGCGGTCGCGTCGCGGGAGACACCGAGTACCTCGTAGAAGTCCTCGCTCATCAGTTGCGCTCAGCTATTCGGCCCGAGTACTTGAAAAACGCGGCTCGCCGGGCGTGTGCGAACACCACCCGTAGCGAATGGCGCTTTCGAGCGAATACTAAAAGCGGCGAAACCAGTTTATAACGGGTCGGTTTATAAGGACGGCGTATATATACGTACGTATAGATGACAGCGCCTGCAGACTCCATCGAAATCCAGAACGTGGTTGCATCAACGGGAATCGGCCAGGAACTCGACCTCGAAGCGCTCGCCGAGGATCTTCCGGGAGCCGACTTCAATCCGGACAACTTCCCGGGACTGGTCTACCGAACCCAAGAACCAAAAGCGGCCGCGCTCATCTTCCGTTCGGGTAAAATCGTCTGTACGGGAGCAAAAAGCATCGACGATGTCCACGAGGCACTCGGGATTATTTTCGAGAAGCTTCGTGGACTGAGCATTCCTGTCGAGGAGTCGCCCGAAATCACCGTCCAGAACATCGTCTCAAGCGCCGACCTCGGCCACAATCTCAACCTCAACGCGTTGGCGATCGGGCTTGGTCTCGAGGATGTCGAGTACGAACCCGAACAGTTCCCCGGGCTCGTCTACCGGATGGACGAGCCGAAAGTCGTGATTCTGCTTTTCGGCAGCGGTAAGATCGTGATTACTGGTGGGAAACAGACGCAGGATGCGACCGCTGCGGTCGAAAAAATCGTCGAACGGATCGAGGGACTCGGCCTGCTCGGATAGGCTCGTCGCAACGATTTTGCAACGCGGTTGGCAGCGGTACGCTGGGATTTCGTCGGTTCGTCCTCTTCTTGCCACTGTTTTTTCATCGTTCTCCCTCTCGGTCAGCTTCTAGTGGCCGCTGGCTCCGCTCGAAGCGACACGCCATAGACCGAGTTGCCGGCCGCCGCCGCGATTCGGCTGAAAGTTTATATTCTCGCCCTTCATAGCCCCAGTTAGTGGCATCCCGACAGAGCGGTCCGGGTGTCGAGGAGACGCCGGGGCTCGGTTCGCTTCCCGAACCGACTGCGTATGTCGAAACCATCGGCCGCTCACGGCCGAGTGCCGACACACCAACCCGACGACGGACACCCGAAGATCGCCCCCTTCGAACCCCTTCGTTGTATGCACAGACTGACCATTTCCGTGAGCGACTGCACCAACAGGGCCGGTACGTCTCGGTTCCCGTTGTCAGCCAGGCGATCCGTAAGGGCCAACTCCGGTACAATACAACCGACGGCTGGCGGTTTTCACTCGTCAAAAACGGCATCCGATACATCGTCGTTGTCGGCGACACCGAAACTCGCTCGCCGGTCGTCGTCACCGGGTGGACCGAGGTTGACGACTGGGCGGCCGCGCGCGACTCGGGGCAGTGGCACGAAACGGACATTCACACCATCCAGTTGCGCGCGGATCTCAGCGCCAATCATGACCAACAGATTCCCGAACGCATCCAACCACGAGTTGTGACGCGTCCGTTCGAGATTTCGGGCCACCGGGTCGTCACCCATCTCGGCTCTCGGTCGGTCGAGTGTGTCGACTGCGGCGGCCGTTTCCGCTCGAAACAGGAACTGTGCGACCGACGCTGTACGGATTAACCCGGCCACGATACCACGGCCGGCGGGTCACAACGGGTTTGGTTGTCGGCCGCTTTGTGTCGACAATGGTCGATGACGCTGTCGACGACGCCGAGGAGCGTGGTGTCGACACGAGTACGGAAAACGGAGCCGATGGCGACACCCGAACCGACGCCGACACCAACGCCAGAACCGATGGCGGTGGCGACACTAACGCCCGGGCTGATGGCGATGGCGACGCAGACGCCCGGGCTGATG
>CAYWFO010000119.1:0-1867 GCA_964457485.1 uncultured Haloferacaceae archaeon | reverse complement strand
ACGCCCGGGCTGATGGCGATGGCGACGCAGACGCCCGGGCTGATGACGACACCAACGATCGAGCGGTGTCACTCTCGATGGAGGATTTTTACACCGCCGTCGACCGCGAGGAACGGCCGGTGTTGACCGCCACGCAGATCGCCCGTCGGCTCGACATTCCATCGACAGTCGCCCGCGGCGGGCTCGACCGCCTGAGTGCCGCCGGAAAACTCGAACGCGTCAGCGTTGCGGGCGAGCCAGTCGCGTGGTATCCGACGGAGGTTCGTGAGCTGGCGACCCGAGAGCGTGTCATCGCGTTTCCGACCCGTCGCGAGATCGTTGTCGACCAACCGACGCAGTACACCCGCGCACAACTCTCGCAGTTCGCCCATCTGGTCGACTCAACGGGGAGTGAGCCGGGAACACGAGGATATTTGTACCGCATTCGTCAGGAGGATATCTGGGCGGCACCGTTTGACGATCTCGGCGGCCTCTTGGGCTCGGTTCGATCGGTGTTGCCCCGGCGACTGGAGCATCTCGAAGCCTGGATCGAGTCGCAGTGGCAGCGCGCCCACCAGTTTACGCTTCGGACTCACGAGGACGGCTATGTCGTTCTGGCGGCCGCCACAGAGGAGCTGATGGGCAACGTCGCCCGTCAGAAACTCAGCGACGACCAGCTTCGCGCGCCGATCTCGGACACCGAAAGCTGGATCAACAGCGACGAGGTCGCGTCGGTCAAGCGCACCCTCTACGAGGCGGGGTATCCAGTTGTCGATGACCGCGACCTCAAAACGGGCGATCCGATCGAAATCGAGGTGACTGGGTCGCTCCGAGAGTATCAAGAGTCGTGGGTCGACACCTTTCTCGACCAGCAGGCGGGCGTCTACGTCGGCCCGCCGGGAAGTGGAAAGACGATTGCCGCCATCGCCACCATCGCTGCGGTCGGTGGCGAAACGCTGATCCTCGTGCCGAGCCGCGAACTCGCCGCGCAGTGGCGCGAGGAGTTGAAAACGAAGTCGACGCTCACCGATGACCAGATCGGCGAGTACCACGGCGGCGAGAAAACTATCCGGCCGGTGACGATTGCGACCTATCAGACCGCCGGGATGGATCGCCACCGACAGCTGTTCGATTCGCGGAAATGGGGGCTGATCGTTTATGATGAAGTCCAGCACATCCCAAGCAAAGTGTTCCGTCGGAGTGCAGACCTCCAGACCTCCCACCGGTTGGGGCTTAGCGCGACCCCCGTCCGAGAAGATGACAAAGAATCCGAGATTTTCACGCTGATCGGCCCGCCGATTGGCACCGACTGGGCCGCGTTGTTTGATGCCGGGTTTGTTGCCGAGCCGGAAGTCGAGATCCGGTATGTGCCCTGGCGCGACGAAATCGCTCGCAACGAGTACGCAAGCGCTGACGGCCACGAGCGGTACCAACTGGCCGCGATGAACCCGGCCAAAATCGACGAAATTCGGTATCTCTGTGAAACGCATCCCAACTCGAAAACGCTGATTTTCGTCGACTATCTCGACCAGGGCACCGAGATTGCCGACGCCATCGACAGTCCGTTTATTAGCGGCGAAACACGGCATTACGAACGCCAGCGCCAGTTTGAGGCGTTCCGCGACGGCGAGTTGCAGACGCTCGTCGTCTCACGAATCGCCGACGAGGGGATCGACCTCCCCAACGCGGAGTTGGCGATTGTGGCTTCGGGGTTGGGTGGCTCGCGTCGACAGGGCACCCAGCGGGCCGGCCGGACGATGCGGCCCGTCGGAAGTGCGGTCATGTACGTGTTAGCGACTCGCGGCACGCGAGAGGAAGAGTTCGCCCAACAGCAGATGCGACATCTGGCGGGCAAAGGTGTCAGAATTCGCGAGACGAACGTCAGTGA
>CAYWFO010000118.1:0-5925 GCA_964457485.1 uncultured Haloferacaceae archaeon | reverse complement strand
TTCGATTCTCGAACGACTCGTTGAGGAAGGGGGCTTAGCGCCTGCAATCAGCTAAACAGAGACAGGTGGCTTGCTTGCACAGTGCGGCGAGCCGGCTTGAGATGTCTCCCACAGCCGACGAGGTCGGCAGCTACTGGCTTTTCGTCGGCGGCTGTCGTGGCGGGTTGGTGGGTATTGTACTGTTTTCCGCACCGAAACAGTCACCAGTAGCTGCGGACTGGATTATATGCTGGCCGTGTGATCCCCTATTTTCCTGATCGGTGAGCGCACAGGCTGTACCGCCACCGTCAGCTGTTTTTTCAGCAGGAATCGATCTCACCGATGATGTCGACGACGGGCGCATAGCTGAAAGAACCGGGAATTCGAGAACTGGCCCGTCGTCGGGCGAAACCGGCGGCCAAATCGTCGCGGCTATACGTGTGACCCACACAGGAACAGTGTACCCGACAAGTCGACTATGATGCTTCCAACCCACGCGGTCGTCGGACTGGCGATCGCCGCCCCGATGCTCGCGGTTGCCCCCGAGTTGGCCCCAGCGGCGCTCGCCGGCGGGCTCATCGGCGGCATTCTCCCGGATCTCGATCTGTACGCCGGCCACCGCAAAACGCTGCACTTTCCCACCCTGTATCTGTTGGCCACCGTTCCCGCGGCCGGCTGGGCGTTCGTCGCGCGCAGTTCGATAAGCGTCGGCCTCGCGTTCGTGTTGCTCGCGGCCGCAGCGCACTGCCGCATGGATCGCTACGGCGGCGGACTGGAACTCGAACCGTGGGAAGCCACCTCCGACCGCGGCGTGTACGACCATCTCAAGGGACGCTGGCGACGGCCTAAGCGCTGGATTCCGTACGACGGCTCCCCCCGTGATCTGCTGGTGCTCGTCGCCATCTCGGTTCCGCTGTTCGTGGTGCTGCCCGACGTGTTTCGCGTTGTCGTCGCCCTCGCCGTGCTGATTGGCGTTATCTACACCCTCCTCCGGCGGCGACTCGCGGCCATCGCACGGGTCGTCTTTGGTCTCGTTCCTGATGTGTTCCAGCGCTACGTGCCCAAGCGCTACCAGTGAGTATGATCCGCGGAGCAGGTACCAGAGTTGCAAGCATTGGAGACACAAAACGCGCGCACCCCGAGCGTGAGCGGGATTGGTAGGTTTATGCCTACTCGTGTGCTGGACTGCCCCATGACGAGTTCGACTGCGGGCGGTTCGGCACCGCCGGACATCCTCGCAACACTGTTCAAAAACAGCCGGAACAACGCCCTGCTGGCGTGGCTGTTGGTTGCGGTGCTGGTGGCCGTGTTCATCGAGAGCGTGCTGGATTTCGACCGGCTCTGGATCCTGTTCGTCGCCGTCACCGCCGCGATCGTGTTGCTCCCCCCGATCGCCCACCGCAACTGGCGGGTCATGCTGCCGTGGGAGCTACTGACGTTGGCATTGCTCCCGATTCTCGTGCGGGCGCTCGCCGGCGGCGACATCGGCGTGTTCGGCTACTATCTCTCGGTGGCCGGGCTGGCGCTCATCGTCACCGTCGAACTCCACATGTTCACCGAACTCCGGCTGAACCACTGGTTTGCGGTGTTTTTCGTCGTTCTCACGACGCTTGCGTCGGTCGCGGCGTGGTCGGTTATTCGGTGGAACAGCGACCGCCTGCTCGGCACCGAGTTTCTGATAGAACCCGGCGTCTCACAGGACGCCGCCAACGCGGCGCTCATGATCGAGTTTCTCTGGGTGACGCTTGCGGGGCTGGTCGCCGGCGTGGTGTTCGCTGCGTACTTCCGGCGGCGTGGGCGTGCGCTTCGGCGTCGGCTCCGGCGGGTGGTGCGGCGATGACGCTCCTGCCGCGGCCCTCGGTGACGACCCAGCGGCGGCTCACCCGAGTAATGCAGCTGTTGTTGGTCGCAATCGTCGCCTACGGCGTGGTGTTCGCCGAACCGAAGGCGATCACGAACGCAAGCGTCGCGCTGGCGATCACGTTTGCACCCGCGCTTCTCGAACGCAACTACGACCTCCCGCTCGATCCGTGGCTCGGCCTCTGGATCACGCTCGCGGTGTTTCTTCACACGATGGGGTCGGCCGGGCTGTACGCCCAGATCGGCTGGTGGGATCACCTCACCCACGCGATGTCGGCCTCGCTCGTCGCCGCCATCGGCTACACGTTCGCGCGGTCGGTCGATCTCCACAGCGACGACATCACCATTCCGACCCGCTTTGCGTTCGTCTTTATTCTGATTACCGTGATGGCGTTCGGCGTGATCTGGGAGCTTTTCGAGTTCGGCCTCGACATCGCGGCCGACGCGACCGGCATCCAGATGCCGCTGGCCCAACACGGCATCGACGACACGGTTCGCGACATGATGTTCAACACGCTGGGTGCGGTCGTCGTCGCGACGTTCGGACAGGTGCATCTCTCGGGCGTTGCCGAGGACGTTGTCGCACGAATCCGCGCCGACTAACGGCTTTGTGGTCGAAAAAATCCAGGAACACAGGAGCACAGACGCGAACGCCGACCGTGACGCGGCGAAGCGATAGAAAGCGACCTACAGTTCGGGCCCCGCAGAGAGTTCGCGGTGTTTGCGCTCGAGATACGAGTAGACCGCGCCGTGGGGTGCACCGTCGAGAATCATGCCGACCGCCCGGCGGACGGCTTCGACCTCTTCGGCCTCGCCGATGATGCCGAGCGTCGAGCCGTAGATGACGACGTGTGCGCCAGACAGTTCCTCCATGAGCTCTCTGGTGCGGCCGTTTTCGCCGATGAGCCGACCCTTCTGGCGACGCAGATCGTTGTCGTTTCGGGTTTTGTCGCTCAGATCGATCAAATCGAACATGCGGAGTTCGCCGTCGAGCAGCGTCAGCGCCGTTTCGGGCTTGAATCCGCGACCGATCGCGCGAACGATGTCGGGGGCGACGAGTCCCGTGATGGGATCGCCAACGGCGTCGATTGCGACCGATCCGGATTCGGAGTCGATGTCGAGACGAACCTCGGATCGGGATTCGATTTCCCGCATCGTCTCGCCGCCCTCACCGATGAGAACGCCAATTCGATCCTGGGGAATCGTGACGTGTTGCATACGCGTCGTACCCGGCGGATCTGTTTAAGCGTGTTCCTCGCCGACCGGACAATCAGGTCGTGAGCGGCACCCGAGCCACGCTACGAAACAGCACGCTCACCGCACGATTCGGTCGTCGTCGCCGGCAACGAACTCGAACAGCTCGTCGCTCGTCACCGCTATGCCCTGTCGCCGAAAAAACGACGCGACGTTCTCGCAGTCGCGCTGAAGGAAGTCGCTGGCGTTCGGATGGTGCACCGTCACGGCCTGTCCGAGATCGATAATCACCAACTCGCCGTCGTGGATGATCATGTTGTACTCCGAGAGGTCGCCGTGAATCAGCCCGGCCGTGTGGAGCCGGCGCATGTACTCGCGGACGACCTCGTAGGCAGTTTCGGGGTTTTCGACGTGGACTTCGGCGAGTCGGCGCGCGCGATCCTCGACGAGCCCAACGAGTTCCATGACGAGGACGTTGCGCTCGACGGCGATCGGTTTCGGCACCCGAACGCCCGCCTTCATCGCCCGTTCGAGGTTGGCGTACTCCTTGCGCACCCACGCGAGAACGACCTGGCCCTTGTCGTTGCCGATTCCGTCGAACCGGGGGTCGCCTTCGAGATAGTCGCGCATCTGGCGAAACGCCGAGGCGTTGATTCGAAACACCTTGACCGCGACCTCGGTGTCGTCAGCACCGAGTGCCTCGTAGACGTTGGCCTCCTTGCCGGTCGAAATCGGGCCGCCGAAGGCTTCGATGTGGCCGTCGGCGACGAGTTTGTAGAGTGCACCAAACGTCGCATCGTCGAACACCGACTGTTCGACTTTGAACTGATCGGCGTCCTTGATGCGCTTGCGGAACTGTTCGAACTCGCGGTCACGGCTACGAGCGATACGGTCGGCCTCGGTGTCACTGACATCGATCTGCTCCCACTCGTCGCCGAACTCGTCAGTCGCATCGACATCGAGAAGGCCGAACTCGTCGGTCATTGGTCGATGTATGGTCGCCCGGGTGAAAAGTATCGTCGTCGCTCGCAACTGAAAAGTATCGTCGTCGCTCTCGGCTGAACATAAAAACTACGTCGACGCCGAGAGGCGCTGTCGACCCGGCGCGATCAACTCGTCGAGCGCGTCGGCAAGCGCCCCTTTCGCGTCGGCCGGATGGAGCGCACCGCTTTCGAGGTCGGCTTCGAGGTCGGCGTACGCCGCGTAGGTGAGGTTCCCACCGTACTTGTCGGGGCGTTCGACAACGACCTCGGAAAACCGGGGAAACACGTGGTATTTGAATAGCTGCAAAACGGGGTTTTCCCGTTCGTTGCCATCTTCGTCAGGCTCGGGGTCTGCCGTTGGTGGGCAGAACGCGCTGTTGATTTTCTCGGTGAGTTTCTCGGCGCTGTCTTCCATCGAAATCGTCACGCCGTCGCTCGACGACATCTTCCCGACGCCGGTTTCGAGATCCGCAATAATCGGTGTATGGAGCGCAGGTCGAACGTCGTAGCCGAGGTCTGGAAGCGTCTCTCGCGCCAGCATGTGGACTTTTCGCTGATCAAGTCCGCCCACGGCGAGGTCGACATCGAGGTACGCGATGTCGAGCGCCTGCATCAGTGGATAGACCATCTGAGAAACCTTCGCGTGGTCGCCACGCTGGATTTCGGCCATCGCGCGTTTGGCCCGCGACACGGTCGTCGTCAATTCGGCGGCGTGAAGGTCGAGCGTGTACTCCTCGTCGAGTTGGTACGTCGAGCCCAGCACGAACTCGGTTTTGTCGGCGTCGAGCCCGTAGGCGATGAACTGCGCTTTCATTCGCTCGGCAGTCTCGCGAATCTCCGCGAAGCTCCCCTTGTCGTTGAGATAGGCGTGAACATCGGCCAAGAGAACCGTGACCTCGAAGCCCGCCTCCTGGAGGTCGATGAGTTTTGTTGCGGTCAGCATGTGCCCGATGTGGAGAACGCCCGAGGGCTCGTAGCCGACATACGCTCGCTTGCCGGCAGGCGAGTCAGCTAGCGTGCGAACCTCGTCTTCCGTGACCACCTCAGCGGCGTTGCGGGTGATCAACTCGTAGGCGTCCATGTCGGTATGTCCGCACAGCGGCACAATATGACTTCTGAATGTCGACGCACGTGTGTGGCTCCGGCCCCGCCTACACAACGGTTTTGCTCGTCCAGTCGAAGCGATACGTATGACAGAGACCGCTGACGACAGTGATGAACTTCCCTCGACCGCCGGACGACTCGCCGACGAACAGCCCGATGTCTGGGAGCAGTATTCGGCGTTGGGTAGAGCCTGCTCGGAGGCTGGCCCGCTCGACGACGAAACCAAACGCCTCGTTAAACTCGCGCTCGCAGTCGGTGCGCAGTCCGAGGGCGCGGTTCACTCACACGTTCGACGCGGGCTCGACGACGGAGTTGATCCCGAGGCTCTTCACCATGTGGCGATGCTCTCGATTCCAACGCTAGGCTTCCCGCAGGCGATGGCCGCCCGCACCTGGATTAGCGATCTAACCGACGACTGACGAGGCCGATCAGTGCCGCTACAGGGCCGCGAACGGCAACAACGCCGCACAGTACCGACACTGAGACAACGCCGTGGGTGGCAGTCACGCAGTCGATGGTCGTCGTCCGGTGTCGATGCGAGCGTCGCCGATGGCCGGGTCGAGCGGAATCCGGCTCAACACGGGAACGTCGAACTCCGCGGCCAGCGCGTCGAATAGGTCACAGGTTTCGATGTCTTCCAACGGGCCGGAACCGAGGAATACTGTTTTATAATCTCAGTCGAATGTACGCGTATGAGTTCGGACAGCGTCGGCTCCGGTTCCTCCACCCCCAAACCGATCACCGAAAATCGGGATCTTCGGGTCGTCCTCGAAATCGAGCGCGGTGGGCCCTGTTATGTCGACGA